>JADZEO010000143.1 GCA_020850475.1 Bdellovibrionales bacterium | reverse complement strand
CGTTAACGACAAGCTGGTCGCGCGCGGTGAGGCGGTGGTCGTCAACGAGAAGTTTGGGGTGCGCCTCACCGACATCATTTCGCCTACCGAACGCGTTGAGCAACTGGGTAGCTAAAGGGTCAATTTTTCGCCAAGTGGAGGCTTTGTGATTCGCGGGATATGGTGCTTGTTGATTGCCGTAGTGAGTGCAAGTGTGGCCCAGGCAGATAGTCAGCCCCAACTGCAGCTGGTCAATTATTCGACGACGGGCAGTGGCTTCCAGCTCCAACTGGAGTTCGACCGGCCCTATGACGCCAGCCAGGTGAGCGTGGATTTGATTAACCACACCGTTCAACTGAATCTACCTAAAACAAACTTCGTCCAAAAAAAGACCATTCAGCCGGTAAAAGATCAAAAGATTAAAAGCATCTACACTTACCAAGCCGAAACGGGATTAGTGAGATCGCGCATCATTTATTTTTCGAAGCACAAGTCCGAGGGGCTGGCAGGAAAAATTAAGGTAGAAAGCAAAGACAACACCATTCTGGTCTCGATTGTGGACTCGGCCGTCGCGGTTCCGGCTAAGAGTGCAGAAGCGCTTCCCCTCATTCCGCCCAATGACTTAGATAGTGAACTGGCTAGGGCTTTGGAGTCAGCGGCTCCTGAGGCGGGTGATGCTCTGATGACAGTTTCGACTAAGTCCTCCTCTGCGGCAGCCGACATTGTAGCCAACGAACTGGCGGAGTCCGCCGCACCGCTGGCCGAGACTCCGAAAAGCCAGTCCAACCTGCCGGAAGACAAAATTCCGGTTTTGTCAGCAGACAAGTCGAGTGCTGAAAAGACCTCGACCAAGTCCCCTTATTGGCGAATGGCAGCGAGCCTGGTTATTATCATCGTATTTGCTGGGGCCCTCATGATGGGTGCTAAGTACTGGACTCGCAATCGGGTGCGAGTCCAAGATCAAACTAAAATTCGAGTTCTCACCCAACATCATCTGGGGCCGAAAAAGACTCTGGCAATTATTCAGGTGGCAGGCGAGAGCATTTTAATCGGTGTCACTGATCACAACATTAATTTGATTAAAACCTTAGCTCTCTTGGACGAGGAAATTCCGGCTGATGCCCCGGCCTCGTTTGCAAAGGAACTCAACCGCGCGGGAATTGGCGAAGACGAGGTCGTCGACCGACCGAACCTGCGTCGCCCGTCCGGGGTGGTACGTAAGTCCGAAGACGACGAGATTTCTTTAGGAAAAATTCAAAGTCAAATCGCGGACCGATTGAAGGAAATGAGGTCCCTGTGAAGTTGCGACCTCTAACGCAAGCTCTTTTGGTTTTGTTTGGAGCCCTGGGCCTGGCTCAGTTGGCTTCAGCTCAAGTGACTTTGCCTTCAGTCAATTTGGGATTTAAAACGACGAACGATCCGAATGAAGTCGTCAACGCCATCAAGATTTTGGGAGTTTTAACAGTTCTGACGCTGGCACCGGCGATCTTGATCCTCATGACGAGCTTTACCCGCATCGTCATCGTGTTGTCTTTCGTGCGGCAAGCACTGGGTACTCAACAGATGCCGCCCAACCAGCTCTTGGTGGGCTTGGCGCTGTTTTTAACTTTGTTCATCATGTCGCCGGCCTTGAACACGATCAATGAGACCGCCCTCCAGCCTTATCTCAAGGGCACGATCGGTCAGGAGCAGGCCTTTGATGCGGCAATGGCCCCATTGAGAAAGTTCATGTTCAATCAGACTCGCGACAGCGACCTTAGTTTGTTTGTGAAGATGGCAAAGGTGGAGCAACCGAAAACCCGAGCTGATGTCCCGTCGCAGGTTTTGATTCCAGCATTCATCATCTCTGAGCTCAAGACGGCCTTTCAGATTGGCTTCATCATTTATCTACCCTTTTTGGTGATTGATATGGTGGCGGCGAGCGTGTTGATGGCGATGGGTATGATGATGCTCCCGCCGGTCATTATTTCCCTGCCGTTTAAGATTATGCTCTTTGTGATGGTCGATGGTTGGACTCTGTTGGTCGGCGGATTGGTCGAAAGTTTCGGGTGAGGCGCAAATGACAGAAGAACTCATTTTAAAGTTGGGACAAGAAACAATTAAGACCACGGCGATGATTGCCAGCCCGATGCTCGCCGGTGCCCTCATCATCGGTTTGGTGATCTCCGTGTTGCAAGCGATCACCCAAATTAACGAGGCGACTCTGACCTTTATTCCCAAAATGGCGGTAGTGGCATTGGTGATTGTGATCGCCGGGCCGTGGATGCTGGATGTAATGAGCCACTTTACGACCGAGATTCTGCAAAATCTCGCGCAGTATGTAAGGGAGTAATCGTGGGCCAACTCTACAACTTTAATGAAGCCGAGATTCTCGCATTCATCCTGGTGATGCTCAGAGTGTCGGCTTTCTTGGTAAGTTGGCCGGTTTTTGGTGCCGATAATATCCCAGCTTCGGTAAAAATTTTGATGGCATTGGTCATTTCAATTCTGCTTTTTCCTACGGTGGGCTGGGGTGCGATCGAACCGAGTTTGGGGACCGAGCAGATCATTTGGTACGCCCTCAAAGAAGTGTTTATTGGCTTGGCCATTGGCTCAATCGCTCGCGCGTTCTTCTATGTATTGAGTGTCGCTGGTCAATTGATCAGCGTGAGTCTGGGTTTGACCAGCATTCAGCTCTTTGATCCGGCTTTCAATGATCGTTCGAGTGCCTTTGACCAGTTCTTGATCGGCCTCGGAACCTTGTTCTTTTTGGGAATCAATGGGCATCATCTGTTGCTAGGGGGTCTGGGAGACAGTTTCACTTTGATTCCTTTGTCCGGCAACCTCCTGACCATGACCTTCTTTGGACACATGGGGGAGATCGTTCAAGAAATTACGGTGATCGGCATTAAGATTTCGGGGCCGGTCTTAGTTGCGATTCTGTTTACCAATATCGCGATGGCGGTTATTGGGCGAACTGTTCCGCAAATCAACGTTTTGATTACCAGTATTCCAGTCAATATCTTTGTCGGTTTGCTGGTTTTGTTTGTCTCTTTGCCGTTGATTCTCTGGCAGATGCCAGAAATTTTAAATCTGACGGCCGAGAGAGTGTTTCAGATGATGAAGAGCTTTTAGTTAAAAACCTGTTCTAGGATGGAACATGGCTGATGTAGAGCAAGACGAGAGAACGGAAGAAGCGACCCAGCAGCGTCGCGAAGACTTCCGCCGGCGTGGCCAAGTCGCCCAAACCAAGGAGTTAGGGTCGGTTTTTGCGCTTTTTCTGTCAGTCATGGCCACTTGGCTATTGGGCCGATTCTTTTTTGAGCAAATTCACGCTGTGTTTACCAGTTCCCTTTCCACCTATCTGGTGGCGGCCGCACGCGAGGGCGATTGGATAGCGGCGGTTAAGTTTGCTGGGCTCAAGGGCCTTTTTATTGCCGCACCCATCTTGGGAATCATGTGGTTGTTCTCTTTTGCCTCAACCCTTCTCCAGACCGGATTTCTCGTCAATGAGGAGGCTTTGAGTCTCAAGTGGGAGCGGATGAATCCCGTTGACGGGTTCAAACGCATTTTCAGTCTGCGGTCGGTCATGGAGGGCATCAAAGCCGTAATAAAGGTTTTGATGGTAGGCTCCATTGTTGCGGTGATTCTCAAATCAGAAATGGTCGTCGTTCCTCAAGTGATCACCTTTTCGATCAATCAAATGTTCGTTTATGTCGGCGACGTGTTCATTAAACTCTTTGCGGGTGTTGGCTTTTTTATGCTTGTGCTCGCGGGCTTTGATTACTTTTTTCAGCGCTGGGAAATTGAAAAGACCATGCGCATGACCAAGCAAGAAGTTAAAGACGAACACAAGTCTCGCGAGGGTGATCCCTTGATTCGGGCTCGCATTCGGCGCGTGCAAAGGGAAATTGCCAACCGTCGCATGATGGACGATGTGCCCAAGGCGGACGTTATCATTACCAATCCGACCCATATCGCGATTGCCCTCAAATACGATGAGACCACGGTGGCGCCTCGACTCATCGCCAAGGGCGCGGGGTTCATCGCTGACAAGATCAAAGAAATCGCTCGAGAAAAGAATATTCCAATTGTTGAAAACAAGCCGTTGGCCCGCACCATTTATAAAACCATGAAGCTGGGGCAAATCATTCCCCGTGAGCTCTACACCGCGGTGGCCGAGGTGCTTTCATATGTATTTAGACTCAAGAAAAAGGGTGTGCGCTAGATGGATGAGTTGTTCCAATTCTTAAAACGCTTTGAGCGTGTGGCCAAAAACGTGGACCTGCTGGTAGCCCTGGGTCTGGTGGGAATTCTCGTCGTGATGATGATCCCGATGCCCACTTGGTTTATGGACATCTCATTGTCACTGTCGCTGGCTGTTTCACTGCTGGTCTTGATTGTTTCAATTTACACTGACCGCGCGCTTGATTTTAGTGTGTTTCCGAGTTTGCTTTTGATGACGACCTTGTTTCGCTTGGCGCTCAACGTCGCCTCGACCCGCTTGATCTTGACGGAAGGGCACAACGGCTCCGAGGCGGCCGGACAGGTTATTGCCTCATTTGGAAATTTTGTTGTCGGCAGTAACTACGTCATCGGCTTTATTGTCTTTGTGATCTTAGTCGTAATTAACTTTGTGGTGATCACCAAAGGTTCGGGCCGTATCGCTGAGGTCGCCGCGCGCTTCACCTTGGATGCCATGCCTGGTAAACAAATGTCGATCGATGCCGATCTTAATGCGGGCTTGATTTCTGAATCCGATGCTCGCGCCCGTCGGCGAGAAATTGAACGCGAAGCGGACTTTTATGGAGCCATGGATGGTGCCAGTAAGTTTGTGCGCGGTGATGCCATTGCCGGCATTATCATCACCATCGTCAACGTCGTTGGCGGACTCCTAGTTGGAATCTTTCAAAAGGACCTGTCGCTCGCGACAGCGGCGCAACACTATACAATGTTAACCATCGGTGACGGTCTGGTAACCCAAATCCCGGCTCTGATCATTTCTACCGCCGCGGGTACCGTGGTGACGCGAAGCTCGACTGAAAAAAATATGGGCGCCGAGATTGTCGGCCAGTTATTTCTAAAACCGCGAGCGGCGGCGATTGTCGGGGCCATTCTTGGAGTCCTTGGTCTGGTACCCGGTTTACCCGGGTTGCCGTTTTTTATGCTTGGTGGCGCTATGGGTGGTTTGGCTTGGGTGATCTCGCGTTTTGATCAAGAGAAAGTTGAGCTCAAAAAGCGCCAAGACGAAGAGCAGGCCCTTAAGCCGCAGAAGGAAAATGTTGAAAAGCTACTGCCCCTTGATTTGGTGGAGTTAGAAGTTGGGTATGGCCTCATCAATATCGTTGAGTCGGGTGAGTCAGGTGACCTACTCGAGCGCATTGTCAGTATTCGCAAGCAGTTTGCTCTCGATCTGGGAATTGTCGTTCCGAGTGTTCACATTCGCGACAATCTCCAGCTTGAGCCCGGCGAGTACCGAGTGGTAATGAAGGGCAATCGCGTTGGCGGTGGGACGTTACGGGCGGACTGCTATTTGGCCATGGACCCGGGCGGAGTCACCGAGGAAATGACGGGAATTCCCACCCGCGAGCCGGCCTTTGGTTTGGATGCGATTTGGATTTCCCGTGGCCAAAAGGAACAGGCGGAAATCAACGGCTACACCGTGGTCGATCTGCCCACGATCATGGCGACTCATCTAACTGAAATCCTGCGGACTCACGCTCATGAACTCTTTGGCCGCCAAGAGGCCGACAGTCTAATCGAGAACTTCAAAAAGATTTATCCGAAGGTAGTTGATGATTTGATTCCGAATATTCTGCCGCTCGGTACAGTGGTGCGCGTACTCCAAAATCTGCTGAGAGAACAGGTTTCGATCCGCGATCTCCGCACGATAATGGAGACCTTGGGGGACGAGGGTGCTAAAACTAAAGATCATGAGATCTTGACGGAGTCGGTGCGCAAGGCTCTGAGTCGCACCATCACCAATAAATACAAAAACGACGACGGTTCCCTACCGGTAATGACTCTAGATGCGAGTCTCGAGGAGATGATCGCCAATTCACTGCTGCAAACGGAACAGGGGGTCCAGTTGGTGATGGACCCTCGGGCCGCGCAAACTCTCATCACCGGAGTGTCTTCGGCGATCGAGCACCATCCTGAAATCGCCGGGCAACCGATTCTTTTGACCAGCCCGACCATCCGGCGACATCTATATAAATTGATTTCGCGGTTTATCCCTCAGCTCATCGTCCTTTCGCATAGTGAGGTTTCGCCGGATGCCCGCGTTTCTGCTGTTGGCTTAGTGGAGATGGCACATGCAAGTTAGGAAATTTGAAGCTCGCTCAATGAAAGAGGCACTCGAAATGGTTAAGCTCCACATGGGGCCCGAGGCGATTATCTTATCGGCTCGCGACCACCAAAGTGGCTTTGGACTTCTTGGCAATACCAGCGTTGAAGTAACGGCCGCGGCCTCAGTGGATACTTTGCGCCGCAAGCAAGTGGCCGAAAAGAAAATGAACGAAGAAATGCGCAGTCGGTTTGCTAATAGTCCCGCTCGCCTGCAAAAGGCCTTTATCGATAAGGCGTTTGCCACACCATCGCCGGAGGAAGAAATGCGGAGACCCATTACCGCGGTACCGTATATAGATATTGATGACGAAAGTCATGAGGCTCGAGCGGCAAACCCACGACCGCGCGAGCAGCGGCCCCCGGCTTTTACGCCAGCCCCAAGTGCGCCGCCAAATGAAGCCATTGCGGCCGAGCGCATCCGAGCGGCAGTCAAAAGTGCGCTGTCCTCGGGTTGGTCGGAGGAATCGACTCAGGAGAACAAGTCGCGAAGGACGACATCGGTTCCGGGAGCTCAGCCGGCCGCCGCTCCTACCCCGGAGCTTTCAGCTCTTCGTAATGAAATTCAATATCTCAAGCGGATGCTAGAAAAGTTCCAGAACGTTCCCCAATCGTTTGTCAGTATGCACCCTGGTGCTGAGGAAGGGCTGCCGTATGAATTGACCGGCGCCTATGAAAAACTCGGCCGGGCGGGAATTGCGCGCGAGCATGTCGTGGAAATTCTCAAGCAGTGCAAGGATCGCTTGGACCCGGCACAGATCAAGAAGCCCGCCTTTGTAGACGCCTGGGTGGCCAAGCACTTTCTTGATGAGCTTAAGGTTGCCGATCACCGCACCAGCGCGCGCTTTCACGCATTCGTGGGCCCGGCCGGTCAGGGCAAAACGAGTTCGCTGGTTAAACTCGCCAGTCATTTGGTGATTTGTGAAAAGAAAAAGATCGCGATCATGACCACCGACAACAGCAAGGTGGGCGCGGCTGAGCAGTTGCGGATTTATGCCCAAATCTTAAATGTGCCGTTTGCGATTGTGCGACGACGCAAAGATTGGGAGATCATCCAGCAACGCTTGGGCCACATTGATCACTTTTTGGTTGATTTCCCAGGTCTCAATTTGCGTTCCATTGGCGAGTTGGATTTCTTGAGGGACACCTTGCCACCGGAAGGCTCGGATCGTCGTATTCATTATGTGCAATCGGTACTGGCAAAAGACGCCGATGCCTTTGAGATTGCCAGTCGCTACATGACGATTGGCTTTCATGACGTTGTTTTTACCTGCTTGGATGAATCCGTCCAACACGGTCTGATTTACAACTTCCAGAAGAAGTTTGGGACCCCCCTGCACTCATTTGGAATTGGTCCCAAAGTTCCCGAGGATTTTGAGGCGGCCACCAAAGAACGGGTCGTCGACTTGATTTTTAAACTGACTAAGATCCGCAAGACACAAGGAGTATAAGATTCATGAGTTCATCATCGCAGGCCACTAGCTCTAAGAGTGGCGTCACGCGCAGTATCAGCATCACCTCCGGCAAAGGGGGCGTCGGTAAATCCACTATGGTCGCCAATTTGGCGGCGGCCCTCAGTCGCAGCGGCCGTCGAGTTCTCATGCTCGATGGCGACCTGGGCATGGCGAATCTCGACATCATGTTTGGTCGACGGGCCCAGCAGACAATCCATCAGGTGTTGTTTGATGGTGCGCGAATCGAAGAAGTCATAATGAATGTGGCGCCCAATCTTGATTTGATCCCTGGGGGCAGTGGGATTTATGAACTTCAGCGATTACCCCCGGCCCTGCGCCAGGGAATTTTGGATCAAGTCAGCGATCTCCCAGATGACTACGATTTCTTGTTGATCGATACCGCTCCAGGAATCGACGACAACGTGTTGTATTTAAACGCGGCGGCCAATGAAATCATGGTGGTGGTGACGCCAGATCCTTCGTCACTCACGGACGCCTACTCGCTGATCAAAGTGCTAAATCAAAGGCACCGCGAGAACAAATTTTCGATTTTGTGTAACATGGTTCGCGATGATCGTGAGGCCATGGCGGTCTTTCAGCGCCTGAGCGAAGTGGCGGACCGATTCCTCTGTGTCAGTTTGACCTACCGTGGATTCGTTCCTATGGACTCAGGTCTAAACAAGGCAACAAAGCTGCAACAGTTAGCACTAGACTTCAATCCTCGCCTCCCGGCCAGTATCTCGATCCAGCAGATTGCCAAAAAGTTGAGTGGTTTTGAGAATGTGCAGGAAGTTAAGGGTGGGATTCAGTTCTTCTGGCAGCAATTGGTTGGAGTGGCATGAAGAGAATAGGACTTTTTGTCTAGTTCTCAATTTGATAAAATTGAACTTGGTAAGGTGGGAATTGAATGTCGAACAATAACAATAGTAATTCGTTATTGCACAAGTACAAAGAAGAACCGAGTAAGCTCACTCCTCAGCAGAAAGATAAGCTGATCATGGAGTATGCTCCACTCATCAAGTTCATCGCGCAAAAAATCGCGATCCGCTTGCCTTCAAACATCGAGCTGGATGATTTGATCTCAAGTGGCGTGATCGGCCTGATGGACGCCATTGAAAAGTACGATCCTACGCGCGACAACAAGTTTAAGACTTATGCGGAGTTTCGTATTCGCGGTTCGATTCTCGATGAGTTACGCGCCCAAGACTGGGTGCCCCGTTCTGTTCGTGACAAGGCCAAGATGTTGGATCGCACTCTGATTCAAATGGAAGCAGAGTTGGGTCGGTCCGCCACGGACGAAGAGGTCGCCGGACAATTGGGCATGTCGATGGAAGAGTTCTACGATCTTGTGAATCAAGTCCGACCGGTATCAATCCTCTCAATTGATGATGCCGCCACCTTTAGTAACGTCGACAAGAAATCGATTTTGAATCTACTTGAGGGCTGTAAGCTCAATAATCCGTACACCCAACTGAATATGAAGTCGGTCAAAGACGTGGTCACCAAGGCCATTGAGGAGTTGCCCGAACGACAAAGGTTGGTTTTGTCCTTATATTATTATGAAGATCTCAATTTGAAGGAGATCGGCATGATTTTGCGGGTGACGGAGAGTCGGGTTTCCCAACTCCACGCTCAGGCCATCGCTCGACTTCGGGCGAAGCTGGCCAGTTATTTTGAAGATCAGGAGCTGGAAGCCGTTTGAGTCTCGGCTAGAGAGAGCGAAAAAAAAGCCGTCAGGCAAATACGCTGACGGCTTTTTGCTTTTTAGAGCAAGGCGCGATTAGAAGCCAAAGTTGTACTCAATCAATGACTCCATACCATCAAGGAGTGCCTTCAATCGTTGAGCAGTGTCAGCATTTTCGCTCGTGGTCATGACCCACTCGTGACAGCTGGCCCAGCGGTAAACCGGAACCTCGGTACCGTCGGCCTTAAAGATGCGGTAGGCCTTCGAAGGAGCATCTGTACACTTCGGTTTGTCTTCTTCGTAGTCTTTGAGCTCTTCAGCGGTGACGGCCTCGATGCGAGCTTTGACTCCCTTAAGGGTGCCGGCGCTCAGCTTCGCCAACTTGATTGTGCGGGTCTTGTTTTCGCGCAGGCTCTCGATCTCGGCAATGGCGGTGCCATCGCTAAGGATTGAGATCCTAGAGTTCACGGGTCGCGGTGAAAATCCCGCCCAGAACTGTTTTTGAGCAATGACGGTCGCGGCAAAAGAGCTGGTCGTCCAAGCGATACTCATAATGACTAATAGTTTTTTCATAAATTCCCCCAGTATTGAGTTAAGATTCTAGTTAAAAGCGCAATTAGCGGCGAACCGGTGCCATTCCATGCAGAGTTGTTACTTGGCCATCGGGTGACTCGATCATTACAATCAGTTTGGCCGGGACCATATCGCGGCAAGTGCGTGTGCGGTGGTCGATGAGAGTCAACTTCTCGGGACCGTCTTCGGTGATGCGGGTCGCTTCATAGTGGCCCGAGCCGCACTCAATGCCGGCGAGCTTGAGGTCGTAAAAGCGAGTGTTGGGAGCTGCATAAATTTCGCAAAGCCCGCCAACGCGGTTTTCAAGAACAGCGAAGGGACCAAACAACTGGCCCTTGTCCAGGGTCATGTTTACGAAAGTGTAACAGTTGGGATTGGGCACCATGCCAGGTTGGTTCAAGTTAAATGAGCCCGGTTGAAATTTGTGAGTTTGGATGCTGGTGGCGTGTGCGCTCAACCCGATCAGGGCTGCGGCAATAAGACCTAATGCTTTCATGGTTTCCCCCTAAATTAAATTTTTGCAAGTTTGGGATGACCCCTGCTTGACGGGGCGGGAAATTATCCGAGAGCGCCAGTTTCGTAAAATCATTAGTTTTGAATGGAATTAATCAGTACGGCTTATGGACAAAGGGTCTCAAAGGGATGCGGGGTCGGTAAAAAATTCAGATACTATCCGACGAATCGGGATTAGGATCGACCAGACCGTTCTCCAGTAAAGCCTTGCGAATCTTACTCAGTAGGCGCGCTTCCATTTGCCGAACGGCCTCGCGGGTGACCTTCCAGCTTTCACCAATTTCCTGAAGCGTGAGGGGCTCGTCGGCTAGCAGGCGATTTTCGAGAATATAAGTTTCCTTTTCACTCAAGCCAGGGCGAATTTGGTCCAAGGCGGAATTGAGCAAGCCGAGGTGTTCCTTAAGATCAATCACCGTATCAATGTCATTGGCGGCGGAGTCATCAGACTGGAGATCCAACAGGCGTGAACCCTCTTCGGGGCCCAAGGGTTGACTCAAACTCACATCACGACCCATCAGGCGGTTACGCATGTCTGCGACTTCATCCTCGGGAATCCCCAAGCGCCCGCTGATCTGCTTAATTCCAGCCTCTTCGCCGAGCCGATCCAGCTCCTGTTTTTCTCTTTGCAGTTGATAAAAGAGCTTGCGTTGGTTTTGCGTGGTGCCGATCCGAACGAGAGAGTACTGGCGCATGAGATACTCTTGAATGTAGCCGCGAATCCACCAAACGGCATAAGTGATGAGCTTTACACCTTTGTACGGATTAAATTCGCGGACCGCATGCATCAGCCCGACATTGCCCTCTTGAATTAAGTCAATCAATCGTGACCCGAACTTCGAATATTCGGCTGCAACCTTGACGACAAAGCGCAGGTTCGACGTCACTAACACCTCCGCCAGGCGGGGATCTTTCGTTTCGTAGTAGCGTTTAGCGACTTCTTCCTCCTGCTCGCGGGTCAATAGAGGGTAGCGGTTGACCTCAGCCATGTATCGAGCCACGGGATCGGAAATGGACAAGGCCTGGCTGTCGGCCGAGACCAAAGCGGTCGGCGGGGCGGGCTCCGGTAAATCGAAACTCAAATCGTCCGGTAGGTCCGGGCGAGGCTGATTCGATTCGACGACTTCTGGTTCGTGGTGCCGAACTTTGTTGGGTTCAACGATTTCTGGAGTCAATACGGGTCGAGAGGCGACCTTGGCTCGTCGTCGGGGCGCGCTTTTCTTAACTTTCTTCTTTTTTTTCATGGTTTAGCTCAGGCTAATAGCGCTTGGTCCAACTTGCGTTGCAGCGTCTTTTGCACCAAGCCCTTGGCCAGGGACAGGGCGAGGGGAAGATCGACCACGATTTCGACTGCCGAGCCGTTGCCCTTACCAGCGATACTCATTTGCGCTTTGAAGTGCTTGCCGTCGGCTTGGCCCGTGAGTTTTGTTTCATCAAATTGACACTTGTAGTGCGCATCGAGCTTGCGCAGATCTTGATCGTGTTCGAGGACTTTG
The DNA here is from genome assembly GCA_020850475.1 of Bdellovibrionales bacterium. GTDB lineage: Bacteria > Bdellovibrionota > Bdellovibrionia > Bdellovibrionales > UBA1609 > JADZEO01. The sequence continues at coordinate 41,589 of JADZEO010000143.1, read as the reverse complement.
CGGATGCGACTAAAGGCCTCTTGGGTACTACAATTTGATTGGCAACTCACAGTTACTTTAGGCATGAGGCAGAAGATAGTCCGATCCCAGGCATCTGTCTATCAAATCCCTTGGAGTGATTCGTCTTTGGTTTTAAATTGGCACCAGACCGGGGTGTGGAGTCGCCGTGGCATAACTCCAACTAACTGAGTCCCTAAAATTTGTTCATGTCTAAATCCAAAATTGAGGGGTCAGCCACTCTGGGGTGGCCAGTAAATGGCTCCACCTGTTGCGTGCCTTGGCGGGACGTGAGAGATTGATCGAACCAGCAAATTGGCTCTGAAGGAGATGACCGTGAAGTTTGTGAGCGAGACCAAGAGGACCCATCGGTGTGGCGAGTTAAACAAGTCCCATGTGGGGCAAGCAGTCGTGATTATGGGGTGGGTTGACACTCGGCGGGATCACGGCGGTCTGATCTTTGTTGATTTGCGTGACCGCGGTGGCTTGGTGCAAGTGGTATTTAATCCCACTTTGAAGGAACTGGCGGCTGCCAAAGATTTGCGCAATGAATTTGTCGTGGCGGTTAAGGGCGTGGTACGGGCGCGACCCGAGGGAATGATCAACAAAAAGATCACCACCGGTGAGATCGAGGTCGAAGCCCAGGTTTGCAAAATTCTCTCTGAGGCCCAGCCGACACCCATTCACATCGGTGACAGCAAGGTGAGTGAAAATCTTCGTCTCAAGTACCGGTACTTGGAGTTACGAGCACCGCAATTGCAAAACCATCTCATCGTCCGTCACCAGGTTACGCAGTTGGTTCGCAACTATTTGTCTGATAAAGGCTTCCTCGAAGTCGAAACGCCGATTTTGTACAAGAGTACACCCGAAGGCGCGCGCGATTACTTGGTGCCCTCACGAGTGCATTTGGGACACTTTTACGCTCTTCCGCAGAGCCCCCAGACCCTGAAGCAGTTGTTGATGATTGGTGGCATGGATAGGTATTTTCAAATTGCCCGTTGCTTTCGTGACGAGGATTTGCGTGCTGACCGGCAGCCTGAATTTTCTCAGATCGACATTGAGATGAGTTTTGTTGATGTCGAAGACCTCATCGAACTCAATGAGGGTTTGGCGCGTAAGATATGGAAGGAAGTGCGAGGCAAGGACATCGGCCCCATTCCACGCCTGACGTTTTTTGAAGTCATGAATCGGTTCGGCAGCGACAAGCCGGACTTGCGCAATCCGCTGGAACTCAAAGACCTGGCCAAGGTCGCCAAGGGTTCCGGGTTTAAAGTTTTTGAAGACGTGCTGGCTCGCGGTGGCGTGGTGCGGGCCTTGGCAGTTCCCCAAGCGGGCAGTTTTGGGCGCGCTCAAATTGATAAGCTCACCGATCTTGCCAAACAAATGGGGGCCAAGGGACTGGTGTGGATCAAGATGGATGAAGGCGGCGGGCTGTCTTCGTCCGTGAGCAAGGTTTTGTCGGCTGAGCTGGTCGAAAAGCTCTTTGCAGAAGGCGGAGGCCAAAAGGGGGGAGCCGTATTCGTTGTGGCTGATGACTTTGAAGTCGCCTGCCGGTCACTGGCCGCTCTCCGCGATCAGCTCGGTCACCAATTGGGTTTGATCGACAAGAGCCGCGACAGCTTTTTGTGGGTCGTGGATTTTCCGCTGCTTGAGTATGACCCCAATGAGCGTCGCTGGGTGGCGCGCCATCATCCCTTTACTTCACCCAAGGATGAATACCTGCAGACGCTCTTTGATGAGAATGAAAAAGAGTACAACACCCTGCTGGCCAAGGCTTACGATTTTGTCTGCAACGGCCACGAAATTGCGGGCGGAAGTATCCGTATTCACAATCAACAGGTACAAAAATCCTTGTTTAAGGCCTTGGGGCTTTCTGAAGAAGAGGTCCATCACAAGTTTGGATTTTTCATCGAAGCCCTGTCGTACGGTACGCCTCCGCATGGTGGAATCGCTTGGGGCGTGGACCGGCTCCTGATGATTTTGTGTGACACCGATGCCATTCGTGACGTGATCGCCTTCCCGAAGACGGCCAAGGCGACGTGTCTGATGTCGGATGCGCCAAGCACCGTGAGCCGAGAACAACTCCTAGAACTCGGCGTTCGTCTGGGCACGGCAGCCGAAAAGGGCGCCACCGAAGGCAAAAAATCCTAAGCCGGACTCTCGCCGATTCTCTTCACTTTTGATCATGACCCTCGACCCCGCCGAGGGTCGAGTCCTGTTCCATAATTAGACGTTGGGACCGTGTGGTTTTTCGTCGTCACTCCGAAAGAGTAAGGGAGGGCATGATGCTCTCGAAACGCCGCACATGGAGGTGTGGAATGCAAAAAATCAGTGGGATTCTACCCAGTACCCCGCGAATTGCGGCCGTCGATATGCGAGACGGACACGCGGCTCGCCCCGGGGGGCCCAGTTTTGGACGGCCCGAAGGCTCGTCGGGAACCGATCGCCGCGATCTCAACCGAACGACCGCGCAAATGGCGGCTGACAAACACAACCAACTCATGGAATCGCGAACCAAAGCGCAGTTGGAGTCGGAGATCGTTAAGCGCCTTTCCGACGGCTTCTTTATGCGTAAGACAATGAACGAAGTGGACCCGCGCTATGATTTGGGAGTCGAAGCTCCCCCACCAAATCAAGCCGCGGCGACTTCGGGAACACCACTTTACCAGGATCCTGAGTCAGGAGAAATGGTGGAGGGTGATTTGATGCCACCAGGAAGTTATCTCGACGTGGCGGTTTAGCCGGTCGCTCGACGCCGGTTGTACTCAAAACGTCCGCTCCAGTAAAAACCCACATGACTCGAGTGAGACCAAACGGAAGGCGCCAGCGAAACGGCGCCTTCCTTCATTTCTGGTTGCGAGTATCACATACTGAATCCCAAAAAAAATCAGTCGACGAATGGTTTCAAGCTGCCAATGAGGCGCTCCCATTTGGATCAGAATCTCAAGGCGCAAGAGGGCCTCGGGCGCGCTGTCGGCATGAAGAGTGGCCATTCCTCCGCGATGGCCGGTGGAGAGAGTGAGGAGAAGGTCTTTGGCTTCGGCGCCACGAATTTCACCCATGATCAGACGGTCCGGTCGCATCCGCAAAGACTGGCGCAAAAGGTCGCTGAGGTCATACCTCGGGTACTGGGAGCGCGAGTCATCACGGGTTACCAGTCGAGTTGAAACGGAGTTCGGAGGGGCGAGCTCGGGCGTGTCCTCAAGAAGCAGGGCGCGACTGTCAGGAGAAATCTCCTGTAGACAGGCGTTCAAAACCGAGGTTTTGCCGCTTCCCGTTGGTCCCACAATCAGCAAGGATTGATGGGCGATCACGAGCTCTCTCAGAGCGGAAGCGGTTGGGGGATCACACCATTGACTCTCAACCAATCGGTCGAGTGTCCACGGATTGGTGGGTATTCGGCGTAGGGTGAGATGTGGGTACAATGAGGTCAAAGGCTCACCGATGACGTGCAAACGAAACCCGCGCCAGCAACCGTCAACAGCCGGTTTGGCTTGGTCGATGAAGACGCCCGATTCGCAGAAGACTCGTTGGATAAAGTTTCGGTAAGTTGACTGGGAGAAAAAACAATCGCAATGGGGAATAAGGCGGCCCTTGCATTCGTACCATATCGCTTCGGGCCCATTCAGAATAATCTCCGTGATGTCCGCTCGAGTGATCAAGTCACCGATGGGACCCAAGCCGCAAAACTCTTCCAAGACTCGGTGTTGGTGGTCGGTGGAGAGAGGGTGGGCGCCGAGAATTTCACGCAAGTGATCTTTGGTACCATGGCCTTGATCGTCTTCGAGCGAGCGCAAATTGAGATGGGGAACTTGGCGGAGCTTCTCTTCCACCATCCGACAGATGGGTTGAAGGTCGTTATGGTGAATCATGATCGGGTGTTTCGACGGAGGGCGAAGTGAGGGCGGATGGTTCATAGACTTCAGGGGTGACTAAAATGATCAGCTCCGAACGACTTTCGCGAAAGTCTTTACTCGCAAAGAGATGGCCCAAGATGGGAAGCTGGGAGAGCCAAGGGAGACCTTGGCTCGTGGTCCCGGATTCTTGGCGAATGAGCCCTCCCAGCGCGATGGTTTGTCGCTGATCGAGATTGAAGTGAGATTTGATTTGATTGACCTTGAACGCAGGCAAGCCCTCGGCACTCATTGAGAGGTCCGGGTGCGAGACCTCAACCTTTAGGTCAACATCCAAATATCCGCGGCGGTCGGAGCGAGGGAGGACCTGAAGGCTGATGCCATATTTTTTATAGGTGATCTGACGTGAGCGGTAGCTGGTGAGGCGCAGTGGAACCTCGCCACCGGCGAGAAATTCAGCCGGGTCGCCGCTTCGACTGAGAAGACTGGGATTGGCCAACACGCGCCCGGCTCCCGATTGCTCGATGGCATTGAGCACCAATCCCCAATCCTGACTCGCCTCTGGGCGGGGCACCAAGCGGGCATTGACGGAATCGGGCCACGACAAACCCAGAGTGGTCAACCGTTGGCGGCTCACCTCGGCGACGATGATTTGGGTGCGGATGAGAGGACGGAGGGTAACTTCCTGACTTGAAAACTCCGGACGAAGTCCCCAGGACTCGGAGATTTGGCGAATGAAGGGGAGTTGAGCTGGAGCCGCGGGCTCGAGATAGATCGCTGGACGTGGTTGGAGTTCGATGCGGGGCCGAGGCAGACCCGCATGGCGCAGCTCACTCTCGAGGCTTTGGCGAGTTTCATTGGCGACTTCGGTGGCCACTTCTGCTTCAAAACGGAAACAGCCACTGTGGATGCTCGCCAGATTGCGAATGGTGGCCCAGTCGGAGAAGCGCAAGAGTTCACCCGTCAGTCGATGGCAGGGGTGCTCGGGAACCCAACTTAGGCCGGGTCGGCCGTGGAGGTACCCCTGCACAGCATCGGCAAATTGTCTTTGATCGCGACTGACCACGACGACCCGACGGAGATCAGGGCCGATCTTGAGGTAGGACGAGCCGAAGGATTTGCCGAGAACTTGAAGATGGGAACCGAGATCCTTCACTCCCAAAATGCGACCTGAGGAGTTGTGAACTTGCGCCCGCGGAGGAACGGGAATTTGGCGAAACTCTCCTTTGGCGAGGACCAAGACGGGCATGGCTGAGGCCGAGTGAATGAGAACGAACAAAATGAGGAACAATAAAATTCGCATAGGCGCTGGAGTTGCAAGTGATCATGCCGGGAGGGCTCGCTCATCTTGCGGCTGTTCCGTCCAAGGGTTCGGTCAACCGGCCGGTAGTCGGAAACTCACTTCGACGTGCCCCTTGGGGCAATTAATGGCAACTTCACTGCCGATCGCTTTCAGCAAAGCTTGGCTCACGCTTAAACCCATGCCCAACCCTTTGGAGTGGTGAAGCATCTCTTCATTGAGCGTAAAGGGCTTAAGGATGCGCTCAATCATGGACTTGTCCATGGCCTTACCCTTGTTGCGAACAGTGATTGCGACTTGATCATCGTCGGTGGAGCGCGATTCAATTTCAACTTCGCTCCCTTTACTTCCAAATTTGACGGCGTTGTCGATCAGGCGGTTGAGAACTTTCGTCAGTACCTGTGGGTCTGACTTAACCTTGTCGACTCGCACCTGGGCCGACCAGCCGAGTTCGCGCCCCTCGAGCCGCGGTTGCCACTGGTGGTGCAGTTCCGCAAAAATTTCTTTGAGATTAATTTTGCTCTTGGAGATCTTGAGCTGGCCGGTTTCGGCGGAAACCAGTTCCAGAACTTCGTCGATGATGGATTTGAGGCGGTGGGCGCTCTGGTCGATACGGTTCAAATATACTTGCTGCTCATCATTGAGCGGGCTCTCCTGCAGCAGTTCGAGAAAACTCAACAACACGGTGAGCGGGGTCTTGAGCTCGTGATTAATCAGAACCATAAATTGAGTTTTTGCCTGATCAAGAGTTTTGAGTTCGTTGAGGGCTGATTCGAGGGCTGCATTTTTGGCGATGAGTTCCCGTCGGAGGTCGTACTTCTCGACCGCCTTATTAATGGTGTTCGACAAGTCCACTGGATCCCACGGCTTGGTGACGTAGCGGTACACTTCGCCGGAGTTGATGGCGTCAATGACGGATTCGATGTCAGTGTAACCGGTCAACAGGATGCGAATGGCATCGGGGTGAGTGGTGATTGACTTCTTAAGAAATTCAACACCGGTCATGCGTGGCATTCGTTGGTCACTGATGATGACCGCCACCTCTTTTTCAGCCTTGAGGAGACCTAGACCTTCGGCCCCTGAAGTGGCCTTGAGAACTCGGTAGGATCGACGAAAGATGCGCTCGAGCGCATCGACGTTGTCAACTTCATCATCAACACAAAGAATGGAATGTTTCATTCGATAATATAGTGTAGGATTGAGTAGAGAGGGGATGCAATCGAGTTTAGGCAATTTCGGTTGCAGGGCGGTTGTGCAAAGCGAGGGTCAGGTCGAATTTCGGCTCGACCAAAGTGCAGAACTGCTGGATCAAGGTCCTGATTGCGTACATTTGAGTCAAGCCTTACGCGGTTAAGGTCGATAGGTGGAGAGTCAAGTACTCTAAATATTTTGAGGAGTTCGGGAATATGAGACGACTTGTCCTCACGTTAGTAATGGCAAGTTTTGTGATTTCGAATACGGCCCAGGCCCAATGGGGCGCGGGAGTATGGGGTGGAGCTCAAGCTTGTCCGTATGATTACGGCTCTGCCGAAGGGTCGGTCGACGACGACGATGGAATTCGCAACATCAAGCGAATGAAAGAGCAGAAGCAAAAGAACTACGATCGTAAAAAGAAGCGGCAGGATGAGCTTCGTAATCGCATGAAAGGTTACGAGCGGGCCATTCGCAAGACCTTGCAGTCACCGGCAGCGAGCGCCGTGCTTGAGCACATGGGTGATCGCGAGCGGGGACCCGGCAGTTATGCCTCTGAGTGTAATCCTGGCAACGTGACGGCGGTGGGATCCGCAGGTCTATCGCGTTCGGATCAAACCCGAGCAAGCCGGGCGGTGGGACGTCAGGTCGGTGGTGGTGGAGCAGGAAATTACCCTCCGGCTTCGATCTTTTGCATTGCCGTTAATCACGATGTGAATGGTGATGGCAAAATCGGCAATTGTAATCCTGGTCAAACTGCAGGTTGTGATCCCGTTGAATACTCGAACTGGTGGCCCGACTATGTTTTGGATAGCGGCGCGGTAAATGCTGATATTTGTACCAGTCAGTTTATTAAGAGTTCCGCCACAGTTGAGCATAAGCTCGATTGTAAGGCGGCAATCCAAGATTACTACGAGGCCTCAGAGGAATTTACCACCTTGGCCAGCGAATTGGCCGAGATGAAAGAAGACTTACGTGAGTTCGACCGCACGTTGGATCGCGAACGTGATCGCTTGCAGTCGAAATACCAAGACTCTCTCGGGGATGAAAACTCCGAGGCTTGGTGTCCCTGGTGTGAGTCGCGTCGCCGTGGTTATGCGCGTGCACCTTCGATGTGGGAAACGATTGGTTCTATCGGTTTGGGTGTATTGGGTGGAGTCCTGGCTTACAAGGGCGCCAAGTATGCCACTGATCAAAACTCACGCTTGGGTTGGCCGACCAATCCATATATGACCGCGTCCATTGGCTACCCGTTCTTGATGAACGGACTCTATGGAGTGCTCGGAGGTGGCGTCAACGGCGGCTTTGGCTGCGGCGGCGGTGCCTTTGGTGGAGGTTTTGGCGCTGGTCCGATGGGTATGATGGGCGGCCTTGGTCTCTATGGCGGATTGGGTGGTCCGTTTGGATATCCTCCGTGGATGGGTGGAGGCTTGGGCATTGGCGGTGGGCTCTACATGCCAGGAATGGGACCATGGGGATGGCCCGGTCCTTGGGGCGGTGGAGGAATGTGGCCCGGTATGGGCTTCCCCGGCATGGGTATGATGGGCTCTATGGGCATGATGGGCATGATGGGCGTCATGGGATGGCCTGGCATGATGGGCTCCATGGGCATGATGGGAATGCCCGGCATGATGGGAATGATGGGTATGCCCGGTATGATGGGAATGATGGGCGTTATGGGAATGCCTGGAATGATGGGCATGATGGGTATGCCTGGCATGATGGGAATGCCCGGAATGATGGGCATGATGGGTATGCCTGGCATGATGGGAATGCCCGGAATGATGGGTATGATGGGTATGCAAGGCATGATGGGAATGCCTGGAATGATGGGCATGATGGGTATGCCCGGAATGATGGGAATGCCCGGCATGATGGGTATGATGGGTATGCAAGGCATGATGGGTATGATGGGTGGACAAATGCAAATGCAGATGCAGCAAATGTATATGCAGCAAATGCAAGTCTACATGGCTCAGCAGATGCAGGCTCAACAACAACAGATGGCCCGATACCAAACGGTGGCCAATCTCCAGCAGGAACTCTATCGAATTCAGATGCAGATTCAGATGATTTCGATGGGTGGCTATGGTGGTGGGTACTATCCCGGCTCGATGATGCCGGGTATGCCCGGCCAAGTTGACATTCTGCCTTACCCTGGAACCAATCCAGGTGGTGGGACCACTCCGCCCGGAGTTAATCCCCGCGGACGTAACATCCGCTAAGGGAATTAACATTGACATAAGATATAAACCAGATACCCCTGAGACAACGCGCTCAGGGGTTTTTTTATGTCGCACTTTCAAATTCAAAACTGCTTCGATAGTCACGTACATTGGCTGGCGACGGGCCAAATGTCGGTCCGCTTGCGACTTCAGCACTTAAAGTGCGAAGATGATCTGCGTCAGTGTCGAATTTTACCCACGCATTTTCAAGGCGAGTGGCTCGTTGGATTTGGCTGGGATCACCACCAATGGCCCGGCCAACAACTTCCTACGCGACGACTATTGGATGAGTTGTTCCCCGACTTTCCCGTTTCATTTTCGCGAGCCGACGGCCACGCCGCGTGGGTGAACACTCGAGCGCTCCAACGAATCGGTGTGTTGGATCAGGAGGGCGGGCTCAAAGCTTTGCCCGAACTCAAGGGCGGGCGCTTTGTGGTCGACGAAATGGGCTTGCCGACCGGAGTCTTAGTGGACCTGGCCAAGTCTGTGGTGGATGAAATAATTCCTGAGCCTGACTCCAATCAAGTCCGAACCGCGCTCTTAAGAGGAGTCGATATCTTTAATGGAGCAGGTTTTACCCACGTCCGCGACATGGCCTGTTCGGAAAGTCAGTTTAATGAGTCTTGTCACCTTTATGAATCAGGTTTTTTGACTCTCGCTGTGGAGCAGTTTTTTTCAGCTGATGACCCCCGATACTTTGAAACGGCCTTGCGCTTGGCAAAGCACGCTCGCGCGGAACAAATTCCGCTCCTTCGAGCCAGTGGGATCAAGATCTACTATGATGGGGCTCTAGGATCAGAAGGAGCGTTGTTAAGTGCACCCTACCAGTCAGGTTCGGGACAAGGCCTTGAACTCCTTACCTCAAAGGAACTTGAGGAACTCATGCGCCAAACCTGGGAGAGTGGATTTAGTCTGGCCGTTCACACCATTGGCGATGAGGCCGTCCATCGAGTCGTTCTTGCTGCGGAAAAAGTGTGGAATCGGGGGTGTGCGGGCCACCTTCATTTGGAGCATGTGGAAATGTTGCGGCCTGAGACGGTCACGCACATGGTAAATCGACCTCTCACCTGCCATCTTCAGCCCTGTCATTGGCTGTCTGACCGGCAGTGGCTGAACGAAAAGTTGGGGCCCTTGGCAAAACTGGTGTTTCCGTGGCGCCTGCTTCAAGAAAATCAAATTCAGTTTGATTTTGGTTCCGACAGCCCGATTGAGCCTGCGTCCGTAGCCAACAATTTTAAGGCTCTCGAAGAGAGCGTGGTTCAAGGCGTTCCACCCTTGTTAGGCTCTCCTCTCGTTTATCATTCGCATCCGGATAAGACATGGGTGCCTAATACCTATTCCCTGTTTCACGGAGGGCAGCCGACGGAGGTCGTGTTCAACGGATCTCACTTGACCTGAAGTGGGGTCAAAAACCTTGGTGAGAAATGGCCCCGCTCGTTGGCTGGGGTCCCGGTCCGGCGGACTTTTCTTGGTGGGATTTGGCTAGCTGAACCCCAACCAGCCCCGCGACCAAGCCCCCGAGGATCATCCATTTCCAGGAGACTGTGGGCGGATTCGCTGGAGGCAAGGCGGGAAAGCTCAGGCCCGGCAATGGCGGGGGCACCGATGGCGTGAGGCCCAAAGCGGCGACTTCAACCTTGGCCGGTAGAGGCATTTTCAAGACACAATCGTCACTGAAGTATCCGACCAGAGGGATTTTTTCGCTCGGTAGCCGCTGGTTCCACTGGGGTTGTTCACAATTCCCAGAAAGGAGAATTTCCTTCGTCGGTTGCCAAGTCAGTAGCTCCCGCCCCTCGAGGATTCGCTCGACCGGGTAGTATTGGTCTGAAATGGCGGTGAGGTGCACCGGTTGATCCGGAAGAATAATCTCCTGCTGATCATTGAGATCAGTGACCGCACCATTGACGATGATGTACCTAAAGCCTTGCCACTCAGAACCGGGGCGCCAATTGAGGCGCGCCTTTTGAGCGATCGCCTGTCGCCAGGAAGCAATAACCGGAGGGGCAAATGAAGTTGGTGAGGGTTGAAAGGTCGGGTGAAATCGAGCGAGGTCGCTGAGAAGTTTCGTCTTGATTTGCCCATCGGTTTCCAAGGTGTAAGTGGTCAGCCACAACGAGGCCAGTTCATTGCGAATCGTCGGCGGCCAATTCTTGGCAAAGGCCTGCGCGAGCAGCTGCGAATACTTCTTGGTCAGCAAAGGCGCGGGAACTTGCCCGAGTTCGGCTAAATGAGTCGCGATTGATTCTTTAAGCTTGGCAATCTCTTGGGGCGAGTGCCAGTGCTCGAGCTGAAACCGAGAAAAGGCAATTTGGTGATCTTCGGTTTGCAGATACGCAGAATAAGAGATTGGTGAGGCCCGATGGGCGAGTACTAAGACATTGGGGGCGGCCCCTTGAGCAGCGGCAGAAAATCCGAGAAGCACAGATAAACAGAAAGGCAGGACCGATTTTTTCATTCTACACCTCCGTCGAAGATGATCCGGCGACGCGCTCTGGGTCTGGCGTTCGCTGAGCCAGTCGTTTCAAACTTCGTTCCAACTCGGTTGGGATTTTGAACCGTCACCCAAAATGCGCCGGACTCCTTGGTGAGGTTACTGGCTTGGGATTCGGGGACCAATACGGCCAATTGGTGGGGATTCAACGGCGCTCGTAAGATCGGAACACGACGGGCGACGACACGATTGAGCCCTCCGGGCTCGCGAGCGGGTCGATGCAAGTCGACAATTCCCTTTGATCCGAGAATGGAGTCCAGTGAATCGGAATTCTCAACTTCAATGGGAACGAGCACCGAGCCGTTAGGAATGAGTGTGTCGACTGAGAGCGGATCAGCGGGGGGAGAGGAGTCTCGAGTTGATGATTGTCGAAACCACTCCCAAGCAACCGGCAGGAGACTCACGATGACAAGGGCTATTATCTGGCGGCGGCGAGATGAACTGCGAACCCAGTTCCAAGCGGCATTAATGTTCATGACGGAGGACCCAACTGTTGAATTGAAACTGAGTTTGTTCTTGGTCGACGCGAAATGCAAAATGCGCCAAGAACAGCAGCAGCGAAAATAAAACGAGGCAGAGCCACACGGCTTCGACCATCACTTGACCTCGCTCAGCTGTGGTAACCATTGTCCCTCCCTTGGAGTGAGTGTCGTGGCACAGCCTCCGTTCCAGGACTTGGTTTGTAGGTGGCTGGTGACCGGAGTTGGTAAAGTGATGCGCCAAGTGGCCCCTTGCCTATGCAGACGCGAAGCCCCTGGAGCTGGCAAGTAGTCGGGGGTGAGCGACGGGGCTGGCAGGGGGATGAGGCCCACTTGAGGGCGCAGCAAATTCAAATGTTGTGCACCTTTCGCGGTCAGGCCCTGGCGAACTTGTCTGGCGCCGTTCTGCCAAGAATTCCGAATGCGGTTGAGAAGACTTTGCTGCTTTAAACGCAGCGCCTGTTGGCGGGCAGTGGTCGCTTGCAGAGCCGAGCGCGCGGCGGGCACTAAGTGCGGGGCACTCACCGCAACGGCGGCCAAAGTCGCGAGCGCCGCTTGCCGTTGCCCGCGCAATTGACGGGCTTGCGGATTGAGCGCAGTGAGCTCAGTCACCAGTGCTGCGACCCTGGCTTGGCTGTTTAAGAGCTGGGTTCGGCAAAGGTGGCGCATCTCGGCCTGGCGAACGAGGGCTCGTCCACCGACGGCAAAGGCAAAAAAGAGAGTAATGATCATTGGAACAAAGGCCAAAAAACAAATCAGTGCAAATCCGGACTGGGAGTGGACGACAGGCTTCATTGCGACCTAACGAGCTGGCGAGGAAGTTGATGGTGCACCTTGAACGAGAGAGGACCGGGAAGTTGCCACCTCAAGGTGCCAATCCAAGCGACGGGCGTGGAGGAGATGCTTAAGCGATCGCACTTTCCTGAGGGGATTGACTGTTCCAATTGCTGTCGCGCCATTCGGCTGCAAAAGTTTTCGGAGCGCCCCGTGCTGACACAGATTAGAGATTCATAAAGAATGTGATGGGCCAGGGTTCGCCAGCTAGCCGCGGCGGCCACCAACAAGCCAGCGCCCACGGTTGGTAAGAGAAATGACAAAATCAAACAGGTTTCGACCACACTGGAGCCTAACTGCGAGTTGCTCATTTTCATTAGTCGGCCCTTTGTGCAGCACCATTCATGAAGTCCGACAAGTCTTTGCGCTTGAGATCGGATTCTTGGACTTCGACAACGGGAGCCTTTTTGGGTGATCCTTGCAACGCGTGAATGACAGTGGCGTAGCGGGAATTAAGGGCGCCTTGTAGGGTGCGGACAATGCCGATCGTGGCCACTCCCATCAGCGCCACGAGAATTAGGTATTCGATTAAACTTTGTCCGCGTTGGTTCAGGCGAAGGGGATTGAGTGGGCACATTCGAGACTCCTCGGTTGGTTTGCCTTGGAGCTCTTGCAAATGGGAGTCGCGAGTGGTTAAGGCAGCTGCGGCCTATCGAGGTGACCCGCGGTCCGGATAACGGACCGGGTGCTTAAGACTTTTTGCGTTTCGCTTTGCGCTCTTGGCGGCGGCGAAGAATGATCTTTTGCAAGACCTCTCCGGCTTCAACCCGCAGGTCATTTTCATAAATGAAACGGTAGAATCCCTCAACCTCAGGACTGCGGCGAAACTTTTTGAGCGAAGTGGGTAGAGTTTCAGATGCCTTAAAATCAATACCACTACCGTCTTCAGTTAGCTTTACGCGACTCATGCTTCGGTCCTTTGTAAGGGCTAGATCTTCAATCAGTAGTGGATTTTACGGGGTGGGTCAATGGTCGTTGCGGTGGGTGGGCAAAAAAATGCGGTCACGAATTGGAAATTCAGTCGATTGGGCCTATAAATGACCAGGTCATTTGACGATGGCCGCTAATCTAGCCCAAGGGAGTGCCATGCTGAAGCTCAATGGGAACGAAGTCAGTGCTGTTCGTAAAACGGCTCTCAGTGCAAAAGTCCGAGAATTTCAGAAGCGCAACGGTCGGCCCCCCGGCCTGGCGGTCGTCCTCGTGGGCGAGGATCCAGCGAGCCAAGTTTATGTTGGCGGAAAGATCAAAGCGTGTGGTGAAACCGGGATCCGCAGTTTTGAGCATCGTTTGCCGGCCGCCTGCAAGCGGACTGAACTCAAGCTACTCATCGAAAAACTTAATTACGACAGCCAAGTCGATGGGATTCTCGTGCAGTTGCCCTTGCCCATAGGACTGGAGGGCGACGAAGTGCTCAGTTGGATTGCTCCCCACAAAGATGTCGATGGCCTCACGGCTCACTCGATGGGCCTGTTGTGGATGGGGCAGCCGCGGGCAATTTCCTGCACTCCTGCCGGGGTGATGGCGATCTTGCAGCACTATGGAATTTCGGTGGCAGGAAAGTCTGCCGTGGTGGTTGGCCGAAGCAACATTGTCGGTAAACCTATGGCCCACTTGCTGGTGCAAGCCGACGCGACCGTCACCATCTGCCACTCGCGCACCACCAATTTGCGCGAGCACACGTCGCAGGCCGATCTGGTGGTCGTGGCCGTTGGGCGCCCACGCTTTCTCGGGCGCGAGGACTTTAAGCAAGGTGCGATCGTTATCGACGTGGGAATTCACCGCCAACCGGCAGCGGATGGCAAGACCAAACTTTGTGGCGACGTTCGCTATGAGGAACTCGAGGGATGGGCGCAGGCCGCGACTCCGGTGCCTGGCGGAGTGGGTCCCATGACCATTGCCATGCTGATGGAAAATACTCTGCGCTTGGCAGAGCTCAATGTCGCGACCTAGCCGTAGCTAGTAGCTAGTAGCTAGTAGCTAGTTGCAAGTTGCGTAACGAGTACAAAACACCGAACGGCACGTCCGCAATTTACTTTTTGAGCATTGTAGGAATGAGGTTTTCCAGGTTTTGCAGTGGCCGGAACAACTTGGGCAGCTGCTTAGGAACCTTGGCTTCGTCGAAGTCGAGTTTAACTTCTTTCATGTTGGCGCCGACAAACTTGAGAGCCAAATAGAGCAGAATGTAGTCTATCTTTCCGCAAGGGGCCATCTTGTAGTTGACGATGTCGTCGAGGGTGGCGTCGCGGTAGCGATCGCGCTGGCTCATGGCTGCACCGGCGCTCGAACTCCTGCGACAGGAAGCGCGTTTGGCAGGTGTGGGCTCGAGCGAACATTTCATAGCGACAGCGAGCGCCCCTTGTCCCTCGGTGTAACCGAGCGGCCAGAGTTCCGGGTGGTCGGGAAACCACGTCAACATATCCTTGGCGTAAGCCGCAGCGGCAAAAGTGGTTGGTAAAAAGAAACTGCGATCGTCGTTGGGATTTACCGAGCGATCTTCGCCTATCGGCAGGGTCACAAAGTTGAGGCCGGGCGTACGGTTGTCGCGGAGGTATTTAGCGGCAATCTCGGTAATTTGATAGGGACCCGCAGCCGTAAATAGCGCTGGATCCGCTCCGGCTGGAAGTTTGGTGGCCTCGATAATCCAACCGTCGGTGATCGCAAACTGTGACTCCAAAGCGCTGATGTAAAGTATCTCTGGCGTCACGTCTAAGTGTTGAAAGATCGTCGTGGTGTAAGGGACCAAAGCCTTCATCTTGTGGAGAAAGTTCAAGGCTCGCGGCTTCATGTCTATCGCCGCGCCTCGCCCGCACTGGCGGTACTTGCTTTCGCCGGTCCAGTACTTCATGAACTCCTGCACGCGAGGGTTCACCCGAAACTTTTCGAGTTGGCGAGTCACTTGCTGAGCGCCGCTGAGTTTAGGGTCTGAAAAATTCACCGGCACGATCGCCGTCGGGTGGCTGGCCCAGATCTCACTATCCACGACCTTAAACTCGGGAGCGGCCGGGGGAGCGTTTTCGATGGGCTGTTCAAAAAAGATCGTCACTTCAGAAGGTGGTTCGGCTTCACCCTGCTCATTGGAACGTTGCACGCGCACGGCGATGTCGCCACGCTCGTTGTTGCCGAGCAGAACACCCCTGAGGGGGCGATCGCCCACTTCGACCCGCTGAAGTTCTGAGGTGCGGTCGGTCGTTCTGAGTAATTCGCCCTCCACCACCAACATGTCGGAGTCGGGCTTGTCGCTCGGCACGCGAATTCTTACCCAAGCGGGACCTTCGAGCACTTCAACTGATTCCTGGATGGCTCTCCGATCGGCTCGTGGCGGAGTGGTGAGGGGTTCTAACAAAGGTTTGGCGCCATCACCGGTCGAGCGGCTCACCCGGTAGTTGGTGTGACTGCGCGAGTAGAGCAAGCCGGTTTCTTCGGAGACTTTGGCGGCCTGATGACCCGGAACATTCAGGTTGATCTTTTGAAGTATCAACTGAACCTTGTCGCAATTCTGATCGCGGCAACCCACCACCAATTGAAAGCGCACCTCGGTCATGAGGTGGCCGTCTTTAACGGGAATTCCGGAGTTGCCCAAGAGTCCCGAATCCGTCACGTGAAGGGGGCCTTCGAATTCCAGTGATCGAGTCAAACCTGCTTCGGCCGTCCGAAGCCCCAGGGTGACCTGCACGCGGGTCGGTTGGGCGAGCGCGCCCTCGCGATGAACGACCACGCGAGCAAAGGAGATTTGCTTACTGAGTTCGGGGTTGAATCGTCGAGGGTTGATTTGTTGGCGAATCTCGCGCATCAGCTCAGTTTGCCCGGTGCCCGTGTAAGGCACCAAATTGGTGATTTGTTCCAAGGGATCGTAAACCACCTTGGCCGCGCCTGTGAGAGCGGAGTCCTCGGTACCGGTGCTGATCAGGGGCTGAGTTCGGGGTTGAAAGGCGCCTTGGCAGCTGAGCAAAACACCCATCGCCACCGAGGCGAGGGACGCTCTCCAGATGTTCTGAATCCAAGGCCTAAAGTTCACCGCGACCTCCAGCCTCCGGGAAGAGCAAAAATGGGGCCATCAATAGGCGCTTATCTACTGGTTATTTAAGGAATTTTCTCCAAAATCGGGCCTTAAAGTGCGCCCCTGGGTCGCAAATTGTCAGCCGCAGGCGCGGAACCCAAGTCTTTGACAGTCCGGATAGGAGGGAGCAAATTAGACACCCTAATGGAGGCTTGAAATGTCAGGTGCTAAGCGCACGCCGCTCTTCGACTGTCATGTCGCTCTGGGCGCGAAAATGGTGGAGTTTGCAGGTTGGGAAATGCCCATTGAATATCAGGGGCTGCGGGCAGAACACGTGAACACTCGCACCAATGTGGGTTTGTTTGATGTTTCACACATGGGCGAGATTCGCGTGAAGGGTCCCAAGGCCCTCGATACCGTCGAGTGGCTGACCTCCAACTCTGTGGCAAAGCTCGAGAACGGCCAGGCTCAGTACTCGCTCCTCACCAATTTTGAAGGCGGGATTGTCGACGACTTGATCGTTTACTGTTTGGAAAAAGCTGTGGATTACCTGTTGTGCGTGAACGCCTCCAACACGGACAAGGACTTTGCCTGGGTGGTGAAAAACAACCGTGGGGCACAGGTGAGTAACGAAAGTGCTCAATGGGGTCAGATTGCTGTGCAGGGACCCAAAGCCATTGAGCTGGTCAGTCGTTTATTCGGTACCAAGGTAAAGTCGGTACCCGGTTTTCACTTTTTGCCTGCGGATTTTGAAGGGGCGCAAGTGTTGTTGGCTCGCACCGGATACACTGGTGAAGAAGGCTTTGAGATTTTTGTTCCAGCCGCCAAAGCGGCGCTGCTGTGGAATTTATTGTTGGATAAGGGACAGGATTTAGGAGTGGGCCCCGTGGGCCTCGGGGCGCGCGACACTCTGCGAACCGAAATGAAGTACCCGCTCTACGGGCATGAAATCGACGACACGACCAATCCCTATGCGGCGGGGTTGGGCTGGGTGATCAAGCCCGCTTCGAAGGACTTCATTGGGCGGGACAAGATTGTGGCGGGCAAAGAAGCCGGACTCAAACGCAAACTCGTTGGACTAAAGATGGTGGACCGCGGGATCGCCCGACAAGGTTACCCCTTGTTTTCTTTTGACAATAAAGAAATCGGCAAGGTAACAAGTGGCACCGTTTCGCCGAGTTTGGGTGACAACATTGCGGTGGGCTACTTGGACAACGAGTACGCTGAGTTGGGCTGCGAAGTGTTGGTGGAAATTCGCGGACGTAAACTCAAGGCAGCGGTGGTAAAGACTCCATTTGTGCAGAAAAATTAAAGTAGGCGGAGGCATTCAATATGGCGACCTATCACATTCCAGAAGAGAATTATTACACTAAGGATCACGAGTGGGCTCAGGTCGACGAGAATGTCGTTACTGTGGGCATTACCGAGTTTGCCCAAGATCAACTCGGCGAAGTGGTTTACGTTGAATTGCCCGAAGAAGGCGCAAAGGTGACTCAAGGCGAAGTCTTTGGGGTGATCGAAAGTGTAAAAGCCGCCAATGATTTGTACGCACCGGTTTCAGGAACTGTCATCGAGGTAAACGCCTCCTTGTTAGACGATCCCGGAACGATCAATGACGATCCCATGAATGATGGATGGATGATTCGTATCGAGATGGACACGGAAAAAGAGTTGGCCAACTTGATGCGAGCACCTGATTACAAGAAATTGGTAGTGAAGTAGTTTTACATGTTTCGAGCGACGGTTCTTGGTCGCTCATGTCTGTGCCCGCCTGGTGAAATTGGCAGACACGCCAGACTTAGGAACTTGTACGTCGCGGGCGTTTGGTGATTTGGAGTTTGGATTTAATTAAGGATATTATGAATTTAGAAAACCCTGTTTTTGTCATTGGTAGACGATTCGACGCTTCGTTGGTAGACGCGTCGGACAGGGTTTTTGAGCAAAAAGAATATGCCCGGGTGGTGGAATTGGCAGACACGCTAGACTTAGGATCTAGTGCCGAAAGGTGTGCAGGTTCAAGTCCTGTCCCGGGTACCACGTTGCCGCAGGCGACGCCACATTCCGGCCCGGTGGCGTTATGCCGGAGTCTTTAAAATCTCCCACCCAAAAAAGAAGACCTACTAACCTTGAAATGGCGAACCAAATGTTCAAGGACGGTTTCTTGGTCAAGAAAACACGATTTTCCAAACTGCATCCAGAGCTTTCTGACGAAGAACTGCATAAAATGACAATCGAGTATTTCCGCAATCTACCTGACGACGAAGGAAAGAGAGGACAGCTTTGACCAAAGTACCAGGCCCTCTTGAAGTGCTTCGTGACGTAGCTGTTCGGCTTGATAAGGAAAATATCCCCTACTTCTTAGTGGGCTCATTGGCCTCCATGTACTACGGTCGCCCCCGTTTCACGAAAGACGTTGATCTTGTCGTGCAACTCCATCCGAGCTTGGTTCAAAGAGTTACTCAGATTTTCCCGCTTGAAGATTACTATTGTCCACCGATTGAGGTTCTAAAGGATGAAGTCGTTCGCCGTGGCTCCTTCAACCTGATTCACCAACAGTCAGGGATCAAGATCGACATTGTTCTGTATAAAGACACTGAATATCATCAGTCAGAGTTTAGTCGGCGCGCCAAAGTCGAAATCTTGCCTCAATTTGAAGTCTATGTCGCCGCCCCAGAAAACATCATTCTCAAGAAACTTGATTACTACCGTGAGGGTGGAGCAGAGAAGCATCTCACAGATATTCGTGAAATCCTGGCGGGTTCAAAAGTTGATGATGAATACTTGCAACTTTGGGTCGAGAAGCTGGGCCTCAAGACTGAATGGGGAAAAATATGAAGCGAAGAGAGGCCAAACCGCTTGAGGACAAGGCACATAAAAAGAGCAATCCGTATGACTCTATGGACCCATTGACTCAATCCAAATTCCTTTATGATATGCACATGCAGACAGGCAACCCTATTTCTCGTACCGAGGCCTACAAGGCTGCTTGCGAAATTGAGAGCGAGAACCTTGAGGATAAACAGAGATCTGCCGAAGTAACTACTTCGCTGATCTTTTCATGATTGTGTTGATAGCTTCAATCGAATCAGTGGTCAGTTCAAATCCGGCGTAGTGTCGCCGGCAGACCGAGAGTGAATTTCCTAAAAGCTGAGCTACAAGACTCATCGAAACTCCGCGACTTATCAAATGAATCGCATAGCAATGTCTGATTGCATGGAAGGTCAGGTGTTTTTCTTCATCGGTGGCTTTAGCCCAAGCATGGAAAGCATTAACCCCTTCGGGGCAAAGGTATTAGGCCTCGTTAGCATGCTCAAGGTAAACCAGCAGATCGTTGGGAAAACCAAATAGCCACCTTCTGCGGGTTGGCATTGCGGCTTAATCTTGCTCACTTTCACCCTCTGCGTTATACATTCTAGGTTAATCAATAATCTGGATGTTTTGAGGACCTAGAGCGCCTTTTGGTAGCGCGCCCAATCTGATGCCGTATCTTTAAAGTCCTCTGTTTGAAGGAGAGGTATGGCTAAATTCCATCTCAGTCTTTGCTGTTTTGTGTTGCTGATTTCAGGCTGCGTCTCAGCTCCCAGCAATGCTCAAGCTAGTGCCCCCTTCATTTCTTGCGATCAAGATCCTAGCCGTCAAAAATTGCGATCCAAAGAACTCCAAGAAATTGTGGATGAAGACCAAAAGGACCGAACTCCACCGATTGATTGGTCAAAAGTGCAACCACGAGATGAACTTCACCGAAAACGCGTAGGCGAAATCTTTGGAGAGGGTTGCTTCAAAACAGCAGAAGATTACGCGGCGGCAGCTTTAGTTTATCAACACGGAAATATTCCGGATCATTTCTTTCAAACATTTTTGTGGGCCAAACGTGCAGTTGAACTAGGAGATCCAAAACAGAAGTGGCTGATGGCCGCTGGAATTGACCGCTATCTCACGAAATCAGGACACAAACAGCTTTTTGCGACTCAAACATCTAAAGACGGATCGAATCCATGTTGGTGCATGGAGGAAATTGAAAGCTCATTTCCCGAAAAGCTGCGTATTGAATACGGAAAGAAAAGTTTGAAAGAAGCTTTGGAGTGGGTCGATTCATTGAATGAGGGCAATCCCTCATGCAAGCCCACTCCGTTTTGCCAGAAGAATCTAAAAAACACTCCAGCCGGTTCCGTACCGGGTTTTTGGTAGGAGTATACCCTCTTGGGATAGAGAAGGTGTTTTCATCATGAACATGCTCTGTGACCGCCTCAATAAAGCTTTCGAGCTTTATAATGAACTTGTCGCTCATCTCAATGAGACATCGTTTGGATCGAAGTTGGCAGAACTGCCTTCGAACACGATCGGCGAACAGCTCTGGTGTGTCGTCGGAGCACGCGAGAGTTACCTCAGAGGAATTCAAAAGGGACAATGGGATGGTTTCCGTTGTTCCCTCACAAAAGAAGACATCAGGAAAAAGAAATCCGTGGCAGATGCTTTGTTGAAGTCATCGCAAACAGCCGAACAAGTTTTGAATCAACTTGAGAGCCTGTTACCAGCCCAAGAAAAATTAGCTTTTGAACTTTTAGAGCATGAAATTCAGCATCAAGGGCAGCTCATTCGTTATCTCTACGGATTGAAGCTCGGAATCCCTGCCGGATTAAAAGCGAGGTATCATCTTGATTAAAATCATCTACGCCAATGAAAAGCATTTTCCGAGCTTTCACCAAGCACTTTCAATCGTGGCAAAAGAGCGCGTGTATATCGAGATGATCGAAGCGCCTCCACTGGAAAAAGTGGCGTCGTTCCAAAAAGATCTTATTTCAAAAAATGGACCTGTGTACTACGCCCTCAGCGGTGACAAAGTTGTTGGATGGTGTGATGTCTTTCCAGAAGAAAATCCGAGACAAAGCCATCGCGGCGGTCTCGGTATGGGAATCTTGCCTGAATTTAGAGGACAAGGTATCGGATCCCAACTCCTGCAAAAAGTGATCGAACACGCAAAGACTTTTGGTCTCGAGAAGATCGAACTCAACGTTTATACTTCGAACGTATCCGCCGTTGCGCTCTATAAAAAATTTGGCTTTGAACAAGAAGGCCTCATCAGAAAGTATCGCAAACTCGACGGACAGTATTTCGACTGCTTGGCCATGGGGAAGTTCTTATGAGCCAATACATTCTAGAAGTTGAAACTGCTCTGTCATCACTTCCTCAGCGAACTTCATCGCAAAATCCTGAAGCCTACATTGGCGGAGGCCAGTCGAAGTTGCGTTACATTGGACTTCGAGTACCTCATCTTCAACAAGCTATGCGAAAAGGTTTCTCTTTTTCTAAAGACACGCCAAACGAGCTTGCCAAGATTTGGAACCAAGTGTGGATGAATTCAGAGTGCTTCGAGGTCATGTCGATGGCTTTAGCCTGGTTCTATGAGCCAAAACAAAAGCACATCCTGAAACAACATTGGCCTCTCTTGAGAAAGTGGTCGTTAAGAATCGACAACTGGGCACACTCCGATACACTCTCGGGAATCTATGCGAGAATTCTGGAAGAAGATCCGGAAACGATATATCCAACTTTAGTAAAATGGAATTCATCAAAAAATCCTTGGCTGAGACGCCTCTCAATTGTGAGTCTCATCTACTACAGTTCACAACGAGAAAAGGTCCTTCCGCTAAAGAAAATCTTGGATCTGATTCAGCCGCAGCTTGAATTTGACCACTACTATGTTCAGAAGGGTGTCGGCTGGACTCTCAGAGAAGCCTACAACGTCTATCCCGAAAGGACCTTCGCCTTTGTTGAGAAAAACATCGGTAAAATCAGCGCTCATGCATTTTCGGCAGCGACCGAAAAAATGCCACCCAAACAGAAACAGCATCTCAAGCAATTGAGAAAGGCCAAGCCGCTATTTGGAGAACGATTAGGACACGTTCTCCAACCTGGAGAACAAATACCTGAAAATTAGTACTTGTTCTCCAGGAGTTCGAAAGTTAAAGTGATTTCAGCTACTTGCCGTAACGTAACGGTGTCTGCGGCGAGGGCGGTTCCAAGATCGTCCACTAGGGGGCACCAGAATCCACCTTAAGGCCGTACTCCGAGTAATCGCATCGCTTCGCTGGCAACAAAGTCAGTTTCCTCTCGATCGCAGGTGGTCTGACTCACAATATAGATTTTATGAAGGCCGGTCTCACGGGGGGCCTTTCCCGCCAAGCCGCTGGGCGTGAGTTCAAGCAGATCATCAAACCGAGTTCCCACTCGATGAGGCAGAACGGAAACAATCGATCCAGCTGCCACTGCAGCACGCAAGGTTTCAAAGCTATCACTGAGAATGGCCGGCTTTGACAAATCATATTGCCGCAAAAATTTGGTATAGTATCGCGGAAGTCCGTCTTTGCCGGGAGCTAGGGATCCAAAACCAAACTTTTCAACGGCCGACCACCCCTCCGCCGCAATGGCATGCTTTCTTGAAACAAAGAGACCCAAGCGATCATCAGCTACGTGTTTCACATAAAAACGATCGAGATCGTCCACTTCGGTAATGAGGGCTGAACACAATTCACCCTTGCGCACCATAGTTAAAAGACTTGAGGTTCGACTAATTCGCAACCCAAGCCTTAAATTTGGCAGTTTTTGTCTCAAACTATGAATTAGGCCCGGCAGAAGATCGATGGCAATGCTTTCGTAGGTGCCAAAATTCATCCAACTAATCTTTGGAACTGGGGCATCGTTTAGGTCACGAAGACGGGCAAAGGCATCAAAGGCCGGGCGAACAACATCGAGTATAGCAATGGCGTCCTGAGTTGGAGTGACGACACCCTTTTCTCGGATTAGGAGGCGTTTTCCGAACGAATGCTCGAGCGAAGTGACTGTCTGTGAAACGGCGCTTGGTGAAACCCTGGCTTGAAGCGAAGCCTTTTTGAGGCTCGCATGTCGGATGACTAAGTCCAGAACCCATAACTTCTTAATTTGGTCGACATTTAAATCACGAGGCATAGTAGCAGTCATACTTCATTCGGGCGGTGATGCGAAAGCCAATTTATAAAACTCGTACCTTAACCTACTGGCGTTATCGACGAGCATCAGGTGGTCCAGTGAGGGGGATAAGCCCAGTTCGGCTCGCTCTCGTGAGTAAGATGAACTAATCTATTGAGTTAGATTGACTAATCAATACATTTTGCCCTCAACAGCGTACTCCTAGTCCATGCGAATAACCGCAAGAAACAGGGGAAGCACAAAATGAAAAACACAATGGTAAAATCAATTCTTAGTCTGGCAACAGCAGTACTGGCCACACACGGGTCCGCGGGCAGTTACCCAGACCTCAGGACCGCAGTGGGAACTGTTCTGATCGCGGCACCTACTGCGATCAATGGGCCCACCAATCAAGGAATTTGGTACATTAACCCTGCGACCAAGAGGTTTTCACTCGAACTGCCGGATCTTGGAGCTAATCGAGTTTATGAAGGGTGGATAGTTGATGACATCAGTGGGCAAAAAATTTCGACGGGATTATTTCGACCAAATGGATCTCTCGACTCTGACGCTGCTGGTAGATATGCAGGTCCTTTAGCTCTTGATTTTCCGCCAGTACCGGGGTCGGACTTTGTAACGCTGGGGATGAATTTAGCGGACGGCGGACATCATGTCGTGATCACTGTCGAACCTTATCCAGATTTTGATCCGAATCCATCCGGTGTGGCCGTGCTCGCAGCGAGAATCCCAGCGGGGACTATGGTTGGAACTGAACTGACCTTAGAAAACGTTGCGCAGTAACTTAGAGAAGAAGAATAAAAGTCTACGACGATAACCGGTGCCCTTAACCCGTGGTCGATCCGCTGGCCGCGGGTGGGGCAGGTCGAGGCGAGACGGCAATCGGCTCGCCCGAGCTCAAATTAATACTCTCATCCAATCAAGGCGGCAGCTCGGCTTGGCGCCCTTATGACTTGGCAATTTTCCTAAGCGCAAGCAAGGGCCCAACTCCACCAGCGATTAGTAAAGACATCTGCAATGTTTGAAAATACTGGTGATGCTCATAGCTTGCCTGACTCACCATCAACGGGAAAGCATTAACGAACTGGAGAGGATTCGAAATCAGCACGAATGGCCTCTTGTGCCTTTATTCCAGATGAATTAATCACCCGACGCATTTGATCGAGGCCAAGCTCCTCGGCTTTTGCTCTAAACTCACGATTGCAATTGGAACAAAATCGAGCCATGTTGTAAAACATGATTGCAGTGATGTGATGGGCATAAGAGCCGTAGACGCTCCAGTCGCAGGCCTCGAGCCCTTCCATCTTAAGTCCACTCACAATTCCGATGATGTCCTTGCCCTGCTCGTCAAGGAATGGCGTAGGACATAGTTCATGGGGCCAATTCGCAAAGTTAGAATCTAGGTGACGTGTTTCGTGGAACAGGGAGGAGAGCCGGGTGACCGAAGAGGATTTGGGGGAGGAGAGATAATGTGGCGTCAAAAATATCTTTCTCGGGTCAGATCCAGGAAAGGCACAGGCTACGCTACTGCCGCCTCCGCAGTCGTGAAAACCGATCTCCTGCACGTACTTTTCGAAAAACCGCTTATAGGTTGTCCCCCGGGCCTGGCCAAATATTTCAGAATGCAGAGGGGTTTGTCCCGACAGTTCTAGCGAGTACAAAAGATTTAGGTCAGCGTCTATCGTTTGTCGTACCGATGCTGGTACTTCCCGAGAGTACTTCATTTTAGACTGAGCAGATGCGGAAAACGAAATTGTCAAAATCGTAGTCAAAATTAAGAACATTTATGTGCCTCGGACGCTTTCATTTCGCCATAAATCGGTCGATTTGCTAGTAGCGGAGACATTGCACTTCTCGCGCCAGGACTTGGATGCCTTGGGTGCTAGAGTTCGAATCTTCAAGATATGTTATTGGTGACCGGATTGGTCATCGGTTTCAAGTGGTCAGCCCAATCTCGTCACTTGGGAATTAATGAAACTGGGGCGTGCGAGCTTTTGTTATAGGCCCGAACTGAATCGGTTAATGGGCTCACCAGAAGAGTTGAGCCCGTTGCGAGCAATGAAGGCTTTTATCGGCTAATGGTCGCCACGTTACTGCTGGCAGATTGGTTGCCGGCCGCATCGACTGCGATCACTGTGTAGCTGTAGCTTCCCCCGCCCGCAGCGGTCGATGAGTCGGTCAACGACGTAGAGGTGGTGGAAGTGAGTAAAGTGCCATTTCGGAAAATCAAATATTTTGCGACGCCTACGTTGTCAACCGCAGCTGTCCAAGTGAGCTTTACGCTGGTTGTGGTCGTGCCTTTTTTGCTCTTTCCCCGGCTAGAAGTTGTAACGATTTGAGCGGCCAAGTTTGTTGGAGCCGTGGGGGCCTCGGTATCAGGTATTGACACGACGTAACTTGCGCTTCCGGTCGCCCCTTTGTTGTCAGTGACGGTCAAGGTGGCAGTGAAGTTGCCGGCCCGAGTGTAGGTGTGCGAGGCCGTGGAATTACCTAATTGCGAGGTGCCATCGCCGAAATTCCAGGAGTAGCCCGCAATGGAGCCGTCTGGGTCATAGGAGCCACTGCCGTCAAATTCGGCGAGCACTGAAGATCCGCTGGTCTGGGACGAACCACTGATAATCGCGACTGGAGGGATGTTGCCGTCAGTGAAGCTGTAAGAGACGCTCACGCGCGAGGTGCTCGCATCGGCCTGGACGGGAAGCGATCCGTTGTAAACGATGGTTTGGCCGCGGGCCACGTCGATGATGCGAAAGTCTTTGAGGACTGCCGGACTGCCCGAGGTGTTGTCCGTCATTTGGAAGTAATACTTGAGTGAGCTCGAACCCGCGGGAACCAGGTCACTAAAATCAAAAACAAAAGTTCCATCGACGGCGTTAGAAGAGCCGTCAAAGCCCATGGCACCCCCTTGAAACTGAATCATGGCGGGATTCCATAGCGCACTCGGACTTGTCGCAGTAGTAGACGAGGTTCCAATGTTGAGGCCAAGTTGGTTTCGTAGACCATGGTTGACAGTAAATTGCGCGAGAATTTTCGGTGTGTAGGAAAGCTTGGCGGTGCTCGTCCAAGCGTTACCGTCTTGGGTAAATGCGACTCGTCCTGATGACGGTCCGCCCGCCACCGCGGTGACTGATTTAAAGGCGTCGTAGGAAACCCACACCCAACCGCCATTGGAATACCCAGTTCCCCACGAGTTGACTACTTTGAAAGCCCCGAGCTCATTTGCATCGACTGAGCCGTTGTTATTGATATCGACCCAAACATTGTCATCGTAACCAGCAACTGTCATCGCGTGCCCGCCCGAGGTGCCGTTTAGATATGAAACCACCCATTGCCCGGCATAAGGGCTCGCGGCACTGGGATTGGTACCCACCTTAACGTAAATGAATGAGTGGATGTAAGTTCCCACCATCGCCACGTGACCGTTGGCCAACCACTGTTTGAGGTTGGAAACTCCGGTGCCAGTGGTGATGTTGATTGGCGCAAATCGATTCATGCGATTTGAAAGGGCTGAAATCCAATTGTTGGTGTTGAGGTCCCAGGTGCGGTAGTCGCCTGAAATATAAGGAAGTTGATAAAGATTGGGCGCTCCGTGGTTCTCCAGCACTTCCCAAAGTTTTCCTTGGCAGCAACCGAGATTGGCCCCTTGGTTGACTTGGTTGTAAATCCAGCGCGGAGAAAAGATGTTCGTTAGGTCGCCTGATTTATTGTTACAGCCCCGCACCAAGCAGGTTTCATGGCTCATCAAATAATAGGTAACATTGAACGGAAAGCAGGAGCCCTCTCCGCCTTGATTGCCGATCGGCGGAAAGGCACTGAGAGTGGAGTTATCGACTCCAGTCGCCAAGGCCGTCACGACCTCACCTTGAAGTGACGACGAAGAGTCCGCTCCGCCACTGACAGGCACCATGGTGATTTCGTTTTCGCGGTCAACCGCGGTCCGTCGATCAATGAGAGACCGACCTTGTTGGGTCAGTTCGTCATTTTTTCTTTGGAGAGCGAGGTCATTGGGTTTGACCCGAGTGATTTTGAATTTATTGCGGGCGTTGACCCGATCCATCTCGGCCTTGTCGAGGCCGGTCGGATAATCTTTAAACTGCTCGCGTGGAGTTTGCGCTATTGCGCTGAAGGACCAGAGAGACAATATTAATATAGATAAAACTCGGCTAATCATCGAGAGACCGCGCGTACCGCACATGTTTCATTCTCCCGGACAACCAGTGATAGGTAGTGCAAAGATGGTTCCAGTCGTGCTGCTAGTTAAATAACTGATTACTCTGGAGCACAGATGTCATGTTCTTAGTCAGGGCGGTTAATCAAATTGAGATTTGAACCTGGTTGCCAAGGCCAAATCGTGGCGGAGAGCGAATTCCAGAGGGTTCGGAGGCGCTTTGGTCAGCCCGTGGTCGGTGTCGACAAGTTTTCCGTTTCAAATTGAGTAGGTGTAAAACTCCAATAGGCATCGACATCCCGGAGACTCGACAAAAGCGTCTCCGGGATTGAGGTCAATTCATGAAGCCTTTGCCGTTGATGATCCAACGAAATTCCCGGCGAAGAGAGTTGCCGTGCTCGTCCACCAGGTTAACGGAGTAACGTCCCACGAGGTCAACGCAATCGCCTTCGTGAAGTGTGCCGATAAATTGCGTTGTGGGGATGCGATCGAAGCGCCATTTACCTTGCCAAGTATGCATCACGGAGAGTTCGGGAACTCGACAGCCGAGAACGCCGTTTTTGGTGACGACGCCGCAATCAGAAATCACATCATCTTCCCGTGGATTAATTGCACCCCACCAGGAGCTCCCTGATTTGGCCCAGCGGATTCCGACTTGGGGCCGATTGTTGACCAGGCGCAAGTAGATCCAGAGAGTACGGAAGTAAAGTGTTCCCGGAACATCAAAGGCAAAATCAACACCATCCTTCGAGCTCCAACTGCCGCAACCGGAGATGTAGCAATCACGAAACTCGAGTTTCTGGCGAATTGCGGTACTAAAGGCCCGATTCACACGCCCTGGTTGGAGGCGAGACACGGCCTCGCTCTCGCTCATTGGCTGCCCGGTGCACTGGCCCATGCTATCAGCCGGCGGAGGTTCGTTACATCGTCGCGGATCAGTTGTCGTTAAAGCAATGGCCACCTCGTCGGCAAAGCTTTCATCGACGATATCAAAATGGTGGACTGATTCGTGGATCAACAGTTGTGCGGCATCGAGGGAATCTTGAATGCCGCTGCGGCAGGTGACAAACGAGAGCGTGATCGGATACTTCCCCTTCGTTTGCGTGAAGGCGCAAGTGGCTTGAGGATCCGTTATCCAGACATGCTGACTATCCTGAATGTCGCTGGCCAGGTGCAGTTTGTTGGTCATAATCCAATCTTTGACCTCCGGCCGAACGTCGTTGCCGAGCGAGCAAGCTTTTGCTTCCATCGCCAGAGCCGCTGCATAGCCGCGACCTTCTTCGAATTGAAAGCGAAGCGTGTCGCCCCCGTGTCCTTCGGTGCCGGCCAGAGCGGTCAGCCCGCAGCACGCCATCGCCAGACTTGCGGAGCGTATAATGTGCAATATCATTGTTCCCCCTTTGATTTTGATACTGGATAAAGACAAATACCGAGTTGATAAACTTGAGTTTGTTTTCCTGATTCTAAAAAGGCGCAGAGTTCACGCGAGAATTTTTGAATCATTTCTTTAGCGCGTGGAATCTTTGCGGGATCGATCGCCATGGCCATCGAGGTCATATTACGTTGTTCGATGGGATCACTCTCAAGAGAGGCGATCGCTCGAGACAAAACCTGTCGCTGCAGTCGCCGATGAGCCGCCGATGTCACACTTTTGTCAGCCGAAGAAACTTGACTGTGAGCTTTTACAATTCGTCCATTTTTTTCGGTCAGTAGTCCCAGCCGCAGCAATCTTTGGAGGGCCAATTTAGCTTCGACCTCGGTGAGTCCAAGTTCTTTAGCGATCCACTTGGGGTCTGGCTTGAAGCTCTTAGTAAAGGTGAGTTCCATGATGGCCCCGTGATACCAATCCGCGATCACCCGCCAGGTATCCACCGATACATGGACGCGATCCGCATCGAGGTCATGAAGTTTTTTAAAAGCAGGGGAAATGCGTTTGCACCCATCGGCCTTTTGCCGAGCAGCCACCGACAACATGAACTTTCGCTGATCGGTCGGTGACATTTCGAGCTTATCAAACAGCACTTGGCAGATCTTGAAGGAGGGAATTTGTTTGCCGGCCAGGATGCGCGAAACGGAAGCCACATCAATGGTGAGGGCTTGAGCAAAGGCTCGAGTGGAGTAGCGCGGGTTTCTCTCGCAGCGGCGGGCTAATTCTTCGCTAAGGTAAACTTGGTAGTACTCGGTGTTTTTCATGGGGACTACTAAATTACGATCCAAGTGCGGAGGCAATAGCTGTTTTCAACAAACTGTTGAAAGTTGTTTTTCAACGACGAGACCTTTAAACTTAGCAATCGGGCGACGGGTCAAAATGAGATTTCTTGCCGCGGCGCCTATGCCGAACTATCGATAAGGTATAAGATGAGGGTGTGGAACGAATGCTCCTAGTACTTTTTTTTGCACAAGCCGCGGGAGCGGTGTCGATCGAGTCGAGTCCGGCGACGGTGAAGGTGATTGCGCAGTCCACTCCGAAGACCTACTCCACAAATTTTGATCTCACCGAAAATCCTCTGCGTGAGGGCGGCGTTTGGGTAACTGGGGGCGAGGTTGGGCTTGATTGGCAAAACCCGCAAACCAGTGGGGGCTTGGCCTTTTCCGACCAAACCGTCAATGGCTACACCGATCCTATCGCCCACCTACAAGGATTTCCCGCGAATCACGCCGCCGAAGGGGTGGTCCACCGAAGGCCGGGCTACACGCCTCCGAGTACTCACGAGATTGAGTTGCTCTTACGATTTAAAATCACGCCACACAGTGCTCGCGGATATGAAATCAATGTGTGGTTTGGCGGAAGTTACGTGCAAATCGTGCGGTGGGAAGGACCGCTGGGGCAATTCACCGACCTCGGAAGCTTGCCCGGAAATGATGGGACCGGACCCGGAATGGGGGGCGTGGTCGAGGGCGACGTCGTAAGGGCTGAAATAGTAGGCAATGTGGTCAAGATCTACAAGAACGGTACTCTCGTTTACACGATCAAGGATCCCGATAACAAATGGACCGATGGAAATCCAGGTGTCGGGTTTTTTGTGCGACCGGGAACCGGCGCGGTGATCAATGATTACGCTTGGAACAGCTTTAAGGCCTGGGGATTGTAGGTTCCAAGCGAGGGCACGAGTATCGCCCGCCACCTTCAAGTTCAACGATGATCATCTAAAAATTTGAACAAATGGTCGAGCCAAAGCGGCCAGTCCTTGGAGCCTGGGTCGATGTGGTGTGCCTGGTTTGGCGTGATAAAGGGTGTGACCTTGAGCGACCTGAGATTGGCCTCTTTGACGAACGCCTCGGCATGGCTAATATCGACTTGAGTGTCTTGGCGGCCGTGAAACAACAGAATAGGGACGTGCAATTGGTCCACAAAATCGAGCGGCATCATGGCGCGGTTGTAATGGTTGCTGGTATCGCGGCTGTGGAAGGGCGGGACTTCCTCGTTAAAAGTCCACATTCCTGCGCCGGTGATCAGTCCGCGAACCTCGAGACGCTGAGCATATTTGGTTGCTGCTAAATTGACGAGATAAGAGCCATGGGAGTGACCCCATAAGAAGCGGGGAGTTTTGGGCATTCGCTGTTTGAGGTGGTCTTGTGAAGCAAAAATGTCTTCGATGTCGTCTCGTCCACATTCCTCGCGAGTCATGGTGGGTTTGTAGTACTTGATGGGTGGTGCAAACTTCGAGTTTCGATAATTGATTGCAAACACCGCGTAGCCGCGCCGGACCAGCTCTTGGAGCTCCTCGATCAGCCGAGTCGTGGGATCAATGGTGTAATTCAGGTGACAGCCCCCACCATGAACGTAAGTGAGAACCGCCCTGGGCTCCTGCGCGGGTTTAAACAAGTACGCCGCATATTTAAAGTTGTTCTGGCTGGTGACCACCACTCGTTCGACTTGGTTTTCAATTGGCAGGCCCTTAATGGCGAGTTCTTGCGACTCACCGTTGGGGGAAAAAAACCGGTAAACTCGGGGGCGCAGAGAATTCGAAGTCAACACGACCATTCCGGCGGGGTCAATACTCTGAATGATTTGGCGACCAATCTCCAGGCGCGGAAACAGTTCACGCTCCTGCCGAGTTCTTACGTCAAAGACAAATAGTCCGTTCTCAGTCGTATACCGAGCCTTTTGATAGACGAACTCGAACTCACTGATCTGTTGGACGGAGTAAACTTCTTCCAGCTGAGCGATGATCTCGCCGGTTGCGATGGCTTGAATTCGTAAACCCGGAGAATCTGGGTCGAAGGCGACAAAGGAATTGTTGACGAAGGTGATTCTCGTAAAGTGTCCAAAATTGGAGTCTTTACTGTCCGTGGTTTCAAAAATCAGCTGGGGTCGGGCCGGGCCATCACTGTTTAAAGCCAAGCGAAAAGCCTTAAGCGTTGTGCGATCGGTTCTGTCGTCTCTTTTACTCGTGGTGAAGTAGAGTTGGTGGGTCTGGGGCTCAACAAAAAAGTGCGCAAGGCCGATGGACCCTCCGGTCAGCAGTGGGACCTCGGCAAATCGGTCGTTAAACAAAACCAAACTCTCTTCGCGATCGATGCCAATTCGTAAGGCAATGAGCTGGTGATTGTGAAACTGAAGACGGGAATAGTAAGAACTCAATTCGATTTGCTTACCCTGGTACTGGTTGTACTCGCTTCTGGTGTCAACGGGCAAAGGGCGAACTTCCTCGTTCGCCAGGCGCACCAAGATCCCCTGAGTGCGATAGCCACCGATCGCCAGAAATTGACAGTCGTCAGAGAAGGCAAATACCACACTAGCGTAGCGTTCGTCGCTGACGGCAAACGGGATTTGCACCAAGGAACCGTCGGAGCGGATCAAGTTGACGGCACCAGGCTTCAAGATGCCGAGAAATTGATCTCGGCAGTGAATAACTTTGGGGATATTTTGACCGGCCGACTTGAGGAGTTGGTGGAGGGCATCGATTTGTGCCGAGGAAAACGCCTGAGCTGGCGAAAAAGTTCCCGCCACGATTAGAATGGTCGCACAAATCTGCCAAACGTTCATGATCAGTGTCCTGACTGGAGTTATTAATACTCCCGCCAGAGTTTTCATTATTTGTGCCATCCTTAGAAGCACAGGCCTTGGTCTTTTCCTTGCAAAGTCACGGTATATGAACTTAGGAGCGACAAGGGCAAAATCTAACCTCAGAGACCTGTCAAAGGGTTTGCTAGCAGCGACAATTTGCGCGTTTTTTCAGCTCGTTCAACCAGCGTTGAGTCAGGCGGGCGAGTGTGCGGTAGAGGTAAAAACCAGCTCTCAAGATCGCCTTTCCTTCGAGCGACCTGCGTCCTTGGCGGAATGGACCCGCATCGTGGGGCAAATTCGTACAGACCAAAGATTTCCAGATGGGTCCTTTAATACTAAGGTTCTTTTGGCGGCTGACAGTCTCAATCCCCATGAGCGCCAGACCCTCGTCCAGCTCTTGATGCGCGATTATCGCACGCTCAAAAAAGAGCCGAACCGGCGAATGGTCGATCTCTTGTTCGCTCGGATTTTTCGTC
Source organism: Bdellovibrionales bacterium (assembly GCA_020850475.1). Taxonomy (GTDB): domain Bacteria; phylum Bdellovibrionota; class Bdellovibrionia; order Bdellovibrionales; family UBA1609; genus JADZEO01. Next base: position 8,603 of record JADZEO010000143.1, on the reverse strand, counting down.
CGGATCTGCGCTTCCGACAATTTTTAGGGCAAGGATTGAGCGTGGCCGAAGCATATCAAGCCGTGATGACGGAGACGACCGCGACGTCGCAGGACTTGGCGGTTTACCGTTGGTCCGATATCAAAAAAGTCGCGGGCCGCTTGCAGTCGGCTCTGGGTGCTGAAGATGTGGCCTACTTGGTGGGAAGCTCTCCTCAGGGACGGGGTCTGGTGGGACGCTCTGATTTGGACCTGGTCTTTGAACATCGGCCATCGGCAGCCGCTGAATGGCTCAACTCACATTTGCCCTGGTCGATCCGTCGCCACCTCGTGTTTCGTTTTCAAGAACATTTGCGAAACCTCAGTGCCCGGACTCTCCAGCGAGAGCGGAGCGAGGACCAACACCTTGTTGAAGTAAGAGATTTCACTCCAGGAAATATCTTTTCGCCAGGTGCTTGGGTTTGGTTTGGCGTTGAGAACAATTTTGTCGTAGTCATTCGCCAGACTGGAGTCGAACTCGCAGTCTTTGCGCCTCCGGTGCCAGCGGCCAACGGCCGATTGGCCCCCGGCGCCTTTCAGCTTTACCGACTTCAGGTGGATGAGGCCTTGGGAGCAAGGTAAATCGGGCTAATATGTGAGCTCGAACCCTTCGCAATCATCGGCGACTTGCCTTTGCCGTCGTTCACGCCAAATTCGGAATTCTTCTTTTGCAAATTAATTCCGAGCATCGGGGTGTCGGCTTTGTTCTTGGTGAGCAACATCTGCCCGGCGCCAAGGTAGAGATGCGAAGCCACGTCAGCAACGGTGAGCCGGTTGATGATCTTCTTCTCTTTAAGGCCAATTTCGATCAGATCGTAAGAGGTGTAAGAATTAATCATGATGGAATTGCGGTCGGGAATATAAATGGGGTTATTAGCCTCTCCTTGAACTTGAGAAAAGTCCGGCAGGGCTTGAAAGTTTTCGGCCACTCCAGTTTGCAAATTGATTAAAGCTGCCGAGGGGACATCGGTCTTGCCACCGGTTCGGCCCGCACCGACAGCAAAAATTTGGGATCCGTTGACTCTCACATAGTGCGCGAGTCCTCCGGTCATATTGGGCACAAAGATTTCGCGCAACAGTTTGCCGTCACTGTAGTCAATCACGGCCACCGAAGTCTTGGTGTTCGTCTTTTGGTCGAAGGGGTAGCGACTTTTGCCCCCTTCAAGGGCTCCGACATTCAAAACGGCACACACCGTGGCTCCGAGCTCGGGAATCACTTGAGCATCATGGGGATACAAGCCGTAACTGGGGCTCGTGCTCACAAGTTTAAAGGCATCAGTCGTGTATTTGAGAATGACGCCCAGGCCTTTTTGATGGTCAAAGGCCGTGGCATAAAAGTGTTTTCCTGTCGCATCGAAAAATCCGTGGCCAAACAAAGTAACCCCTGCCGGTGGCTCAAAATCTTTTACGGTTCCTGCTTTTAAGTCACAAACTGCCATCCGTCGAATGCGCTTGCCGGGCCCGACTAATTGATTGGGCCGTTTGGGGTTTTGTTGAAACTTATGGGCGAGAAAGCTGAGGTCAAATTTCTTGATCGAGTTAAATTTAAGGTCCCAGATGGAAGCGCCTGATGGTGTCGCGAGCATGTCACCTTGCGCGAACCCCTTCCAGTCGGGATCGGGTTGAACGGTCGGCCCGTCGGAAACCACGAAAGCGTCAAAGCCGAGATCTTGATTGGCCCAAGCAAACAGGGGTGAGAACCAGGGAGCAGCGGCATAGAGCACTCCCGTGCGGGCAATGAGTTCGATAAAATCACGTCGCGAGTAGTTGGGTTTCATGTCAGATTCCTCACTGTTGGGATCGCCAGTTTTTGCATAACTCAAAAAGTATTAACGACTCTCAACCAAGAGTGAAGTGTCCGTTTAAAAAACTGGTCTAGGCGAGACATGATTCAAAGCATTACCTAAGTTTCATTCACTCCTTAATCGCAAATGAGTCGCTTGGTTCGGCAAAGAAATCGAACGCGTTGGGAAATGCGTTGAAAGATATCATCGTGACGTTGGCCCAACTCGCGGCTGGTGAGATCCTTTAGCCCGGCAGGGTGACGTTGATTGGTGAGTGTCCCGGGAAGAAAGCGTTGGAGTTTTAATCGGGCGGTGGCCAATGAGGGGTGCGGGAGTCCGCCAAACCCATAAAATCCCGCCGAGTGGGTCAATGAATTTGAGCCGCCGGGTGGGACAAATCCTCCCATTGAGCCCACACCGTGCAAAACCTCAGTGGGGTAACCTGGATCTTCTTGATTGACGTAGGTAGGGGAACCGGAAGAGCCGGCATTGTTGGCGGCCATAGCAAATCCTCCACCGTTGTTAGGAATTTCCTGGGCTGACGCGGGCGAAATTGGGCGCGAGTCAAATTGTGGGTTTTGTTTTTGGGTGTCGTTGGTTGGAACCACGAGGTCCGAACCATCGACCCGGCGGCCGTCGCTAACAGCCTTGTGGAAGTCGGTGGCAGAGGGACGGCGAGCACTTGCGCTGTCGATTCCGCGGCACAAGGGGTCGGTTGCCGCTTGCGGTCCTCGACAGCGAAAGCAAATGGGGTTGGCCACATTGGCGGGATCTAGGCAGTCGCTGTTGAAGGGTTTGGTGTCAATTGCTGGCACTTGGGTTTCTGCCATCGCCGTCGATTCGCAGAGGCTTGCCAGTTGCGAAGCGGCGACGCTTTGGACGGCACTCGCACCCATCTGGGCGATGTTTAAATTGTATGAGGTGCAGCGCTCGCCGCGTCCGCGGGCCGTGGCCAATGCTGAGAGGTAAGCTTGACGAAATTGAGACGTACACAGCGAAGGGGTTTGGCGAGTGGTGCGCGCTTGGAGACTCAGCCCATCGCAATCGCGTAGGACGCGTTCGTATTTTTCGCTGACCGCTTGGCAGCGCTCTTCGCAACTCGACTTGTCGCTCAAACATTTAGTTCCCAGCGCGGCGTTCGCAATGGCACCGCCGAGGGCGACCTTCTTCATGAGATTGCAGGTCGCGACCAGGCCTTGGCCTGCGGCATTTTGATGGCTGATGGCGACGGCAGCCAAGGCCAAGCTACCGACGGCATTTATCGCCCCGATGCTTGGCCCGTCTTGCCCGGTGAGGCAGCGGAGGGGATCGTTGCAACAGATTCGTGCCGACTCTTGAGAGCTCTCACAGTAATCGCGATCAAGCTCAACTTCCTGTAAACTCGGCAAGCGGACACAAATCCCTTGGTACGGCACCTGATCCGCAGGGCAATTGGAATTTGTCTCCGTCGGTTGCTCATCATTTGCTGCAAGGGTTGGGGTCACAAGTCCTACAGAACTCACCCAGAGAACCACCGCCCAAATCAGGGTTCTCCGCGGAAAGCGAAAGTGACTTTGCATTTTTAGCACCTAACACTCAGCAAATACCCACAGGGCCTTAGCCCATGGGAAATCTATCGGACCAAAGACTGTATCACTTTAGGACAAAATAAAAGGGGCTCTGCAAGCCCCTAATAAGTACTTGAAATCAAAAGGATAAAATTAACGTGTTTTTGAGTACAAGGTTTCAAATCGCTTGGTCGCCTTGTTGTACTTTTTAAGGCTAAAGGTGGCCTTTTCAACGGAGCTCAGTTCATTGGGGCCGTCGTTAAAGGTTTCAAAGGCCGCAATCACCTTCACCTGATTTTGATCTTCGCCTTCGGGGCTTTGCTCAACGGTGAGAAGGACGTGAAAGTCACGAGTGTCCTCGTCTCCGGCTTGGGTCACCACCAGATGGCCGACTGGCAACCCGCTCATTAAAGCGGAGGTGGTGCTGCCGGCAAAGGTGAGTTTGCCTTCCATCATTGAGAGGTTATCAAATTCGTTCAGAACCTGCACGGCACCCGACGAGCGGATGACGATATTGAGGCTTGAGTTGGGGCTAAACTCCAGAGCATAGCGTCCCGCCAGGCCTTTAAGAACTTCGTTTTTTTCGAGGCTGGCTCCCGCCAATTGGGTCATGATAACTGCGGCGCTCAGAACAAGGGCTTTAAACATTTTTAGACTCCCGGGTATTTTGGACCATTCAACTTGGCCAACGGCGCCTCCCAATTTCGCTTATAAGCTCGGCGCGACGGCGAAGATTCGGACCAGCATCGAGTCTCAACAAACTTCCCTGACTTGGCTCCCCAAGAGAGTTCAGCAAGCGAAGTTGGGAGGTGCCGTTGGCATTGGTGTGAATAGTCCATGAATCAGATCCCGACTATGACTGCGTTCGGGTTAGACAAATTTTCCTTGGAAAGCTCCAGACGGGGAGTGGTTTGCTTAGCAAAAATTCACGTCAAGACCGAGATCCGGGGCCCCAAGAGGGCGCGGGGAGGCTTGGGGGGTTGACTCAGAGTCACAAATAACCCATTCTCCCGCCATGGCTCAGTCGAAAAATCATTTTACTCTCAGCACCTCGTTCACTTTTGAGGCGGCCCATCGCTTGGTCAATGGCTATCCGGGGAAGTGCCGTAATCTACATGGGCATTCGTTTCGGGTGACTTGCACGATTGAGGGAGACGAGCTCGACCGCTTTGGCATGGTCAAAGACTTTGCTGATTTCAAGTTGCTCAAAGAGTGGTGCAAGGAACAATGGGATCATGCGACCCTTTTGGCGGAGTCGGATCATGAAACAATTGATTTTTTGATCGGCACCGAGCAGAAGCATTTTTTGTTTGCCCACAATCCAACTTCCGAAGTGATCGCTCAATACCTCCTTGGAAAGTCAGAAGAGTTGGGCTTTCCCTTGAGCACCGTGACCATTGATGAAACTTGTACTCACTCTTGTACGGTACGCCGAACCTAAGAGGAGCTGCTATGCACTCAAATATCGAGACCAAACCAGAATCCGTGGCGCTTACTAAGACGGTAAAAAGGGGTGGCTGTGCGGCCAAGCTTCCTGCGGGGGCATTAAGCAAAATACTCCAGTCCCTCAAGCTCACGCGGCCCGCCCCGCTTTTGGTCGGCATGGAAAAGTTTGATGACGCCGCCTTGTGGGATTTGGGAGATGGTCGGCTGATGGTTAACACCCTCGACTTTTTTACCCCGATTGTTGATGACCCTGTGGATTTTGGCCGCATCGCTGCGGCGAACGCCTTGAGTGATGTCTACGCGATGGGTGGCTCACCCGCCTTGGCTCTCACAATTTTGGCGTTTCCCACGGCTCATCTGCCCTTGGAGTTGGTTGAGCCGCTCATGCGCGGAGCTGTAGAAAAAATTGAGGAAGCCGGCGCCGGACTCGCGGGGGGACACAGCATCGATGATGAAACTCTCAAGCTTGGTTTTTCGGTCACCGGTTTTGTTCCGGCAACTCGCGCGTGGACCAACGCCAACGCTCAACCCGGCGATCTGCTGATCCTGACGAAGGCCCTCGGCACCGGCGTGCTGATCAGTGCCACCAAGGAGGGCAAGGCTGAGCCTGAGTGGATCAATGAAGCGACCGCCAGTATGGCCCAGCTCAATCGCGTACCGGAACTGGTGGGGGACCTTGAAATTCACGCGGCAACCGACATCACCGGCTTTGGCTTAGCCGGGCACGCCATGGAAATGGCCGTCGGTAGCGGCGTGCAAATCGAGATCAATACTGACCAATTGCCGATTTTGTCCGGAGCTTTGGAGTCGTTGCGCGCAGGAATTCTCAATCGGGCTCACAAAACCAACCTCGAGTACACGGCTGATAAGGTGGAGTGGTCTCAGTTGCCCGCCGAGTGGCGGTGGTTGGCCTTAGATGCTCAAACCTCCGGGGGGCTTTTGCTCTCCGTGGCTCCGCAGGATGCCGAGGAAGTTCTTCGTCGCGTACGCGCTCAGTTTCCTCGGGCGGCCACTATTGGGCGAGTCTTGAAGCCGTCGACTCAGGGCGGTTCCGCTCTTCGCTTCAAGGCGGATTAACGTGGGTTGATGGGTCCGAAGGCGCGGGCGAGCTCGGCGGACCCCTAATCCTCCTCCACACTTCGAAAGCGCTTTTCCATCATGATTTTGGTGTCGCCTTCGTCGTCTTGAAAAGTGCCGATGATGTTGAACCCAGATTTGAGATTTAAGATGATCATGTCGCGCCACTTATTTTTAGATTGAGTGCGAATGGCGTGATATCCCTCACTCTCGGCCCAAGCGTGTTGGGCTTTCATGAGAGCCTTCCCGACGCCCTGGGCGCGATGCTCGGGGTCAACGCCTCCCATCCAGCTATAGTAATTCTGGTGTTTGCGCTCGTAGCCGAGCTTGAAGCCGATCACCTCGCCGTCGCTTGCGAGCGCGACAAACAGACTGGGGCGATACTTTCTGCGAATTTCCGTGCTCAGCGTGCAGGAGTGAGCATGGCCAAAGAGCAAACGATCCAATTTGATGGCGCCCAAGAGTTGACGACTCTCGGGCTTGCTCAAATCGACTTGTTCAATGGAAAATAATGCCACCGGTTACTGACCCTTTGCGATTGCGATTCCAGAGGCCACAAAGCGAAATTCCTTTTGCGGTTCCTTAATGGCGGCGACTTCCTCTTTGCTTTGCCCGGCGTCTTTGGCAAAGTGCTTGGCTTCCGAAACTTCCAGCACCTGTTCACTCAGTTGACCTTGGGCTAACACGCGCTTGCCCTTGAGCGACTCGGGCACAAAAAATCCATAATCTTTAAAGGTCACACGGGCGGCGTGTTCTCCCGACTTAATTGCCATCCAACAGCCCTTATTGGAACACACTTTTTCCACGGTCCCAGTGACCAGGATCTCCTTGCCCTTGACCTCCGCGATCTTGGTGATCGCTTCAGTTAACTCGACGGCATCGGTGCGGGAGATTTGGCTGCCATAGTAGGGCTTGTCTTTAACCCCGTTGGCATTTGCCAACCCTGAAATCGCGCTCAAAATTAAAACCACAACCAACTTCATAGGACCTCCTAGCCACAACACTTTTTAAACTTCTGACCACTTCCACAAGGGCAAGGGTCATTGCGACCGACTTTGTCGTTTCGTTCGACCGTTTTTACTTTGGGATTTTTTCCATCAGAAAAAAACCACTGACCGTTGCGCTTAACAAACTGGCTGAGCTCGTGATGAGTTTCGGAGCCCTTGCCCAAATCAAAGGTCGCTTTAAACTCCACGGTGCCCTGTTCGTCGTCGGGGCCACCGCCCGAGGTCTCGACAATTTCCAAGCCCTGCCACTGGGCGCGCTCGGCCCACTGGCGATTGGCCTCGGTGTCGAGATCCTTGCGCGTTTTGGGATCGTGGGTGGCATTGACAAAATCCATGTCGACGCGGGTAAAGGCGGTGTAGCGGGCGCGCATGAGTTGCTCCGCGGTCGACGGCTGCTTTTTGCCTGCGAGGTAGGGCTCGCAACACAAGCTAAATTCATTTCCACTCTGGCAAGGGCACTCCATCAGTATTTCCTTTTTGTGTGGCCCAACAACTAGCACTCAATTCTTCCTGCTGTCACTTGAATTTAATATGGCGAAATTCCACTCGATCAAGGGGATTCAAAAAAAAGTTTTGCACGCGTTCATTCACCAAGTAGCGATTGTTCGAAGAATACAGGGCAAAGGCCGGCACTTCCTCAGTACTTAACAGCGACTGAATATTCTTGTAGTACTCGTAACGTTTTGCTTCATCGAGTTCCCCGGCGGCTTCGTCGAGGAGTTTGTCAAAGCCCGGATACTTCCACTGGGGCCGGTTGAACTCAGAGTCACTGCGAAAAACTTCGAACATCGGAGCGGGGTCTGGAAAGATGGCAATCCAACCCATGCGAAACAAGTGGGGCGGGTCGGAGTTAATTTGGGCGAGATAACTTTTCCATTCTTGGTTCTGGACGTCGAGCTCGATACCGAGATTCCGTTTAAGTTGAGCTTGAATGTTTTCGATCACCAATTTGTGGTTGGAGTTGGTGTTGTAGGCGATCGTCGCTTTGGGGAAGGGGTTACTTCCGCCAAATCCAGCTTGCCCCAGCAGAATGCGAGCTTTGTCGGGGTCGAACGTCATGCCAAAGAGCTCACTGTAGCCCAGTAGTCCCGGAGGCAACCAGGCGCGATTGGGCATCATGCTGCCACTCAGGATCTTGACGATTTCGTTTCGATCGATGGCCATCGAAATGGCCTGGCGCACGCGGGAGTTGTCGAAGGGCTTCTTCTTGGTGTTAAACCCGATAAAGTGAATGGAGTATTCGGGAGTCGAACGAAAGGAAGGTTTGGTTTTTAGTCGATTGACTTCGCCCGCTGGAATCGTGGGCTGAATATCGAGCTGTCCGCTTTCAAAGAGATTAACGCCGGTCGATTCGTCGTGAATGATTCGCAACAAAACACTCTTGACGGCGGGGGCAGGCAAAAAGAAATTGGGATTTCGTTCAAGTACGAGGTAATTGTCGTGTTTCCAATCCTTCAACTTGTAAGCCCCTAAGGTGACGAGATTGGCGGGCTCGGTCCACTTGTCGCCAAATTTACTTATGAGCTCTTTTCGAACGGGAATGGCGTTTTGGATAGCCAGTAGCTTTGGGAAGTAGGCGAGTTGTTTTTCTAGGGTGAACCGCAGCTGATCCTGCTTCTCGCCCTCGATGGCAATGCCGACCGTAGAAAAATCTTTGGTAAGGCCTTGATTGTAACTCTTCGCTCCCTTGATCACAAAAAACCAACTCGCCCCGGAAGCTGCCGT
>JADZEO010000142.1 GCA_020850475.1 Bdellovibrionales bacterium | reverse complement strand
CGTCCTTCTTTATCCTGGCACTCGGCACACTGGCGAGTGTAATGAACCCCCTGCAAAGTGTAATTGCGGTGAACGTCTTTGACGGTCTTCCAATCATCTTCGCGGTGACAGCTGCCGCACTTCTGCCCCATTTCGTCTTTGTGTTTGTCATCTTTGCTATGGCAGGAATTGCAATCCTGGTCGAGGGGTCGGTAGCGGACCACGGGCAATTTTCTGTCCTTATAGCGAACCCAGTCTTTTCCCGGAAAGTGACACTCTTGACACTTTAGTTCTCGGTGTTCCCCAAGAAGCTTATAGCGACTGTCTTGGTTGTGGTCGAATGAGATCTTCTTCCACTGTTCTTCGCTGTGACAATCACTGCACTTTTTGCTCTTTAACTGCCCCTGATGAATATCAACGTGGCACTGAGCACAATCTTTGTTTTTGAGATCAGGAAACAGGAACTGGTGCTTTCTGTGGTTGGGCTTAAATGGAAATTTCTCACTGGTCGGAGAATGACACTCTTTGCATTTTACTTCTCGATGTTCGCCTTTAAGCGGATAACTGGTGTTTTGATGGTCAAAGGGCTTGATCTTGATAAAGCTCTTGGCGTCGTGACAATTGGCGCAGGACTGATTGCGGGTTTTATCGCTGAGCTGGCCCTCATGGGGATCGCGATGGCAATCGACGCAAAACTGCAGGTCTTTGGAGGGAAACTTGAAGACCTCCTTTTTGTTCACCACATGGCACTGGGCACACTTGAGTTTGGCGTGTTCATCGGTGAGCTTAAACTGCGTGGCATCGTGATTGAACTTAACTCCGCGAGGTCGATCTTTCCAACTACTGGTCACGTGACAATCAGTACACGCCTTCTTGAGTAACTTCGCAGAAAAAGTTTTGCGGTGGACATTTTCGTGGCAGTTTTCGCACGTCTTACTTTCAAGCTTGGCCCAATGATATTGGCTTGGCAACTGACGATCTCTCGCCTGGGGATTGAGCCAAAACTGAGGCTTCAAATCATCTTTAAATGGCAAGGCCTTTTGCCCTTTTTGGCGTAATGAATCAACGTGACACTGCAAACAATCGAGCTCCAAGTGTTTACCGTCCACCAAATACCGCGTATTGCGGTTATGTGAAAAATCGTGGGTATCGGACCACTTGACTTCGTTATGGCACTCTTCGCAGTGATTGAGCTCTCCGTACTTTTTCGTCTTGAGCTTGCCAAAAAAGTGAAAGTCATGGTGACAGTCCAAGCAGGCCTCACCCAACCCGACATAGCGAATGAGGCCTGGCTTTTTGGGGTCCTTTGACGGCGAAGACACGTGGCACTCCGTGCATTTTGTTTCCAGGTGCTTTCCGCGCAAGGCAAACTGAGTGGCTTTGCCGTGATCAAAGCGCTTAATCTTCCACTCCTCTTGGTTGTGGCAAGAGGCGCACTGGCCGTTACGAAACTTGGGGCTTAGGTTCGTCTTGTGCACATCTTGGTGACAGCTCAAGCACTGTTGGCTTTTAAAGTTGGGCCACTTGTATTGACTGCGCTTGGACTTTTTGTCTAGGACGTGGCAGTCGGCACACTCAGATTTGGCATGCGCCCCTTCGAGTTTAAAGTTACCATCGCGCAGGTGATCAAATCGAACACCTTGGTCCCACTCCTCAAGGCCGTGACATTCGTTGCAATCGGCCTTAGCCCAATCTCCGCGAAAAAAATGCACGTCTTCTTTGAGATGGCACTCGCGGCAACTGGTGGTAGCCCCGAGATAGCGAACTGTTCCGGGACGAGCCGACTTTGCTCCTCGTTTGGCGTTGTGGCATTCCGCACACTTGAGTTCGCCGTGTTTTCCCGTCAGACGGTATCCGGTTGAAGCATGATCAAAGTTTTGGGGGTCAAAGAGGATGGCATCGTATTCGCGGCCCTTGTGGTCGGCGTGACAATCTTTGCAGTTTTTGAGCTGCAACCCGTGATAACCGCGTTTTTCCTCGACGTAAACGCGGATCTCTTTGTGACAGTCGAGGCACTTGGCGTCAGGCACGCCTTCGCCCGCATCATGGCACTTAAGACAATCGCCATGCTCCAGCTCGTCATGGCCGCGCAACAGTGGACCCGGAGCAAACAGTTTGTTCAACAGCGACTCTTGATTCTTCTCCTGGGCCGACAAGCTGATCGGTCCCCACACCACCAAAAGCAGAAGTAAACGCACCACCCAACTCATAGATGGCCTCGTGGGGCCGCGCCGTCACGGAGAGGTGGAATCTCCCGGTTTCCGAAGCGATACCCCAAGCGCATAAAGGCCCCAAAGATCGTCACTTCTTCGTCGGTGGCTCCTTGCAGAGAGAGAATGCCAAAAAACTGACGCGAGATCTGTTGGGTCGCACTGAGTTCAATCACGATGGGGCTCAATTTTTTGCCATCTTGATACTCTTCAGTTGCCGCATCAAGATCCAACACCAATTCGCGGGTATCGCTAAAGTAGCCGACCTTAAGGTTGGCAAAAGCTCCGCTGGAGGTAAACTCCTCGCGTGATCCCAATAATAACGAAACTTCCCAGCGAGGGGAAAAGAAAGCGGGTAAGGCAACTCCGAGCGCTGCCTCGGTTCGTTTGAGTTCGTCGATCTTACGAATTCCCGAGCGCCCTTGAACTATCCAAGCGAGCCGAGGGGTCGCTCGATAAGTCACGCGGTCTTTGACTTCTTGATAAGGACTTGGCGTCAGGCGTTCTCGAACGCCTTGCCGACGCTGGTACTCGATAACGTCTACTCCCGAAACATCTAATTGATTTTCCAACCGCTGGGTCAGGCGGGTCTGCAGCGACAAAAGTCCGTTCTGCAAATTCGTGCGCGGGACAAAATCCACATACGCCAGGGTCAGAATTCGATTGTAAGTTCCCCACTGATACAAAATGTTTTGGTATAGGTATTGTCGGTCGACGTCACTTTCATACATTTGTTGAACCACACCGTGGCCCACGCGGAAAACCCGCGACCAGGCGTCGGCCTTGCTCTCATAGGTCAAATAAAGACCTGCTTGCTTGGACTCGGGATTACTTTGAACATACTCCTGCTCGTGACGTTTGGCATTCAGGCCACCAAAGAGGCCGCTCTTCCAGCCGCCGCGACGCCAGCCCACTTCGATACCATCATTGAAGACACTTCCTGCATCGAGCACCGCAAAGCGACCCAGTCGATAAAAGCTTGAGCCCAAAACCTGAGGATCTCCCACCGCCAACTCGCGAAGTTGAAAAGTGTTGCGATCGTCCAGGGTTCTTTGATCCTGCGCGAGCTTACCGAAAAACTCGTACTTGTCTCGAACATCAGCGGCAAAATCGAGCTTCGGCGACCACAGGTCGGCGATCCCCAGATAGAAACGTCCAGAGAGATTACGGACGTCGTTGTGAGCAGCACTCACTCCAGGCTCTTTAAACTCTTCCGTGGAATTATAAAGTCCGAGGGCCAAACGCCCATGGTAGCGAACGGCCCCAGCCGTCGGCGCCGTCACGAGAAATAAAAAAAGAAAAGTCAGCTTAAGTATTCGACGCATTCCCTTGCGATCGATAGCGAATCCCAATGACCGTTACTGCAACCAAGCTAACTTGACCCACCATATAAGTCACTATCATTCTCGCTCCACCACTCGAGAAACCATAGGAGTGGAGCCCTGTCGCCAAAATAAAATTCACCCCGTACCAGGCCATAATGACCAGTAAGTAGGCGAGGGGCGACCACGCCAACAATCCATAGGGCCGGATCCAACCGACATGCCGTCCGTGGAGCAATAACAAAAATCCGATGTCGGCAATCAGAGCCCAGGTTTCCTTGGGATCCCAACCCCAAAAACGACCCCAAGAGTAATCGGCCCAAACGCCACCCAAAATAATTCCCACGCTCAACAAGAAGACGCCCAATTGAATCATGCGATAAACCATGTGCGACCACGACGGCAGCCACTCGGCCATTTGTTGAGGCCATAAAACTCCGCGTACAAGCCCAAAATTTCCAATGAGCATGGCGATCGAAAAGGCCGCATACGAAATCGTGATGGTTAACACGTGAGTGGTGAGCCAAAAATTTGAGCGTAAGACCGCCATTATGGGGTCTAGGTCGGGACTCAATATGAGCGGCATCCCCTCGGTGAGAAGCAGCACCCCACCTGCCGCGAGCCAAATCGCTCCCACCACCGCCGTCTGCCGATAGAGTTTGAGTAACACCAAACTAAACAACAAAATCCCAAAGGCCACCCAAACCATGGTGCCGTACATGTTGGTAATCGGCGAAAAACCCGTAATCCAGACTCGTTGAAGGAGTCCACCGCACACCATGACGACCGGGAGGAGTGCCATCCACCAACCTCGACCCGCCAGCAGCGTTCGCGCCGGTGGCCACAAGGCCAAAATCCCCAGCAAAACCAGCAAGAGCGCCGCCCAAAAAAAGATTTGGAGCCGAGCGTACAAAACCTCTGCTTCTACTTTAGTCATTTGCTGTTGCAGCCGCGAATCCATCGGTTGCGCGCGTAGGAGGTTCTGTAAATCCATGGCCTGCAAAGCCAAGGCCCCTTCATCGGCTCCCATGGCTAGGCTCTTAAGCAGAGCTGTGACTGAGGCTAAGATCTCCTTACTTCCTGGCGCCGAGTGAGGCGAAACGCCCTCGGCGGCGGCATCGGCAAACTGAACTGCCGAAAACAAATGCTCGCCCGCGATCACTTGCTGCAAGAGCCAGAGCTGATGGAAAACTTCGACCAGTTGTTTTTCGCTCGGCCGGAGCGGCTTGCCGCCGCTCTCCTCACGTTCGATCAGTGGCATCGCCATTTCCCGCAATGGTGAATTCGTCAATTCAGTCACTGAAAAATGACGGCGATCACTCGCGAGCTTAAGTAGCGAACGCACATCAGGCTCCCGCACATTGATCAACTCGAGCTGATCGGCTCCCTCAAAAATCACTAGACCAAAATAAATCTGAAGTG
>JADZEO010000141.1 GCA_020850475.1 Bdellovibrionales bacterium | reverse complement strand
TGCGCAAACTGCGCCGGCGAACTCCGCCGATTGGGCGGCGGCTGAAGCATTTTTTGATCACCTCACCGGCGATTGGCAGGGTCAAGGTTCAGTGGTCGTGGCCCCAGGTACGAGTGAACAAGAGGTCAAACGCCTTGAGAGTCGTTTGAGTTTTTCGCGGCCATGGCTGGGCGAAAAACGTTGGACGTGGTCAGAAGAGCTTTATCAAACTGATGACCGCTCGAGTTTTCACGAGGACCAGGCCTTTTTTATTCTGCTCAACGGCTTGTATCTCGGAGGCAGCGCCCCCACCGACGCGGCCGAGCTGGTCCGGGTTTCTCAAGGTGAGCTCGTTTATCATTTTAGCTGGCGTAATCCCCCCAACCGGGAATATCGTAAAGAAGTAACACTTGCGCGTTCAGGTGGTGAGTTTACTCTTCGTGAGAAGCTGTTTCTGCGTGGGGATTTGATCGAAGAAAAATCCTTAACGTATCGATAAGCTCGAGTTCCTCGCCTGAGGCCGAGTCTGGGGGCGAGGTTCGTCATGTATTTACAGCCTTCACAAATTCGTCATGTGCAGCTGGATTTTACCAGCAAGTGCAATCTGCTGTGTCCCGCCTGTGCCCGGGTCGAGCGCGGTGCAGTCAATCCACGGTTGCCCTTAAGTGAGCTTGAGTGGAGCCCCGGAGTCGATCGATTTTTTTCTCCCGAATTTTGCGCGCAACTCGATTATGTACTGTTTTCTGGCAACTATGGGGACGCGGCGGCGGCGAGCGGGCTGCCTCAATTTGTCGAACGTCTACTAGCTCGCGGTCTAAAATGCATTTCGATCTCTTCAAATGGAAGCCTGCGAACACCGGAATGGTGGTCAGATTTAGGGGGGCAACTCAAAGGGCGGGGTCAGATCATCTTTTCCATTGATGGCGTTGGCGATGTGAACGCGAGGTATCGGGTTGGGTCGAATTGGGAAAAGATTTTGGCTAACATACGTGCAACGGCTCAGACAGGGGTGTTATTGCGTTGGGATTTTATTGTGTTTCGACACAATGAACACCAAATCGAGGAGGCCAGGGAGTTGGCCCGACGACTCGGGTTTAATCAAATCAATTTTCGATCGCCTTCGCGCTTGTCGTTACAACCGTCAATGGGCTTTGAACCACCGTTCAACCCGCAATATGCTCCTCAGAATGCTCAGCAATTAAGTCAGATTCAGGCTAAGTACGGTTCCTTCGAGCAGTATGTGAAACAAACACGGATCCATTGCAAAACGCAGCTTGATCACCCCTCGGTGTTTCTCGATTTTCGAGGTGAGATATGGCCGTGCACATGGCTTGGAGCGCCTCCTTATTTGCCGGCCGAAAGTCAGCAGTCTATTGATCTTGAGAAGTTGCGGAGGTATTACGAGCCTGGCTTTAACAGCATCGAAAAACACAGTCTTGCGGAAATACTAGCGCATCCATTTTTTGCACAGGATCTTGAGCAAAGTTGGCGTAATTCCGATCAGCGGCTGTTTACCTGTGGGCGGACCTGTGGCGAGAATTTCGATTACACCTGTTTGATTCGTTATAGCAACAGCCACATGGAAACATTAAAGGCCAGGTCGTCATGTACTTAGCCCCATCGCAGATCCGTGTTGTACATCTAGAAATAACCAGCAAATGCAATTTGCTTTGTCCAGCCTGTGCGCGAGTCGAGAATGGAGCCGTCAATTCGCGACTACCTATTGGTGAGATGGAGTGGAGTCGAGGTGTAGAGCGTTTCTTTTCTTCAGAGTTCTGTTCGCAGCTCGATTATCTCTATATCTGTGGAAACTACGGCGACGCAGCTGCGGCGAGTGGACTGACCCAATTTGTCGAACATCTCTTTGCACGAGGACTCAAAGGTATTTCAATTTGTTCAAACGGGAGCTTGCGAACCCCTGAATGGTGGGCGGCGCTTGGGCAGATGCTCAAAGGGCGGGGGCAGCTCGTTTTTTCCATTGATGGCATAGGCGAGGTCAACGCAAAATACCGAAGAGGATCAAGCTGGGAAAAGATTTTGGCGAATCTTGAAGCGGTATCTCAGACCGGAGTGTTTCTGCGTTGGGACTTTATTGTATTTCGCCATAACGAACATCAAATCGATGAAGTGCGGGCCTTGGCCCGGCGATTAGGTTTTAACCAAATTAATTTTCGCTCACCTTCGCGTTTGTCATTACAACCAACTTTGGGTTTTGAACCTCCGTTAAACCCCCAGTTTGCCCCGCAAAATGCGCGGCAGATGAGTCAAATTCAGGAAAAGTACGGAACCTTTGACCGCTATGCAAAGCAAACTCGGGTTCACTGCAAAACCCAATTAGATAGCGGCTCGATTTACATCGATTTCCGCGGCGAGGTTTGGCCGTGTTGCTGGGTGGGAGCCCCTCGATATTTATCCCACGAAGATCGTCAACGTCGCGATTTAGAAAAGATGATTGGTAAATATGAACCCGGGTTTAACAGTATTGAAAATTTCACTCTTGAGGAAATACTCGCCCATCCGTTTTTTGCTCGGGATCTTGAGCAAAGCTGGCACGATCCCGAGTCACGGCTCTTTACTTGTGGGCGCACCTGTGGGGAAAGCTTTGAATACACCTGTTTGCCTCGCTACGGCAACAGCCACATGGAAACCTTGGCCACCAATCCTGACTTTAATTGGGTTTGGGATTGAGCTACATGTGCCGGGCCCGACCCTCGACGGCGAGGGCCGCTTCCCGAATGGCTTCGGGCAGAGTGGGATGAGCATGAAAGCTTCGAGCCAAATCTTCGCTTGAAGCGCTGAACTCCATGGCCACGACGGCTTCGGCGATAATGTCACTGGCTCGGGCGCCGATAATATGTACCCCTAAAATGCGATCGGTTTTTTCATCGGCGAGGATTTTAACCATCCCCTCTGTCGCGGCCATGGCTTTGGCCCGCCCATTAGCGGAGAACGGAAAACTTCCAACTTTGAATTTGCGCCCCTCTTGAGTGAGTTGCTCCTCGGTTTTTCCGACCGCCGCAAATTCTGGCCAAGTGTAAACCACCGAGGGGACGGTGTCATAATTGACGTGACCAGCGCGACCAGCGAGAATTTCGGCTACGGCGACCCCTTCTTCTTCTGCTTTGTGGGCCAGCATGGGACCGGCGATGAGGTCACCGACTGCATAAACCGAAGCTAGGCTGGTTTGAAAATGCTCATTCACCTTCACGCGACCTTGATTGTCGCGCTCGATCCCAAGTTCCTCGAGCCCCAGTCCTTGCGAAAAAGGTTTACGGCCGGTGGCCACCAAAACTTTATCGCCAAGAACCGTGCTTTGAGTTTGTTCCTTGAGCGACTCATAGTGAACAGCAACTTGAGGAGAGCTGCCACGTTGAGGCGGCGGTGGATGAAGATCAGCCCCGGTGACTTTGGCCTCCATAATAAACTTCATGCCTTGTTTGGTGAGGATTTGTTTGAGGCGCTGACTCAATTTTGCGTCCATGGCACCGCAAATTTTGTTGGTGTATTCAATAACCGTGACCTGGGCGCCCAAGCGAAGCCACACGGAACCAAGCTCAAGGCCGATAACGCCACCGCCGACCACCACGAGATGAGTGGGAACTTGGTCAAGACTGAGAGGTTCGGTGG
>JADZEO010000140.1 GCA_020850475.1 Bdellovibrionales bacterium | reverse complement strand
TGATTGGCCGTCTTGTTTGGAAATTATGTGGGGTCGACTTAGGGCAGACAAGAAAAACGCGATGCGGGTCTGTGCCGAAACAGCAGAATTAAAGGAACCTGAACATTGCTGCGGTGATCCCTTGCCCAATGGTCTTGGTCAAAATCGCGTTTTTTGCCATGAGCTCGCCTGAGCGGTTCGCAAAAAAAAAGCCAGCCGGGAGGGCTGGCTCAGGAAATGGATGTGGATTCGGGACTTAAAGAGTTTAATTCGTGGTTTCTAGGGTCAATTGCGAATTCTTGACTGTCAGAGTGGAAGGTTTGTAATTGTCGCGATGGCAGCCAAGGATCAAGCTTACAATTCCGGCCGCGGTCACAAGGAGAATTCCAATTTGCCTAATCTGTTGTCTCATTGTACCGCACTCCCATTCCTCACTAAGCAAGACGAGCAGGCGGGTGCAATCGTTTCGACAGTTGGCCATTTTTTTTTCGTTTGAGAAGATTCAGAGACTTAGCTGAGGGTGAGTCGTATCAAAATGAAAAAAAGGTCAATCCGGAGCGGATTGACCTTTCAACTGGTGCTATTTGGTAGGTTGTGGAGTCCCATCGGGTGGGACATGGGTCTAGGTCAAAATCGAATGTGTTCGCAACTCTCCTTACCGTTAAGGGCCATCAAAATACCAGACGAACCTTAGGGCAGGAAAGTTTCAAAAAATGGCGAAGTCTTGAGCAAAGGTATATTGACCGCCTTCGGGGGGGTCTCCAGAATAATATATAGATAGAGGTGGCGAGCGAGTGGTGCGGGTGACCAGGGTGATTTTAGGATTATGGGTGGCTTTTCACCTGGTGGTTGCCGTCGCCGCTGAGGACTTAGCGGCCACCGACTCGGGGCAAGTCGAGTATCAAAATGCGATGGAAGCCGTTAAAGAGGGGAACTTTAAGCGCGGACTCTATTGGCTCAAGCTTGCGACCCGCAAAAATACCGAAAAAGGCCTTTACTGGTTTAATCTCGGCAACGTGTATTTTGAGCTGCGCAATTTTCGTGAGGCGCAAATTGCCTATCGACAGGTTCAAGCCCTCAACAGTCCCCTCGCCCCCGTGGCGGGTCTCTATGAGGTTCGAAGTTTGCGCGAGGACAGTCGGCTCCCGCCGGCGTACCGGTTGTTTCAGCAACTCAATGCCAATTTGTTTCCTGAAAATCTTCAGAGTGAATTGGAGGAAGAGCGCGGGTTGTTGGCGGAGGCTCTCCTCGCCAAAGGCTTGGACCTGTGGTCTCAGGGCAATGTTCAGCCCGCTCGCTTGCATTTGCGCGCTTGTGCCGAATTGATTCCCTCGGTGCAAGCGTATCAGGCCTTGGCCTTGATTGAGTGGCGGGAAGGCAACAAAAAAAAGGGGCGTGCCTATTACCGTCGAGCGATGCGACTGGCGAAATCGAATTCCGAGATGGTGGCTCTAGAAGAAGAGTGGCGTCAGATCGACCGCGGCAAGGTGACGCGTTTTTGGGCCGAAACCGGCGGGGTCTACAATTCGAACTTTTTTAATACGGATTCGAGTCTGGGCGGCGAGGAAGGCCGAGGGGCCAAAATCCAACTGGGAGTGGAAGGTTTTTTGAGCGAAGGAGACAACTGGGACCTGGCGGGTCGAGTGAAGGCTGGTCACACGGATTTTTTTAATCTCGAAGATCAATCCACTTCGCAGTTGAGCGTTGGACTCCCTCTCGCTTTGGCCTTGAAGAACAGTCACAAGTGGCGGGTCACTCCTAAAATTGAGCAAGAACTCTATAACGGTAAGGCGTTTTTGATGCACGGAGGAGTGAGCCTTGAGTGGGTGAGGCCTTTGGCCCTCGGTCACCTCGCGGCCGCCAGTGTTGAGTATCTGGGCACCCAAGCGAAAGATCCCGATTATCTTTTTCTCGGCGGAGCCACGGTTTCGGGAAGTATCAGTTACACCTGGGTTTGGAGTCGCACGCGCCTGAGAACTCAGTTTGCCGGAGAGGATTACCAGGCCGATGCCTACGAGGACGGAACGGGATTGTCGTTGCCACTGGCTTATCATCGTTGGGGCCTGGATTTGACATACAGTTTGCGGGGCGAGGCGTGGGAGTGGTACTTGGGGAGTGCGGTCGGTGAGAAGGCCTTTCCCAACTTTTTGCTGCCCGACAAAAAGCTGCGTAAAGACCAAACTGTTTCCATCAAGTCGGGGTTGGATTGGCGCATCGGGGATGAGATTCAGGCTTTCGTCGAGTTCGAAGGAATTGAAAACTCCTCGACCTTGGATGAGAGCTCATCGATCAATAAAAACTACCGGCAATCTATAATATACTTAGGAGGTCGCTGGACCACGGAGAATTAATGGCTGAAGTCGATGACGAGCTAAGTGAATTGATCATCATGGCCCAATCAGGTGATGAGTCGGCAATTCGTAAAATCGTCGAAAAGACTCAGTCACGTTTGTTCAAGTTTCTGTTCTATCTGACGAACAACACTTCCAGTGCTCAAGACCTCACTCAGGAAACCTACATTCGGATTTTTGCCAATCTCAAGGAGCTCAAGGATCCCCGCACTTTTGTTTCGTGGGCCCATCGAATTGCCAAGAACATCTTTCTCGACACAGTTAAGACCCAGAAGGGCCAAATCGACAACACGCTAGTGGAGCTGACGGAAGAAACGGGTGGACAGAGTGAGCACCAGTCGGATGATCTCATTTTGTTACGCCAAGGCCTCGAAGCGATGGAGGAGGAGGAACGGGTGGTGATTTTGTTGGTCGACCTCCAGGGCTATTCCTATGCTG
This sequence comes from Bdellovibrionales bacterium, assembly GCA_020850475.1. Lineage (GTDB taxonomy): Bacteria > Bdellovibrionota > Bdellovibrionia > Bdellovibrionales > UBA1609 > JADZEO01. The sequence continues at coordinate 12,212 of JADZEO010000140.1, read as the reverse complement.
AGGCCGGTGAGATTTTAGGGACGACGGAGAATGCCGTGAGATCTCGCCTACATAGAGCGAGGGCGTCTCTTTCTGAGATACTCCAGGAAAAAATGGAAACGAGAAGGGCCTCAGGTTCGTCTTAAGGAATGAACAGGAGTTTTGATTTTGAACCACCAACAACCCAAAGACCTTCACGCACTTTTTGAACGGGCCCGGCGGGCTCCACTGGATCCTCCTCCTTATATGGGGACCCGGGTGGTTGCCGCCCTCCGTTCACAAAGTTCAAAACCCAAAGTGTGGTTTTGGCAGGCCCTTTCCTTTAGTAGTTTGGGACTGACTTTATGTTTGGCGTGGCTCTTGGTTAAGGCCCCGGGAACTCAGTTTGAGGCCCAGGTCGATAACCCCTATGTGGTACGGGTGGAATTGAATGAATTGACCGAACAACAATATGTCGAGGCCGAAATTGTGTTGCCTGAGGGTGTCGAGTTTTACTCGAAGTCCCATCCGGAATTGGCTCAGCAGCGGACGATTCGTCTGGTGTGGAATCAGGAAACCGGCAAGCCTTTTCTTCCCTTTGTCATCAAAGGTGGAAAGGACGGCAGCAAGCAAATTTTGGTTAAGTTTTTTGATCACGAGAATCGGATGATTTCATCCCGCCAAATCGGAATTAAGTTTTTGGCGGGAACGGAGAAAGGTTGAGGACCATGAAGACCGCGCAAATCAGCTTAAAAATAATTGCGGCCTTCTGCTTGCTCCTCCCACTCTCGGCCGTGGCTGAGGGAGTGGTGTTTGCAACTGAGGAAGATTTGGCTGCCTTCGACCAGTTGGTCGTAAAAAGTCAAAATTCAGGAACAGCAAAGGCCAATGAGAAGACGAGTGCGAACTTCCAACGCGTACGGGAGAAGTTGAACTCGTTGATTGAAAATGAAAAAGCTAAGGGTGCCACTGAAGCCAAAGGAAAAGGCCCCATCTTTGGGGATGGTTCCGCTCCGGGCAATAGCCAAGGAGCAGCTGCCAGTGGATCAGCACGAGGCCAGGGTAAGTTCCCCGACGGCTCCCCAGGGAAGGGCAAGGGGAAAGGACGAGACTAGAGACGAGCCGCCAATGTCATCGACATTCAGCGTACGGGTGAGATGCGCCACGAGAAGTGGCGCTTCTTTTTTTTGATGCCAGGGTATTTGAGATAGAGTATGACACGCCTATGGTGCGTCGTTTTGCATTGGCGGTAATGGCCGTCCTCGTATTGAGTCTGCTGCCCCATTTTCATGACCACTCCGGTGGCAATAATGGCGCGGTGGGGAGTAGCTGCGCCGCTTGTTTGGCGGGTGGCTCTACGGCCGCCGTGGCTCCGCCAGACACTGATGTTGTGGTTGCGGCGGAATACTTCGTCGGGCCATTGGAACTTTTTGTTGATTCCATCAAGGTGGGAGCCCACCATTTTTTGACCTCGGCAAGGCCGCGCGATCCTCCTTTTCAAAAAAGCTGATAATCGGTTGCCTTGGCTTTTTTGAAATTTGAGTTTATTTGATCCGGAGGATAGTGATGAATCTCATCGGCCTAATTTTTCCAATTTTATCGATTTTTATTTCTCTTGAAGTGGCTGGCGCCCAACCGGCCGCCTCAAACCCCCCGACCTTGAATCCTGACATTAGTTTGAACGGACTGTTTTGGTATCGGGCTGGTCAAGGTGGTAACCGTCCCACTGATCTTGAGGAGGCCAATGGTTTTTCGGTTCAGGAGCTGGAGTTGCGATTGTCTTCTAATATCGATGCCTACTGGCGCGGCGATGCCATTCTGGCCTTGCACCGCCATGCTGAAGAGGAAGCCGGAGAGACTCATTTCGATTACCAATTAGATCCTGAGGAAGCCTACGTGGAGAGTCTCGGCCTTGAGAGTTGGACTCTGCGCGCGGGAAAGTTCAAGGCCTTTTTGGGACGACATAATCGGCTCCATACGCACGCCTTTCCTTTTGTGGATGCGCCCTTGCCGCACCAGTTGATATTGGGTGAGGAGGGCCTCAATGAGATGGGTGTTTCCGCAGCCTACTTGACGCCTCTTCCTTGGTACTCGGAAGTGGTGGTCCAGGCGCTGCAAGGGGAAAATGAAAATCTCTTTGCTAGTGAGTCTCAAGATGATGTGGTGGGGCTGGTGTTGTGGAAGAATTTGTGGGATCTCAATGAGGCAACGACCTTTGAATGGAATCTCAACCAAGTCAACGGTCGGGGCCCGAGCCAAGAGGTAAACAAACTCTCGGCAACGGCCATGACGGTTAAGTGGAAGCCCACGGATTCCGCCCGAAAACAGAGTTTGGCGTGGACGCTAGAGGCTCTTTATGCTGAACTTCCGGGAGCGACCGATAACCAGCGTCGGGGAGGATATTCGACTTGGCTGCAGTATCAGATCAGTCGCGTGTGGTGGGTTCAGTTGCGCAATGAGTATTTTGGCCAACCCAAAGAGGAAGAAGGGATTACCCGTAAGAACTCCGTCCTGGTGGGCTGGATTCCATCGGAATATTCGGCGTTGCGGTTACAATACGATCACTATCGAGCGCCTGACTCCGATGAAGCGGAGCAAAGAGTCACTTTGCAATTAAACGTGAGCATGGGTGCGCACCCCGCCCATGAGTATTGATGCCCAGAGAGGATTGGCGATGAACAAGATTTTTGGTTCTCGATATGGCGAACTCCTTAAACCCATGCTCCTGGCTTTGCTTTTGGGTTTGGGACTGCTCGCCGAAGCACAGGAGCCCTTAAAAGTCGTAACCACGACCACCACTCTTGGTCAGTTGGTGGAGAGAATTGGCGGTGCTCAGGTGCAAGTAACGGTGTTGGGTAAGGGCACTCAAGACCCCCACTATTTAGAGGCCAAACCTTCGTATATGGTGAAGTTGCGCGAAGCCGACTTAGTGGTCGCGGTGGGTTTGGACCTTGAAGTTGGCTGGTTGCCGAATGTGCTGAGGGGAGCGCGAAACCCGCGGATCCAAGTGGGTCAATCGGGGTACTTGGAACTCGGGCCGACGGTGGAACCCATCGAACGCCTCGAGGGCAAGGTCGATCGGTCCGAGGGAGATTTACATCCTCTCGGAAATCCCCACTTTCACTTGGCCCCGCTCCGCTACGCGCGGGCGGGACAGACCCTGGCCGCAAGACTTGCCGAGCTGCGACCGGCCTGGGCGAGCAATTTTGCGACCGCGGCGACGGTTTTGACGGCGGATCTAACGGACAAGGAAAAAAAGTGGAGTGCCCGAGTGAAAGCGACAGATCTAAAGGAAGTCGTCACCTATCACCGGACTTTGACTTACTTTTTAAATCGCTTTGGTCTGCAAACTGTTGGAGAAGTCGAATCCAAACCCGGAGTTCCCCCTACGGCCAAGCATTTAATGGAAATTATTAAGCGCGCGCAGGAAAAAAAGGTCAGTTGCCTGCTGCACGAGAGTTTTTTCGAAGTGGCTCCCTCGGAGCGAGTGGCCAAGTCATCGGGAATGAGTGTACAGGTGGTGCCGACTGAAATTCAGGCGGTTCCCGAAGTTGGGACCTATGAGGCGCTCATCGAGCGGTTGATCTTGGCGCTTGAGAATTGTCGTCAACTGAGGAGCAAGTCCCTATGAATGCCTTGTTGTTTTTGGCTCCCCCTTTAGCGATGTGTTTTTTGCTGGTGGGAATTCACTGTTATTTGGGCCTCCATGTCCTTGCGCGGGGAGTGATCTTTGTCGATCTTTCTTTAGCGCAAGTCGCGGCCTTAGGGAGCACCCTGGCTCTGCTGCTCGGGTACGAGCATGGCGATCAAATGGATTATTTTATCTCCCTGGGTGTTACCTTAGTTGCGGCGGTGCTGCTGGCCTTAGCCAATCAGCTGCGCGAGCGCCTCTCGCAGGAAGCACTCATTGGAATTCTTTATGCTTTTGCCTCTGGTGCGGTGGTTTTGACTGTGGATCGGCTGAGCCATGGGGCTGAACACATTAAGGCGGCACTGACGGGTCATTTGTTGTGGGTGACCTGGGATGAGGTGGGCAAGGTGGCGGCGATTTACGCCGCGGTGGCTTTGATTCATTTTGTTTTGCGCCAGCGTCTGCTGGCGGCTTCATTTAAGGGGCAAGGCAGTTGGGTCTGGGACTTTGTTTTTTACGGCCTATTTGGCGTTGTTATTACGAGTTCAGTTCATGTGGCGGGAGTGTTGTTAGTCTTTTCCTTCCTCGTGGTGCCGGCAATTCTGAGTTCGTTGTTTTTGCAGGGAATCGGGCCCCGCTTGGTTTTTGGTTGGGGCCTGGGCTTTTTACTGAGCTCACTCGGAATGTTTCTCTCGTATAAGTGGGATGTGCCGGCTGGCGCCTTCCTCGTCTGTGTGTTTACAGTGATTCCACTGCTCACGGTGTTGGCCCTGCTGGCCGTGAAAGCGACCCGACAGAATGCGGCAAAATAGTCTTTGAAATTGGTTTCCCGCTGAAAGTTCTCTACCATTGAGGTGACTTAGAGAAAATACCAGGGAGCCAATTTGGAAGGCGCAGTCGGGATTCTCAACAATCTGGCGAATAACATTCAAAAAGTGATCATTGGCAAAGAGGACCAAGTGCGGGCCGTCTTGTGCTGTTGGATTGCCGGTGGTCACGTTCTCATCGAGGACGTCCCGGGAACTGGCAAAACGATTTTGGCTCGAGCCTTGGCCAAGTCTGCATCGGTGGATTTTAAGAGGGTTCAGTTTACCCCTGATCTCTTGCCTTCGGATATTTTGGGTTTATCGATTTTTAACCAAAAGAATCAAAGTTTTGAATTCAAGCCAGGTCCGGTGTTTACCAGCTTGCTGTTGAGTGATGAAATCAATCGGGCGACTCCACGGACCCAGTCGGCATTGCTAGAGAGCATGAGTGAAGGCCAGGTGTCGATTGAGGGCAAGACCTATCGGTTGGATCCCTTGTTTTTTACGATTGCGACCCAAAATCCGGTGGACCAACTGGGAACCTTTCCCTTACCCGAAGCCCAGCTCGATCGTTTTATGATGCGAATCTCGATGGGTTACCCGGAGTTGGAGCAAGAAATTCAAATGTTGAGCGAACAAAACAAAGCTCATCCGATTGAGAGTCTGGAAGCGGTGGAGTCGCACGAGCGAATTTTGTGGCTTAAAAAACAAGTCAGCAAGGTCCGCGTGAGTCGCGAACTCTATGCTTACATCGTGGGCTTAGTGAACAGTAGCCGGCGTCACCCGGATCTTAAACTCGGGGCAAGTCCGCGGGCCAGTATTGCCTTGGCCAAGGGGGCACAAGCGCGAGCCTTGTTCGATGGCCTCGATTATGTGCGCCCGGAGCATGTTCAGGAATTGATTTTTCCAATTATGGGGCATCGGGTGACTTTGAGTCCCGAAGCCAAACTTTCGGGGCGGTCGGTGTTGGACATCATTGAAGAAGTTGCCAAGGCTGTTCCGGTACCGATCGATAAACAGTGATACATGTTGTAGCCAAACCCCTGCGGTCTTATTTTTCGCGTCCGGCGGCGGTGCAAGTGGAGCACGTCGCCTTCCCGGCATTTTATTCCTTTCGGCACTGGTTAAACCCATTGGTGATTTTTACGGGTGTCACGGTTTTGTTCTTGCTTGGTGGAGTGGTCAGTCGCACGAGTTTTTTGATTGGTCTGACTCTGGTGGTTTGCGGCGTCTATCTCTTTTATAGCGCCCGCGCCGCCGCCCGCGCTCTCAATTTAGTTCGGCAACCGGTTCATCCGCGCTTGGTGGAGGGCGACGAAGTCCAGGTTATTGTTGAGGTTCGCAATCGCGGTGGCTTTCCACTTTTTGGTTTGGTCATCGACGAAACTTTTACGGCTTCGCTCAAATCGAGAGTGCGGTTAGCATTGGCTCGGGCGATTCCTCCCCACTCCCATATGCGCCTTCAGTATACCCGCAAGTGTGACGGCGGAATGGGTAAACATGAAATTGGTCCCCTCGAAGCGGTGGTCACGGACCCATTAGGAATTTTTAAGTTCTTGGTCATCGAAGACTCCTTGGTTGAAGTCGATGTCTTACCGCGCATTGAATCTCTGCCGGAACTTTCCTTTCGGGGCTCGCCACATTCGGCGCTCTACGGGTTTGACGATGTCGCACAACGGGGCTTTAGTGTTAATTTCTCGGGCATTCGGCCCTATTCGCCGGGAGATTCTTTGCGCCACATAGCTTGGAAGCTCACGGCCCGAACCGGTGAGTTGATGGTGAAGGAATTTGAGCGAGCGGTTAACAGTGAAGTGACCGTGGTGCTGGATTTGAATCCCGACATTCACTTGGGAATTAAGTCACAGTCGACGTGGGAGTACGCCCGGGATGCTGCCCTGAGTATTATGTCTCGACAACTGGAACTCAACAATTCGGTGCGGCTGGTCTCCAATCACACCTTTTCGGAGTTGGGCCGGGGAGAGGACCACTTTCACTATTTGTGTCGGGAGATTCTGAAGTGGAGTCCTGAACAACTGGCGAATGACCCGAGTTTGATGCGATGGGGGGTTGGCGGCGATCTCCTGCTTCGCACCTCGAATTTGATCTCCCGAAGCAGCACTCTGGTCTACCTAGCGCCTTATAACAAAGGGCCATTTGATTCTGCTCTACGGGTGTTAAAGCACATGACGGGTGAGGGAATAGATATTCATGTCGTACTGATCGACGTCAATTCCTTCGTGTCGCCCTTGGTTCGTAAACTCAACTGGGCCCATTTGGCGGAAGTCGGCGCTTGTCGGGGAATCGAAGAAGAACTCGCGAATTTGCGGCGCATGGGATTTCACGCCTATCAGTTGCAGTGCAGCCAGAACCTGGCAAAGGGGTTTTTGGTGCATGGCTAAACCCACTCGTCCCGCTCGCCCACCTTCGGCACCGCCACCGTTAAAGACCCAGCGTCCGGTCTTGCCGTCACCGCTTAAATTCACTCAGTTTCCGAGGTTTCAATTCCTCTTGTGGCTGTGCTTAGCGGTGCCGATTCTGCTCCTTGAAGGATTCCAACACTGGCAAACCGGAGTGTTTTTTGTGGCAGCCTTGGCCCTCAGTTTGGTGGTTCGTGAACTGATGTGGGGGAATCGCGATCTTCTTCAAGATGAACTGGTGGTGCGCGATGATCATGAGTCCATCTGGCTGTTTGTATTCGGTCGAATGGTTCGTAACACCGAAGAACACGCAGCGGAACGGAGGCGGCTGCTTGAAATCACCGGGACCGGCCGCAAGTTTTTGATTCGCATTGCGGTGATCGCTTTGGGCATTGTTTACTTTGCTTGGATGAAGAACCGCGAAGCCATTCACTTTCGGCCCTCGGCTTTTTTGTACATTGTGATTTTCACGATTTTGATTTCCTCGGTGTTTGCCTGTCAGTTTTGGGCGGCCTTGGTGGTCGCAGCCGTAGTGACTGTTTTTGCGACCAAAGCGGAGTGGGGTTTGTTTCCGGTGGTCTTTGCCGGTTTTTTGATTTTGTTTTTTGCGGCTCTTAGTTCGTATCGACAAACGGCCATCGAATGGGTTTATGCGCATGAGAGAGACTTCAAGAAATGGACTCGGGGGCCGAGTGTGGTTTCTTCGATCATTTTAGTCAGTCTGCTGGCGGTGGTGAGTTTGTGGTTGTTTGATAAAATCCTCCCGGATTCCTTCAAGGCGGAGAAGCAAAGTCGGGCGGCCCGGGCGATGGAATCTATTAAGAACCAAGTGCAAGAAAAGATCGCCCAAAAGGTTGTGGAGCAACAACTGGGTCGAGAATCGACTCAAGGGCCTCCTCAAGGCGAGCCATCGGCGGTTGCACCCATTCCTGCTCTGGGGCCAGGACCAAGCCAAGGGGCGCAAACGATCGAAACTCTGACTGGGACGGATCCCCAGGTTGCCAAAAATCTCGCTTCGCGTTTGAACCCTGAAGAGCTCAAAGCACTCGAGCGTCTGGCGGCGGCGAGTTCTCGTTACCAACAAGCGATTGGTAGCTCGGGGTCGAGCGCGAGAGGAGGCTCCGGTTCGGGTGGCGGGAGCGGGGAGCTGGGCTCTCGGCCTGGTCTTGATCCGGAGGCGTGGGAACGGTTTTTGGAACAGATTCGGCAAAATCCTGACTCGCAGAAGGCTCTCTTGCAAAAATATCCTGACATGAAATCCGATCTCGAACGCATGGCCACTGGGCATGCACCGCGAGCCGAGCTAGCTGCAAAGTTAGAAGACGAATTTTTGCGGCAGCACGGACCATTGGCTTCACAACCTCTGAGCGACCAAAAACAATTTGCACAATTGGCAAAAAAACTCGAACTCAGTGACGAACAACTCAAGCGGGCCATGAGTGGACAGAAGCTCTCGGAGAACGAACTCAAGAGTTTGGCAAGTGAGGTGGCCGCCACCCAACCTCTTTTTGATCAGGCCGGTGACTCCGCCGTTGCGGCAAATGAAAGTGGAGCTGGTGCCGCTGGTCAGGGGCGAAGTGGAGAGGAGAGCTCATCCGCCAGTGGGCGGCCAAGGCCCGGCGGGGGACCTGGTCCCGATCAAGGTGCCGCCAGTCCTCCCGGAGTGGCGGAGCGCCTGAAGGCGGCGCCTCTGACCAGGGCCCAGCGGCAGGAAAAAGTGCGAGTTCAAGTGGAGCAAACTTTCAAGTTTTTGGAGAATGCGGGTCTGGCCTTACTCTATTTGGGAGGCATTTATCTGATTTTCATCTTGTTCTCTAAATTTTCGGAAAAAACGCGGGAGGAAACTAAACCCGCAGGTAAGCTGAATCGCGATGAAAAAAAGGCCCTTTTGAGCGAACTCAAAGCCATCCACGCTCGCCCCTTAAGTGCGGCAGAAGAAGTGGTAAAGTGCTATCACCTTTTTTTGAAGATGATGGAGTTAGTACAATGTCCGCGCAGTCGGGAGTTGACGCCGGTGCATTTTGCCGGCGATGTGGTCCAGCGGTTTCCGCATCTTAAAAAGCCAGTCCCTTTTCTTTCTGAAGTTTTCTGTCAGGTATTTTATGGAAAACTTGAAGTCAACAGCGAGACTCTTCAAGAGTTTCGCGGACAATTTCGCCTCACCTTTCGTCAGTTTGGTCTCAAGGTTCCTTAGTGAGCGGAATCGTTCCCCAGTAGAAGCGAGGCGGAGTCGTGTCGTTGCCGGGCATCGCCAGGAGCGTGCACCTCAGGAGCGGAACCTCTGGGGGCATTTTTTGGACATTGATTTCATATTTGTGCCCCCAATTTTTCATTGAAGCTTCAAAGTGTTCGTTTTTGGCGGTGCGAATAATGCGTGCAACGGGAGTTCCATTAAAAAAGCAATTCAGTGGGCGGGCGTCGTGAATGCGCGTGGTAATGCCGACAAAGTGTCTTTGCTGCTGAGGAAGCCGCTCGGGACTCAGCGATTTAAGTTCCAAGGGGAGAGAGTGAACCCGAACCTCAAAGCCATTGCCAGCGGGTCCTAGGAGCGCACCAAATTTGTTGTTGAGAGGGAAGCGGGGCCACTGCAAGGGATCCGTTTCGGGGCCAATCGCGCCGGAAAAGTGAGTGAGACCTAAAGGGATGCCGGCGTTCTTTAAAGCGTCGATGACCGAGCGGGGGGCTTCGCCCGCCGGATAACTGTAAGCCAGCGGTGCCGATCCCCAATGGCGGGCCAGGAGGTGTTTTTCCGGGAGGAGTTGCCCCCCAATTCCTGTGCCACGCAGGCCCAAAGCGATGAGAGGATTTTTCTTGTACTCGTCGACCAGCTTTGCCACCTCGGGAATTTTGAGGTCCTGCGAATTGAGAAACCAGGTGACTGGAAGATTTTTAGCCGAGAGTTCCTTGAGAATATTTTCTAGCGGTGAGCTCCAACCTTCGATGGTAATGACCACTTGTCGGTCGGAACCATTCTGTTGAAGGCGGCGCTGAGCCTCATTGAGAGACAAGATGGCAAATTGGTGTTGCTTGAGGTAATTGATTTGTTGCCAAAACAGCTCAACTGGCGTGGCCTGCGGACTACTGGCAGGTTCGCCAAACCCGTAGTAGGCAAGTGCCACCAAGCTGGATTGCTGGGTCAAACTTTGAGGTGTGCGCAGGGAAAAATCAAACGGCGGAAGGGCATCGGGCTTTGACCACTCCAGAGGAGCACTCCAAGTGGCCTGACTCGCAGGTGGCGGGGCAGACGCACAGGACCAAAGTGCCTGAAGAAGACTCGCGGCGATGAGAAAATGAGCAAGTTTTTGCAACTGCATAACAAGGTCTTTTCGGTCCCTCCTCCCAACATAAAAAGTCCAGTGTGAAGGAAGAGTCTCGTCCCCTCCCAGACCAATGACTGGCTGTTCAAATTGGGCTATCGCCCTCGAGAAGTTTGTCAAAGCAGGTCGGTTATGCTTCACTTTGGTCTATGGCCGAAGCACTCATAGACCCCCCGCGCGGCCGCGCGGAATGGAAGAAATACCTACTCGCGATCTTCATTGGTTTGTTGTTGGTGGTGGTGATTTTAGGGGGCCTTCAAGTTGCGAGTTATTTTTGGACTCAACCGAGAGGCGAGACCCCGCCGCCGATCATTGAAACTGCCTCTGTTCCTTATCTTGATTCCACCACGAGGACCTATGGGTGGCAGCTCCTTCCCAGTGTCCAATCGCAGGTCAAAAAGGCTCAAGGCGAGAAGGTGATTTACGAGGTAACTTATAAGACCGACTCTTGGCGCCGGAGAGTGGTCTTTCCCGAGCCGGATCTCACGCGGAAAAAGTTTCTGATTTATTTGGGGTGTTCCAATACCTTTGGGCAAGGATTGGTTGACGAGGAAACTCTGGATTTTCAACTCTCGTCGCGGTTCCCGGAGTACCAGAGCTACAATTATGGTGTTCCAGGTTGGGGCCTGGGTCACGTTTTGGCTCTGGCTGAAAACGAGAAGTTTTCCGAGCAGATTCCTCAGAAAACAGGATTGGTGATTTACTCATTTCCAACTTACCATGTGGATCGATTTTTTGGGGGACTTCAGACCATCGATTGGGCCGGCGGATTGCCTTACTATCGATGGGAAAGTGACCATTTGGTCCGCCGTGGTTTTATTCATGAAGAACGTTGGCTTTACGCTCGGGCCGCTCGTTGGTGGAACCAGTCCTTTTTGCGAAGCCAATTTCATCTGGCGGGCCCCTTCGCCCGAACTCGCGATGAGCTGGAGATAGCATGTAAAGCGGTGAGTGAAGTCAAACGCCGGGTGACGAGCCAGTTTGAACAGGCCGAATTCTTGTTAGTGCTTCATCCCCATTCTGATGGCGACGATTTAACGGTTTGCCTCGACCAGTATGGCGTTAAGTGGTTGGACTTGCGAGATCTGTTTCGCGGTCATGACCGCAACCTCGTTAACATCGAGGGAGATGGTCACACGAATCGTTTTGGTAATGAGCTCCTGGCGCAACAAATTGAGACTCAGCTTAAGGGACAGGGATATTGACTATGGAACTGGGAATAGATCGCCTTCTGGAAGAGGCCGCATTGATTCGTCAACTGCAAGACAAACGCGTGGGATTGGTTGCTCACCCCGCGAGTGTTACCAAGAAGCTGCAACACTCGCTCAATGCGCTGGCCCAGCGTGGGGAATTTTCGCTCACCTGTGCTTTCGGTCCGCAACACGGCATGCGTGGTGAAAAGCAAGACAACATGATTGAGAGTGCGACTTACGTGGATCCGGAACTTAAAATACCAGTTTACAGTTTGTACGGTGAAGTGCGACGGCCCACCGACGAAATGATGGATCGTCTCGATGTTGTGTTAGTCGACCTGCAAGACGTGGGCTGTCGGATCTATACTTTTTTGACGACGTTATTTTATATGCTTGAAGAGGCCGCGCGCTTAAACAAGAGTGTCTGGGTTCTTGATCGCCCCAACCCAGCGGGAAGACCCGTCGAGGGATTGCTGCTCGAACCGGGTTGGGAGAGCTTTATTGGTGCAGCCCCGGTGCCGATGCGCCATGGTCTTACTTTGGGCGAAGCGGCCAAGTGGTACGTTAAACATCAGCGTTTGTCGGTTGATCTACAGGTGGTCGAAATGCAAGGTTACCGGCCCCAGGTTGGACCTCATTTTGGCTGGCCACAGGAACTTTCCTGGGTGAATCCCTCGCCCAATATGCCGCGGCTCTCGACTGTGCGAGCCTATGCCGGAACGGTAATGGTAGAGGGGACGAATTTGAGCGAGGGGCGTGGAACCACAATTCCGTTGGAGGTGATTGGCGCTCCCGATCTAAAGGCAGAGCGCTTGATCGACGAGATGAAAGCCTTGCAACCCAATTGGCTGCAGGGGTGTAGTTTGAGGTCTTGTTTTTTTGAGCCCACC
>JADZEO010000139.1 GCA_020850475.1 Bdellovibrionales bacterium | reverse complement strand
GAGCTCGCGCCTTCAATTTTTTCTGGTAAGGCCTCGGCGGGAGCGGGCTGACCTTGAGCTGATTTCTTTTTCTCCGAGGGAGACTCCAAACGGGCGGAGCCCACGTCGACCTCGTCGCCTACCATGATGTATTCGTCTTCAAGAATTGGCAGGTCAGAGCGATCAAAAATGCGGTGGAGGCGAGCAACACTCACCCCTTTTTGTACAAAAATCACCTTGAGCTCACCGACTGGAACGATCAAATCTCCCGGAGATTTGTTTTGGTAAGAGTCATAAGGGGTCACCTGCCGAGTCACCTTCACAATCATGCCGGGCTTGAGACCACTCTCCACACCGCCATTGAGGTAAAAATCGCGAGGTACTACTTCGTCATTGGTCATCGCCAAGCGCTTGCGCACTTCAAAGATCGAAACCGCCTCGGCTCGGAAGTGGAAAAGTGTGGTGAGAAGTGCCATGAGCACTAGTTGCGATCGGCCACAGAAAATTCGCGCCCCTGCGGACATAGGACTCCCTCCTTGGGATCTGCCCACCATCCTGGCGGAAATAAAAATGGCCTTCCTGGCTAATAAGAAATTCGGACTTTTCTGCGGGAAACTTGAATCAAGATAGGACAAACTCGCCTAAGGGCGAGGGCTGCCGGTCAGAATAGGTTTGAGAATCAGAATAGGTTTGAGAAATTGAGAGAACCTTAGCTCTCGACCATCGGGCCGTCGGCTTGCTCGGGCAAACGTACTGCCACTCCCCAATCCAAGGCTTGGCTCTTGATTGAAACAGCTGGGTTTTGCACGACCCGCTGCTGGAGTTTGCTAAAGATCGGTTCGCGAATGGCCAAGCGGTTGTCCTGCAACACACATTGACGCCCAATGCGCTCGGCCACATTGATGATGAGCGGAGCTTTGAGGTTCGCGGTCATTTGGGTCGGATCTTCGGGGATCGTAATAATCGCAAAGCTGCGCGTGCCTTCAAGATTGGTCTTGCGAATAGACTCAAGATCAAACTTAGAAAGCGTGACGCTGTATTTGGGGGTAAAGAGCTCAGGCTCCAAAACCGGAAAAGCCAGTCCTGGCTCTTCACAACTCTGCAGCCACGCAAATATTTCATCATTGGGATCGTCGAGGAGCACAAACTTTCGCAAATCATTGAACCCCAAAAGGCCTTCCGGGAAATCAATGACGTCCTGTTCGGTAATTTCAACCGTACCGAAGCGCGAAGTCTGAATCCTCATCTCTACTCCCCTCCCCATAATGTGAGGATGCCCCACAAAAGTAAGACACGGCAAGACAAAATAAGGTCAATGGTCCATAAAATTCTCGGCCAAAGGCGAGGATTCGTAATGGTTTTGGGTGTAATGCGTTAACTCTTTAGGGGCCCGAAATTAGGGTTTGAGCAGTTTAGCCACGGCGCGAGTGCTGCTCGAAGTAGCGGTCGAGGACTCCTGATTTTGCTCTTGAATGGCCTGATAGACTTCTTCGCGATGGATCTTGGTATCTTTGGGAGCTTCAATGCCGAGGCGAACTTGTTTACCCTTAATCTGGACCACGCGAATTTTAATGTGATCATCGATTGCGATGCATTCGCCTAATTTTCGAGTCAGAACCAACATAAGTCGGTCTCCTTCAACATCCTGGTCAAAGTTAGAGGGCTCTCAGTCATCCTTCACCCGTCTATAACCTCTACGGCTGAATTTGAATGGAACCTTAGCTATTATTTATCTGGAGGAAAGTCAAGAAAGGGTCCGTGGACACAACTCATCCACTGAAGGACCTACATTGGCACCACAAAGAATTTTCCCTCTGAAAAGTGTTAATCATTTCTTATTATTTCACTCGAGAAATGCGCGTGGCTGGTCTCGTGCTGCGACCGCCTAGCGAACAAAGTCCAGCAAGGACTTTTCAATCAACTTTCCGCTCGTCGCCAAGGTGGCTTGGAGGGTGGCCTCGGTCTTGTTCATATCACTGATGACCTCAAAAACGTCGGCATCTTCCATCTGCGAGGCGGCCACTTGTGACTCGACCTTGGACTTTTGCAAAGTCTCCATTGCCGAGTTAAGAGTCATGACCCGAGAGCCGACTTGCGAACGCGCCATCACCACCTGGGAAATTGCTGCGTCCAAAAGATCTAAGGTGTCTTGGACGGTGCCCTTGTCGTTGGCCCGCAAGCCCGTGGCCAATCTCCCGACGATGCGAAAAAGATTGGCCCCTTGCTCCTCGGGCGACGGACTCGCGGAAGTTGCGCCTCCCGTAGGTTGCGGAGAGCCCGTCCCGCCAAGCGAACCCGAGCCACTGGCTCTCACGTGGGTTCCCGTGTTGGCATTGATGCTGGCAGGTCCGCGCAGCGCGGGAGCCGCGGTTTCCCCCTGAGGGCCTGAAGGTCCACCTGGTTCGAGAGTCGAATTGGACTGCGAGGCCTCGGCCTGACGGCGCTGATCTTGAAATTCCTCAATCGTGCGGGCCTGCTGCACGGTTGCGTGTGAAATCCCGTCCTTTGAAAGCCCCTGACCCAAAAACACTTTGCTGCCGGGGATGTTCATCGCCAGGAACGAACCCTTGTCGATGTGAACCATCATTTCGCCGTTATCGCCGGTGTACTCGCCCTTGAGATTAAAGGGGGAATGGGTGGTCTTAAAGCCGCCAAACACATAACGATCGCCGTGCTGTCGATTGCCGATCTGGACCAGATGGTCGTAGATCTGCTCGATCTCGGTGGCGACGACATCGCGGGAGACTTCGTTGGCGCTGGCGTCGTTGGCCTGGGAGAGCGCAAGTTCTTTGGCGCGCACCAATTGATCGGTCAGTTCGGACAAGGTTTGGTCGGTAAAATCGAGAAAGCTGCGGGCAAAATCGAGGTTTTTTAAGTACTGTTTGGTGCCCGACAACTCGACCCGCGAGGCCAGCACGCGAGCCGCGGCGACCGGATCATCACTGGGCTTAGTCACGCGCTTTTGCGTCGCCGCCTGATTCTGCAACTGAGACATCTCTGCCCGATTCTTCGACAGGTTCGTCTTCACTTGTTCATAATTCATTTTGTCAGCGATGCGCATTGATTATCCCAATTACAATCGTTTCAGATTCAAGACGGTGTCCATCATTTCGTCGGCGGTGCGAATCAGCCGCGCCGAGGCGTCAAAGTTCTTTTGAAATTCAATCATCTTCGCAGTTTCCTCATCTAAACTCACACCGCTGATGCTTTCGCGGATGTTGCTTAACTGCTTCACAATATTTTTTTGCGATTCATGTTCAGAGTTCGCGCGGGCGGTCTCCACTCCAATTTCGCCGACCATTGAGTTGTAAAAATTGTCGAACGAGTTGGTGCCGTCAAAAACTGGCTTATATTGAAGCGAAGACAAAATGTTCGCTACGCGATTGTCGCCGGGGGCATCGGGGCTGGCGCCAGCCGCCACTCTCCCCACGTCATTAAGGACCCCTTCGCTGACCTTGAGATTTGCGGCCGCACCTTTGGCCTCCGCCGGTTGCACAAAAAAGAGCTGCCCCTGGCGGTTGTAGCGGTCAAACCCCTGCACGTGCGCTTTATTCACTTCGGTCGCCAACGTGTAAGCCATCTGATCGGTGCGATCAATCAAGTCGTTAATGGTTTTGTCGCGGACGTCCAGTAGGCCCCCGAGAGCTCCGCTGCGGATTTGCTTGGTCACATTAACTGGTGAAGCCGTGTCCGTTGGCTTGTAAAAAACTTCGAAGTTGCCTTCCCGTTTGCCGTCTTTGGCCGCCGTCGAGGAGGTGAACATTTCACGATACGACTGTCCCGAGACAATCACCGCGTTGTCACCAGCCGTAATGGTCAACTGGCCATCGTCGCCTTCCGCATAACGAATGTTAATCAAGTCGCTGAGTTTTTTAACTAGTAAATCGCGGCGATCCCGCTCGTCGTTGGCGTGGGCTCCTTGAAGTTCAACCACTTGGACCTTTTCATTGAGGTCGGCAATTTCCTTGGTGAGACCATTGATCTCGACGACATGGCTGGCCACCTGAAAATCAATGTCTTTTTGGATGTCAGTGAGCTGATCATGTACGCGCTTAAAGTCTTTGGCCATGAAGTCCGCCGACTCCTTGACCAGAGTTCGCGCCGCCAGGCCTTCAGGATTGTTAGAAAGCTCGCGAAAGCCGTTAAAGAAGTCGGCCATGAATTTGTTAAGGCCCTTATTCACTTGCTCATTGTAAACTTGCTCGACTCTGCCTAAACCTTCACTCCGGGCCCGCACAAATCCCAACTCGTTGCCTTCTTTTTCAACTTGTCTCTCGAGGTAAGGATTACTCACGCGGGTGATGGCGGCCGAACGAGCGCCCATGCCGATGCGCAGTTTGCCGTCACCGATCGGCACGTTGGTTTGCTGCTCGACTCGCTGTCGAGAATAACCTTCGGTGGATTTATTGGCGACGTTATGGGAAACGGTCTGCAAGGCGGTCTGACTGTTCATCAGCGAACGCTTACCGACGTCCATCATGCCCCAGATCCTAGACATCCTTGTCCTGCCTCTTCCTGCCGTCCGCCATCCTGGCTAACGACTCTTTGACCCGTTAGGCTTCGCGACTTACGAGCTGACCGGACTGCGTCCCGTGTCCCGCCATTTGCCCCTTCTTTTCATAAGTCGGTTTTTCCGTCAGGGTGTCACGAATCGCATTCATCGCGCCCGTGATCTTTTCCAAAGCGGAGTTCACCAGCTTTTCGTTTTGCTGGTTATACTCTTGAACCCGCTTTAACAATAGTTCCAATACCGAATGAAGATTGCGCAAACGCTCGCCCACTTCGCCGCCAAAATGAATGGCCAAATCCACCAGGCGAGGGGCTTCCGAAGCCAAGCCTTCAGCTGATGCCACTTCCGCCGTATAACGAATGCGCGAACTCTCAAGACCCTTGAGTTTTAGTAACATCGCTTCTTTGGTTTTGTTATTTTCGGTCAAGTCGTCCAAGTTGGCAGAAACCAAAATGTCTTTTTCCTTGCGGACCACCTCAAGCAAAGACCGATAGATTTTGATTTGGTCCTCAAGATTCATTACCAATTTGTGAAACGATTCTTTTGTTGCTGATTTCACCTACAACCCCACCCTCTCGAAATAATTATTCCGGCATCATCAAGTGTTCATCCACCATACGGTCAGCAACGGCTGAGGCATCCACATTGTACTTGCCTTCATCAATCAACTTTTGCAGACGCGCAACTTTGGCGTGGTCCACTTCGGACTTACTCGCAATTTCTTTGGCCTTTTGGAAGGCCTGGGCCCGATCCGACAGATTCACCTTGACCGAATCCGCATCGCCTTTGGCGACGCTCGAACCTTTCTTGGCGTCAGCTCCATCAACTCCTTTGCTTTTTGCTGAGTTGATGTTTTGAACATTGGGACCGGCGTTATTTGTGACTTTCATACTGCCTCCAGGCAACCTGCATCACCTTAAATTGTATCATACTGAGACACATCACCAAAACGAAAACACCCCTAGACTCGTCTCCAATTACGCTCGCGGGGAGCCATTTTTGGTCACTGTCCATGTCAGCTGGGCTGCCGCAGGATCGATCCAGCCCACCTCCTGGCCCGCGGCGACCTTCTCGCCCGACTTCCAGGTGCTCACAGCTCCTTGATAATTCAAAATTGATTCCAGTCCGTCAACATGTTGGATCTTCACCTTAACTCGGCCTTCATCAGTCGAGAATGCTTCGCGCAGTTCTCCCGACCAAGGACTGGTCACGGCAATCTTGCCACCATTGAGCGTCGGCAATCCCTTAAATTGCAGATTCAAAGCGCCATTGGGGGACAGCGACTTTCTCATCTCGATCGGCAGCGCCCCTTCCTTGGTTGGCGCCGTAGGCAGCGGACCACGAGGAGCGTTGAGGGGAATTGGGCCTCCCCCGAATTTTTCTTTGAGTTGATCAAAGATGAGTTGACCGAGTCCCACACCGCCCACCTGACTCCACGATTCGACGTATTGTTGGTCTAACTGATCCCGGTAGATCTTTTCCGCGAAAGTTCCAGGCAAGACTCCTTCGCCCTCGGGAACTGTTTTGCGCATGGCTTTGACCATCTCATTTAAAAAATGGCGCTCGTACATTTCTGCAGCTTCGTGCAGTTTCTGTTCTTGCGACTCGCGATCGGAGTGAGATGGGGCAACGGAAAAAGTCTGTCGAACCGGAAGCGGTCCACTCATGTTTGAATTCCCGAGCTGCGGGAAAACAAAAAGAGGGGAGATGAGTCAGAAAAGGTCGTGCATCCTGCACTTAAGATGGCAAACTCGGTACAAGGCCAATCCTTGGCTGGTACTGAATTTTTGATCCTGTCTCCTGCGCGAAACTGGAATCTCTTGAACCTTCCTTGGTTAACGCTCTCTAACTCACCAACCCCCCAGTGCCAACACATCCATGTGTTGTGCACCTTATAATCAATTTTAACTTCAATGTTTAAATCCTTAAAATTCTTTTTCATAAAATTTCTAAGTCACCCTGAAGCGCACCAGCTGATTTGATACTCTGTAAGATGGTAATCAGGTCTTTAGGAGAGATCGCCATGCGATTTAGAATTTTGACCAAGTCTCCAACACTTGCCGATTCTTCGATCACCATTACGCGCTCTTCTTCCTTCCCTTTAGCCGAGCTATTCCCGACTTTGATCGATAGGTCTCCGTGGCTAATTGCCACTCGTGAAATCCGGACCCCATGCCCTATGACGACAGTCCCGGTTTTCTCGTTGACCACGACTTTAGCTCGGATATCAGGAGACACATCGAGCGATTCGATCATCGCCAACAGCTCAACGCCCTTACCCTCGTATTGCGAGGGAGCCACGATATCAATCGTTCCTGCATCAAGAGCCGTCGCATATTTTCCTGCTAAATCGGAGTTCACTTTTTGTACGACGCGAGCGGCAGTGGTGAAGTCGGGATTATGCAAAGTCAGGCGAAAGATTTTGCGATTCGAAAATTGATCGCCCACATCTCGCTCGATGATGGCGCCATTGGGAATTCGCCCCACGGTCTCGTGCACTCCGCCTTGGGCACTGCCGACTAAGATTGACCCTTGAGCCACGGCATAGATCTGCTGATCCGCCGCACGCAGCGGGGATTGCACCAGGGTTCCGCCCTTGAGGCTGGCGGCATCACCAATGGTGTTCACGGTAATGTCCAATTGATTACCGGCGCGGGCAAAGGCCGGAAGGCTTGCGGTAATGATGACCGCTGCCACATTCTTACTGCCACTTTCTTTGCCTTGCAGTTTCATGCCGAGGTGATCGAGGAGTCGCTGCAAACTCTTGTCCGTGTATTCAGATTTACTGTCGCCGGTCCCCTTGAGGCCCACGACCAAGCCATAGCCTACCAATTGGTTGCTGCGGACACCGCGAATGTTGGCGATGTCTTTCAGGCGAGCCGCCTTGGCACTCAGGGCGCAAGCCACCAGAACCAGGAGTATCTGTACAGTGATGAATGTCCTCATTCGTTCTTCCTTCTCACACTCACGATGTCAAATTTAGAATCGAGCAATCGACTGGAGCTGATGCCGTCGTCAGAAAAGTCCTCGGCTCGTACCACTCCCGTAACGATAACCTTGTATTCACGCGACCCGATCATAAAGGGCTGACTCCCCCGCACTCGATAGTTGCCGTCGGTCATGCGCTCGGTAATTCGAGTCGGAACGGATTGAACGGGAAAGTCGCCACTGGCACCGAGGATATCGGCCTTTTTATCGTCGTCTTTGGCCGCTTCTTTGGGGGCCGCAGCGGCCGCACCCTCAGCTCCACCGCCCTCTTTGCCAGCCGCGGCCGCAGCCGCTGGCTTTGCCGCTCCCGCCGAAGCTGAGGCGGGGTCGCGCACGGCCGGAGCTTCCGCCTTTTGCTCCAGTTTGGCGAGGAGCTTGCGGATAACGGTCACTTTGGAGTGCAATTGATCCTTCGGCTCACCCTCGATCTTAACGCTCATCGAGTCGCCGATCATGCGAATGATGTTTTGCGAGAACAAGTAAGAACCTTGGCCTTCCATGACCCACAACGAACCCGCTCGGCCTTCTAGTTGGGACTCTTCTTCCAAGGTTTGGCGGGTCACGCGTTTATATTGCCGTCGCACATTGTTGGTGACGTTGGGAGTATCCGAAAACTTGGTCGGACCGGCGACGGGGGCTTCCGCCGCACCACCCGAACCGCCCAAAAAATCTTTGAGCTTACGATTAAATCCCGCACAGCCCGTCAGACTCGCTCCGACGATGACAATGAGGAGAAGACGACTGAGGTTGATAAATTGAGTCACTTGCTTCATTGCAACTCCACTTGCCCTTTTGCCGTGGCAATGCCGGTCATGATGGACTTGTTGGTCGCATTCCGCAGGCGCACAACATCGCCGACGAAGCCATCCGATTCGGCCTGCGCCATCATTGAGATTTCAAGCGGGCCTTCGCTGGAACTCACCTTGATCCATTCACCACGCGCCACCGCTTTTTCTTTCGCCAAATCACTCAGCCATAGGACTTGTCCCGCAGCCTTGGTCATTTTTACTTTACGCCCCACGAGGGCTGCCAGCTCGGGGATGGCGTCTCGCGCATAGGTGACGTCACGAAATTCAAATTTGACATCGGTCTCGGCCACTCGCTCCTCGAAGTTCAGATTACGCTGAACGACCGGTACTTGTTTGAGGATGCGGGCCACTCCATTGATCCAAAATCGGAGATGATCCGCCCGATCGGTCTGCGCTTTATTAATTCGGATGGCGACACTAAAGGATCCGCGGGGCAATGACGGCACGCCCACCAATTCCCATTCTTTGACTTCGATGTCCTTGGGCACTCGAGGAAGAGAGATTTCTTGAATTTCAAATTGACACTCGGGGCACTGCGCCCGCCATTGACTCAAAAGACCTTGGCGAATTTCCGTTTCGGACAGACTTGCTCCGGAATTTTCAATCACCACTTCTTGGGGAATGTGAAAGTGATAGTTGGCGAACACCTGAGGAAAGGTCGCTTTCGCTCGCCGTAAAACCGAAGCCACCAGGTGACTGGTCACCACCCGTTTTTCGCCGGAGCGAGGGGCATCTGTGAGACTCATCTGCGCACAAGCTTGGCGCGTGGAGGGATCATCAAAGTCCGTAGGCAAAAGGTGACCTAGGTGCACCATTTCCGCACCCGTCACCTTGATGGTCGTGGGAATATTCACTTCTTCGCGGCCTTGCGCGCCCCACCCAGATATAAAAATGAATCCACCGATTAAAATTCTCAGCAAAGCCGTTACCTCAAATTGTTCATGTATTGCAGCATTTGATCCGTTGCCTGAACCACCTTGGAGTTGGTTTCGTAGGCCCGTTGAGCGGTAATCATATTGACCATTTCATCCACGACATTAACGTTGCTGGTTTCCAACTGACCTTGCGCTACAATGCCGAGGCCCGCCTGACCGGGAGTTCCTTGTTGGGGCAAGCCACTGGCGTTACTCGGCACAAAGAGATTGCGGCCGATGCTTTTGAGTCCAGCCGGATTAACAAAGTTGACCAACTGAATTTGTCCGACGTTTTGCGGAACGGTATTGACCCCGGTTATGATCTGCACCAAGCCATCGGGATTAATCTCAACTCCTGAGGCGTCCGGAGGAATCGTGATTTCCGGTTGCAAAGCATAGCCATTTTGATCGGCTAAGCGGCCGTCGGGAGCCTTTTTAAAAGCGCCGTTGCGCGTGTAGGCGATCTGTCCGTCGGGAAGCTGGACCGGAAAAAATCCTGAGCCTTGAATCTCAATATCAAAGGGCGCTCGAGTGATCTTCGTCGAGCCTTGCGCAAAGTCCTTTTGTACGGCAGAAGTTTTTACCCCCAGGCCCACCTGAACACCCGTCGGCGAAACCGAGTTGGCACCGGTTTGAGCGCCGGGCTCCTTGACCGTTTGATACATGAGGTCCTCAAATTCGGCCCGAGCCTTTTTAAAACCTGTCGTCGATACGTTCGCCAAGTTGTTGGCGATGGTATCCATATTGGTTTGTTGCGCCTGCATTCCGGTGGCGGCGGTGTTTAGAGCCTTGAGCATCGAGTCACATCCTTATTAGCCAAGTCTACCGACTTCATTCACCAGTTTCTGATCCATTTGGTCGAAAGCTTTGATCGCCTGTTGAGTGCTTTCAAAGGCGCGGGTCGTGGCAATCATGTCTGTCATCTCTTCGACGACATTGACGTTGCTGCCCTCAATAAAACCTTGATGAACTTTGGCACTCAAACTGGGCACCAACTGCGGATTCATGTTTTCTTTGGTGGTGTAAAGCGAATTCCCCACTTTGGTCAGGCTGTCGGGAATGTTGGGTGCCACCACCGACAACTCTCCAACACGATCGCCGCCGACAAAAACTTCGCCTTCGTAAGAAATTGTAATGTTGCGATTGCCACCGATTTGAATGGCTCGCTGGGCTGGGTCTTGCGCTCCCTTGCTGAGGACCAAATGGCCTTCTTTGGTAGTCAAGCGTCCGCTCGAATCGACGGTAAGGGCACCGTTGCGCGACAACCGAACCCCTTGAGGTGTGAGCACTTCAAAAAATCCGTCCCCTTCCAAACCCAAGTCCAAAACGTTGCCCGTCGGCTTGAGTGCACCTTGACTGAAGTCGGTGAAAGAACCGGCGGCATTCACATAGCCGCGATCGCCACCTTGCATGTCATAAAAACTTTCGACCGACGCTGGTATCTTGGGAACTTGAATGACGTCGGGTGGTCTTTCATAGGCACTGAGGTACTCGTTGAATACCTGCCGATCTTTTTTGAACGACGTGGTGTTGGCGTTCGCAATATTATTGGCCAAGGTTTCCATTTTTGACGACTGGGCCATCGCCCCGCTCACCGCCGTGAATATGCCTTTGCTGCTCATCAGACCTCCCCGCACTGAAGTGATGAGCAACTAATATGCCACGGCGCCGATGGGCCGACTTAGGTCATGAAGTGATTTCTCGACTTAAATTAATCTCACAATGAGCCGAAACCAATGACGGGCTGGTCCGTGACGACTGGCCTCTCGGCGGAGTCAGGCTTTTGACTCCTTCACCATTTGATGACACTCGACATACGTCTAGCCACGACGTTGTGATTCCCTCGAACCCTGCATAGAATGAAATTTGAGTTTCTGCGCGTGGCGCTGACGAATGCCCTTTTTCAACAGGAAGTTGGATTTGGTTCGATTGTTGATGGCTTTGATTTTACTCTCGACCTTTAGCGCGCAGGCCGCAGTGAATCCGGTCTACTCACCTGTGGATCGGCGCCCCAATTACGACTTGCCCATCACCTACAACAGCAAGGTTCGCTTTTGGATCAACTATTACCAAAACGGCGGCAAATCCTGGTTTAAGCGATGGATGGAACGCTCGTATCGCTATTTGCCGATCATGCAGGCCCACATGCGAGAGCGAGGAATCCCTCAAGACCTCGCCTACGTCGCGATGATCGAGAGTGGCTTTTCGCCTCATGCGATCAGTGACGCCGAGGCCGTGGGATATTGGCAATTCATCAAGTCCACCGCCGGACGCTATGGTTTGCGGGTCAATTGGTGGCTTGACGAGCGCCGAGACTTCACCAAGAGCACCCGAGCGGCGGCAGCCTACCTGAGTGACATGTATAAGATGTTTAATTCCTGGTATCTCACCGCGGCGGCCTACAACATGGGTGAAGGGCGAATGCGCAAGTTGATTCAAAAGTACAAAACCGACAACTTCTGGGTGTTGTCGAAAAAGCGCGATTTCCCCGAGGAGACTCGCGACTACATTCCCAAGCTCATTGCCGCCATGCTCATTTCCAAATCACCGGCCCTCTATGGCTTTCACTCCATGGAGCCCAAAGAGCCCTATTCCTACGAGTACTTCTCAGTGCCCGGTGGAACCGATTTGTTCCAACTCTCTAAACATTTGGGCATTTCAATGGAATCTTTGCGCAAGCTCAACCCCGAACTGCTTCATGGTTTTATTCCGTCGTTTGTGTCCGCCCACCGCATTCGTGTACCCCGCGGCACCACCACCCGGGTTTCCCAGTTTGTGCGCCAGCAAATGAAAAAACGTCTCTAAGACTACCGAACCCGGCCGTCCAATGTTACAAATGGGCAAGTGGAAAAAGCGGCATGAAATTGATTGTGCAAAAATACGGCGGCAGCAGTCTCAAGACTCCCCAAGATATTCGCCGAGTGGCCGAACACGTCGCCCGCACTCATCGAGCGGGAAAGAGCTTGATTGTGGTGGTCAGCGCGATGGGAACTTCGACCGACGAACTCATTCAGTTGGCTTACCAGGTCAGCCCCAAACCGAATCGCCGTGAATTGGATATGCTACTGACCGCCGGCGAGCGTATCAGCATGGCTCTTTTGAGTATGGCGCTGAATGATTTGAATTGCCCGTCGATTAGTTTTACCGGGAGCCAAGCCGGAGTATTGACCGATACCTCTCACAGCAACGCCCGCATTGTGGAACTTCGTCCTCAGCGCGTTCAAGAGTCGCTCAGCCAAGGAAAAGTCGTGGTGCTGGCGGGCTTTCAAGGCGTCGATCCAATCTCTAAAGAGGTGACGACCCTGGGGCGCGGCGGCTCCGATACCACCGCTGTCGCCATGGCAGCCCATTTCAAGGCCGAGCGTTGTGAGATTCTCAAAGATGTTGATGGTATTTACTCGGCGGATCCCAAAGTCATCGCCCAAGCTCATCGCTACACTCGCTTTCCAGTTGCGGCTCTGGAAGACGCCTGTTTTTGGGGAGCCAAGGTCCTGCACTTTCGCTGTGTCGAATTGGCCCGTGTGCAAAAAGTTCCGCTTTACGTGGGCAGCTCCGTCCATCCTGAACTTGGAACCATGATTGTAGAAGAGGAAATTTCTATGTACGAAAAAGTGGCTCCCTTAACGGTGAATTCGCTGAACGAAGTCCACCACCTGGCAATTACCTGCTCGAGCAGTGCTGAGGGTCTCTCCCTCCTCGACGCCCAGTTGAAAGCCCATCAATTGGCCTGGCCCCAACTTTTGGCAACGGTGTTTGAAGACGGTCAGCTTCGCCTGATGTTCTCGACCAGCGCTGAGCAAGTAAAGGCTCTATTACAAGCCGTGGCCAAGCCGCCGTTCAAACAACTGCGCGAGCCGCTCGTTGGTGTGAGTTTAACTTGCAACGGACTTTACGCTTCGCACTTGCCCCAACATATCTTAAGCGTTTTGCTCAAAAGCGGAATCAACCCGGCGAAGACGATCAGTAGCGGAACGAGCTTTTCGGTTTTTGTGAAGCCCACCGAAAAAGCTCAGGCGATTGAGTGTTTGCATCAGCTCATCCACTCACCCGGCTAAGGCATCCCCCAAAAAGCGCCCCAATTTTGTCGAACACTCGTCAAATCTCTCGACATCGCCAAGCTCAGGAGCTCCGCTCAAATCGAACCTATCCCCTTTCGAGCTCATTGCCTGACACCCCAACTTGTGGTTCCCAAAGACCCCCTCGTGGTCCAAATTAAATTCAATAATTACAGATGCTTGCCATAGGCCCGGCGATTGCTCTGTTATCTCCTATCTGACCCCCCTTTGACGAGGAGTTGTTATCAAAGTTCAAAAAACCCCCTCGGGACCGAACCTATTAATATTGATATCCTCACTTCTGTTGGGCGCCTACAGCTTCACCGTTCACTCGGCCAATACCGAAGAGGTGAATTTGCTCAAACCGCAGGACCGCTACGCGGTTCAACTGCGGGCGTCCGGAGTGAATGGCCGCTTGGCACCTTCATTTCGCGGCTACCAGAATGTGCGCTGTCGGGGATTGACCCCTCCCTTGCGCGGAACCGTAATTGCAAAAAAGCGCGAGGGCTTACTGATTGTCTTTAATGCGGACGAATACAAACGTCTTTGCGGCGACCAAACGGGCGTCAACGGCCAGCCCATGCTCTGGCTCTATGAACCGTTCAACTTTGTCGGCAAAGATCGTACGGCCGATACGGCGACCACAACTCACGGCGATGTCACGAGCGCCCTCAAGTCCATCGAAGAACAAAAAAAGTTCACCGGACTCTCCGCCCACGATCCTCAACCGGGTTTAGTTCCCGTCGGTCAATCAGGTGGAGAGGCCGCCAAGGGAATTGACCCTGATGCGACTGGTGAACCAGTCGATCCCCGGCTCATTCTCCCGCCGGCCGAGCGCCACAACGTGAGAGTCGCGCGCTCAGGTGCCCCTGCCCGCACGACCCTTCAGTTCGAGCGCAATGACAACATCATTTGTAATGAATTACAGCGCGATATGCGAGGAACCGTGATCGCTCGAGTTGAAACCGCGACCCTGGTGGCGTTTAATCGCGAGGATTGGAAAAAAGCCTGTGGCAAGGCCGATGGTGTCCTTGGCCAACCCATGGCCTGGATCGACAACAGCGATCGCACTCTCGAAGTTGACCCCGACGAAACGGCCCCGACTTATGGAGCGACTCGCGAAGCGGTCGCCGCGATCAAAGATGATCCGGTGCCGCCGCCGCCGGCGAGACCGGGCCAAGCGCGGGATCGCGACTCCGAAGCCCAGTGTGAGGCTTGTGGTCAACCAAGATCCGGTGTGCCCGGTGCGAACGATGTGATTGCGGCCGTCACCCGCGGTGATTTGGATCGCCGTTGTATCCGCAATGATGGTCAACCCGATATTGCGACCGGCGGTTTTAATGCCATCCTCCAACGAGCGAGGAGCCGCGGATGGAACCAAACCTGCGTGAATGAACTCAAGCGCGTTGCCTGCGAAGAATCTCCGTGGAAAGATCTCGGCGTTAAAGATCGCTTTTCGCGGATTCTTTCTCTCGGACAACGTCATGCCCAACGCTTGGGAGTTGATGTGCGCGCGATGCCTTGCATTGCCGCGGCCGAAACTCTCTCACTCGAACCACTTATCAAAGTTTTCCACTCTTGCTATCGTGGCATTCATAACAACTACACCGCTCAAGGCATGGGACAAATGACCCGCACGACTTTTCGCGCTTATTTTCGCGGCGGCGGAGCGGGACTTCCACCCTTTCGCAGCACCATTGCGCCCTTCAATCAACCGCCTTACACCGAAAATCCGGATCTCCTGTTTGATGCCCTTGGCACCAGCGTGGAACTCCAACTGGAAGTCATGGCCTATACCCTCAAAGAGAAAAAGCGTGGTTCACCCGACTGGTCGATGTTCTTTCGCTACCATGGAACTTCGCGGGCCTATGCCAATGCGGCCAATCGCTGCATGAGTTGCCTCAAAACGCGCATTGATCAAGACGGTAAACCCTTATCCAATTTGGATCCCGTTCAGTGTCTCAGCTACACCGCTCGCTCGAACAATGGTTTTTATGGCAACGCCGACAATCAAATTTATCGCTCATTCGAAGGTACGCGTAATGAATGTTCTCGACTCAAACGTAATGACTACACCCCCGTGTGCGGGACCCACTAGAAAGGTGGCTGCAATGAAACTCTTCTTACTTACTGCCTTGCTGGCATCATCCTTCACTTCCGCGGAGGCGGGAGCCCAAGCGCGCAAGCCGGATTCGAGTCTCAAAGAAGTCATTGGCACCCTGCAGACGGGAAAAG
>JADZEO010000138.1 GCA_020850475.1 Bdellovibrionales bacterium | reverse complement strand
GGGACAGCCACGCAAAGATTTCCAACAAAACTGGACTTCTGACGGTCAAGTTACTCCAAAAAGATCCCAGACATTTGCCTTCGACTGGGCGCTCGAGTCTTAACAATTTCTTCAGAGACGCGTGAGGGGAAAGAGTCCAACCTGCAACCGATAGACCTGACGACGACGTACGCCTTTGTGATTTAGCAGCTTGGACAGATCCTTGATTGCTTTGAGAATGATCTTCCGAGCTTCGGTCAAGTCTGCAGGATCCATCGCAATTGTGAGGGCCATCGAACTCTGGTCCTCAACGGGCACTTCCTCCAGAGCCCGAGACTGCAAAGCCAAGAACTGCTTTTGAATGCGCCGATTGACTTGGGCTGAACGAAGATTGCCAATGGTCGTCGTTTTAAAATCCATTACCTTGAGTTTTCCTCTGCGGTCCCGGGCCAAACTTCCCGTTCGCACCAGCGTCTGTAAGGCCTCAAACGCCTCACTCTCAGAAATTCCCACCGTCTTGGCAATCCAAGCGGGATCCTCCTGAAATCCTTCGACGAGAAAGAGTTCCATGATCACATTGAAATACCATTCGGTGAGCTGATCGACTTGATTCTGCGGCACTTGCGTAAAGTTAAGGGGATCAAAGGCCACAGAAGCCTGGGCGCTCGCCGTGGTGGCGGCATCCCACTTTAAGGCGCGCGCGATCCGGTTGACGTTTTGAGTAGTGATTCGGCGCTTGCCTGCTAACATTTCGGAAAGACCGGCGTGGCTCAAGCCCAGTGACTTGGCAAAGGCGCGTAGCGAATACTTCTTGTTTCTCGTTTGGCGGACGGCCAATTCGTCACGCAACCATCCACGCAAATCGATTTCAGGAAAGAAAACTTTAGCCGGAGGAATTTTAGGTAAGTCGGTATTTTTCATGGCGCCAACCTAGCCGAAGAAATTGCCCGGATCAAGCCCGCCGCGAAGTGGTCCAACCTCGGTGGACCACTTCGTAGCCGTCAAGACCCCGAGTTCTTTGCCAATTGGACTGAGGTATCAGAATCTTAGCTCAATCGGGCCGAGGAGGTACAGAGTGGGACCATGGCGATTATTAAAGATACTAACGAATGAAAACTCGGTTCGGGAACCTCGCCATCGTCGGCCCGAGCCACATTTGGTCATGGCCGCGCCGGACCAAGTTGCCGCTTATACCGAGGGCGGTGGTCCCACGGGCACCTTGCTTCCCCTCTATCGTTTGCACATTGAACGTCTTACGACCTTGGTGAGTCCTGGAGACACGATTTTAGATTTGGGTTGTGGCTCGGGACAGTTGTTGGCCCTCATGGCAAAGAGTTTTCCGAGGTGCCATTTTGTCGGCGTGGACTTATCAACCACCATGCTCGATACTGCAAAACAGATTTGCTCAGCCGCCGCCGTCCAGAATGTGGAGTTTGTCCATGATGATCTGGTCTCACTATCCAGAATCGGTCAGCGCCAATTTGATGTCGTGAGTTCTTGTCTGGCCTTTCACCATTTGCCCGATTCGGCCAGCTTGTTGACCGCCTTCTTCACTTTGGATCGAGTGCTCAAGGTCGGCGGAGGGGTTTTGGTTTCTGATCTGGGACCACTCCGGAGCGAACGAACCATCGACTTGCTGGTCGATGACCAGCGCAGCCAGCAAAGCCCACTTTTGGTGGAGGATTATGAGCACTCGCTGCGAGCTGCCTTCACGATGGACGACTGGTCTCGGGCGATTCAAAATGTGCGCAAAGTCTCATTGAAGGTCGACTGGACTTCGCCGATTCACTTTCTGGTGCAAATTCATTCGCCGAGGACCACTTCCGAACAACCACGGTACCAAGCGGGGAATCTGCCTGATCTTGCCTTAAAACATCGATTTGAATACTTTTTGCTTTCACGAATGATGAAACCGCGGCCAGAGGAACCGGCTTAGGCGACACGCAGGATCGCGGACTGATTGACGTCGGCCTCGAGATAGTTCAAGTAGCGTTTCCACCGTAGGTCACTCTCTTTAATGGCAAGTCCCCATAGTCCGAGCTGGGAGTTCCCCCAGGCTCGGGCAACCCGAAGTCGAGCCATTTCAGTCTTACTTACGAGAACCGCCAGAGTACTCTCGACCGGCAACTCCAAGTCGGATCGGATTAGGAGTCCGTGGCGAGAAGCATTGATGACTTGAGCTGGTTGAAAATCAATTCTGGCATTGAGAAGCGCATTGTAGCGGCACTCACGTAAAGGGGCTTCGGCGGGCCCCCAGAGGGAACTAAATAGTTTTACCGCTTCGAGTGTACCGTATTGCTCTCGCAAGAAGTGGCGCTCCCAACCACTCAGCTCACTCAGGATAGGCTTTTTGTGCACAAAAAAATATCTCAACATTTCAGCATTTAAAACCGGATCCTGAGACTTAAAATAAGGTCGGTTCGGAAAAATCGCACGCGGGGCGGGATCTACCACCATGTAACGAAAAAGATCTTGGGATTGGGTTCGATGGGCAAAGCAACTCCGAAAATCTTCCTGGGACTGCTGGAGTGGCAGGTACAGGCCAACCGCCGGCGCGCCGTTGGCAAAGTCATAGTTGGGAATCATCCGCTGCTTCAACGGTTTAAACATGAGCAGCGCCTCGTAAAAATCACGCCAACGAGGGTGTACCGCGATGACGATGGCGTCGACTTGTTGGTAGAAGCGAACGTAGTCATACAAGTATTTACACAGTGGAAAGAGAATTTGACCGCGGTGCCGACGGAACTCGGGATCGATAGCCAACGAAGAAACCTCCGCCAGCTGCCATCCCCGCTCTTTGAGCGGCCCCAGCTCAAATACCTCCCCCACGGGGGTCCCAAAGGGGCCGTCGCGAATCACACTCATCGTACCCACGATCTGATTTTTCCAACAAACGATGAGGGTCGAGGTGGTTGGCAAGGCAAAGTACTTGGTCAAACGAAGGCCGCTGGCTTCCTCGGTCGCAAAACCCATTTCTTCATAAGAAAGTTGCAGAACCCGATACGCCTGCTCAAGTTCATCTTGCGTTGTCGCCGTCCGCACCGTAATCTCGGCCGGAGGCGGCTCGGGAAGGTGAAAGGACTGCCGGATGAGCCAATGGCGAAGCGCCTTTGGAGCCGCTCGCAACAAATGCTTTTTTAGGTTTAGGGGCTCACTCATCCTTTTCTCCTGGATCTAAGTTGGTTTCGGTACTCCCGCCGACAAAAAATTGGGGGATTTTGATCTCATTTGGTTGGAGACGGTGACAGGCCGCGAGGAGCGACTCAAAATTGGACATGGAAACGAGAAATCCATTGGTCTTGGCCGCTGAAACCTACCAAAACGAATATTACGTTTTGGGAGATTGCTTTTTCTTTTTTCACCGCTCTCAAAAGGTGATCGAACCCAAAGAAGAAATTGACGTGTTTGGGCCTTCTTGGGCCTTAGCGGTCGCCGATCTCCAGCCCGGACAAGTTCAGATTCGTTGTGGCGATCGTTGGATCGATGTCGTCGGTCCAAGTTTAATTTGGATTCCTAAC
Source organism: Bdellovibrionales bacterium (assembly GCA_020850475.1). Lineage (GTDB taxonomy): Bacteria > Bdellovibrionota > Bdellovibrionia > Bdellovibrionales > UBA1609 > JADZEO01. The sequence goes on along the minus strand of JADZEO010000138.1, from coordinate 7,594 downwards.
CGCGCAACCAGGCATTGGCGGCTCGGTACCGGCGATCTTAATTGGTATTCATACTTGAGCACATTGGAGCAGCCACACGAAATGCCCTTGGACCCATGCCTGATTCACAACTCGCGCTTTGAATGGCCCAAGAACGTTGCCGACATTGTTAAAATTTTTCGTGAAGCTGATCAGACCGTTCACTTAGCACCGGCCATTCGCAATCCTTGGGCCCTCAAACTTAAAAAACTGATCGACCAGGAATTTACCTTAAATACAGCCTTTGAAGCCTATGCACAAAAATTGGGAGTGAGTCACGAAACACTCACTCGGGCGTTTCAAAAGGAGTTTGGACTCCCTCCGGTCCAGTACCGCAATAAAATGAGGCTTCTGCAGGCTTCATTTGAGTTGCTAATGACGGGCCGCCGGATTGGTGAGATCTCTCAAGCCTTGGGCTTTCAGGATCAAAGCCACTTCTACCATTTGTTTCGTCGGGAAATTCGCACGACTCCAAAAAAGTTCCGCTTTTAGATCATCCGTTTTGAGGCCTTCACTGCTTGCTGCTGCCGCTAAATAATTCTGGAAATAACTGGTGCAACTCAGACTCTGACGGCGCTACCTGCACATGTGATTTACCCAGCAAAGGATAAACCACCGCCAGGTTGATCTCACCGCTGATTCCCAATCGGCGCAGGGCCAACGAGTACAGACTCAGTTGATGAAGGGCTTTTTGCAAATACCTTTCAGAACCTGATTTATAGTCTACCAGCCAGGTGGTGCCATCGGCCGCTTCGCCCCACAAGTCAATTTGACCCTCAAGAATTCCTTTTACCGTAGGCACCTGAAACCCCCATTCCACAAAACCTCGTCGAATGAGGTCCGGCAGCGGAGGTGTCGCCGCGGACTTGACAAAATTCAGCGCCGTCTCGGCTCGCGACGCCTGTGACCCAAACCAGCGATCAAGCACCTGTCGGAAGTCAAAATCCCAATTGTAGTGCAAGGTCTCCATTAGACGATGGATCAAAATTCCCTCATTACTGGCTTGCACCCTCACTTGGACTAGCTCCGCTCCCGGCCGCATTTGTTCCATTTGCGGAAGTTGGAGCTTTTCCTCCAAGTATTCGCTGACTGAAAATTTGCGACCCAAGCCGGTGACCTTGAGCTCCGTCGCTTTCACCGGCGTAGAAATAGCGACGGCTGAATCCAAGTTATCGACCCGGGGTTTCACCAGCCAAGGCCCCGCCTCTACGTCATAGCAATAGGCGGGCGTCTGTTGCCTTCCGACTTTCCCAGTCCAAGACCCTAGCTGGTCCGCCCAACTTCCCGCCTGCGGAGTGCCACTCCAACTGACCAGCAGAGACTCTTTGGCTCGCGTCAAGGCCACATACAACAATCGCTCAGTCTCTTTTTGCTCACGGCCCCTGCGCTCGGCGAGGGCCACCAGTTGAGGCAAACTCGGGATGGACTCCCCATCCATAGAACTCGAATGCGTGACTCCCCACACCCCTTGATTTTCTTCAACTCCGAAAGCGCCAGGACCTCGTCCGCGGGGACCACGGTCACAGCGAGGCAAAATCACATGAGTGAACTGCAACCCTTTGGCCGAGTGAATGGTCATCAAGTTGATGCGATTGGGAACGAGCGCAGTGACGGCATCGCTTTCTGCCGATTCCTCATTGGTATTTAACTCCTCGGTAACTTGATCAGCCAGGTCGATGAATCGAGCGCCTGGAGTGCGTTGCTGATCTTCGAGCTGTTGCAAAAACTTCCACAGATTGGCTTCGCGCCGCCCGGTTCCGTCATACTTGAGCGACACATCAAAAAAGCCCTCATCAAGCAAGGCTCGGCGAACCGCCCAAGCCACGCCCCTCTCCTGAGACAGCTCACGATATTTTTCAAGCCGACCCACACTGGGAGGGCGAGGCTCGGCTTGCAACCGAGTCCACAAGGGCTCGCCCTTTTGGCTGCGGAGGCTTGCCAACTCACGATCCTCGACCCGAAAAAACGGCGATCGCAAAAGAACCAAAAGATTTTGATCGTCTGCCGGATTTAGTAAAAAGCGCAAGAGTGCCACGGCATCACGAATTTCGCGACGATCAAAGTAACCGCTGGCGGCGTGCAAGTAAACCGGGTAGCCAATCTGCAGCAGTCTCGAGGCCAGATCACTCAGCTGGGCATTGGTTCGGCCGAGAATACAAATATCCTGAAAACCCGCGCCCTGGGCGCGCAATTTCTCAATGTGCTCAATGATGGCCTCCACCTCGGACAAGCCCGGCTGATTAGCCTCAGGGCCGTAGTGAGGTGCCACCGCGAAGGTCGCCACCACGCGATCGCCGGTTGGAACTCCATGCGGCTCCATCGGCCGAAACTGGTGACTTAAGCTGGAAAAAAGGTCGTTCAAAAAAAGCAAGAGGGGTGGTTGCGAGCGGTAATTGATGACCTTTTCGTCGGCCACGCCCCCTCGCGCCTTAACGGCCGCCCAACGTTCTTGAAACACCTCACTGCGCGCGCCCCGAAAAAGGTAAATTGACTGCTGTGGATCTCCGACTAAAAAGGCCTTGCGATCGCCAATCAAAATATCCAGCAACTCCACTTGAATTGGGCTGGTGTCTTGAAACTCGTCGATTAACCAATAATCCCATTCGGCAGAAAAGCTCGCGCCAATTTGCGGAAACTTCCGTAGCCGATCGCGGGCAATAAGTTCGAGGTCGCCCATTTCGAGTTGCCCGGATTCCACTTTCTTACGACTGAATCGCTCAAAGAAGTCGCGCGCCGCCTGATCGAAGCGACGACAGAAGCGCTCAACCTCTTCCCAGTCGGAAGGCTCCACTCCTCGTTTTCCCAAAAGTTCATTGAGTGAATCCCAATCCTCGTCCAGCCGACTCTTCAGCACCGAACTAAAAGCCTCGCCCTGCTTCTTTGTGGAAAATGTCGGCTTTCGACCCAACTCCCCCCGCGCGCGCTCGAGTTGACTCCAGTCTTCCTTGGACTCAAGACCCTTCACGATCCGCAGCAGCTGTTGCAGGCGCAAAAAATAATCCTTCCAGGACTCCACTTGAGTTTGCGCCTGCGCCTCCGCGATCGTTGCTTCGAGGCGCTCGACCCAAGGATCGACCAAACGATGAAAAAGTGGAACTTGATCCGTCTCCGCGAGAACTCGGGCTGCCGGTGATTCCAACCGACAAGCATAGTGGCGACGAAGCATATTCACGAGCGTAGAGACCGAATGAGTTTCAAGCAGCTCAGCAAATTCGGAATTCTCAAAGAGCTGCTGACGAAACACTCCCTTGGCCACATGAAAGGCCTCGGTTTCAGAAAGAATCTTAAAGCCGGAATCCACCTGCAGCAAGTGTCCGTACCGGCGCAAAAACAGGCTCAGCACTCCATGGATGGTCGAAATATGCAAACTTGAACGGCTCGAAACATACTCCAGAAATTCCACGTTGTCGCTCTTGACCGCCGCAACCACCAAGCGCTCACGCAGTTCTTGCGTGGCCTTTCGGGTAAAGGTGGTAACCACCATTCGAGGAAAGCGACCGTGCTCATGAAAAAAGCTCAACGCCGTCTCAACCACTTGTTTGGTCAAGGTCGTAGTTTTACCCGCGCCGGCGCCGGCGCGAACAATTCGATCAACTAATGGAGATGGGGTGAACGACATAAGCCTCTCCATTGACAGGTGACACAAGTTTGTTCCGGCCGTTCAGGTCGCGGCCCCAAATTTCCGGCCAAGATTGCCCCGACCGCTTCTCCTAAGATTCGAACGGACTCCTTGATAAGGCCGTCGCGGTCGCCAAGACTTACCTGCTGGTAACGATTCGCCGGCCCCAGGAGACCCTCGACGCCTTGATCAACCACAAATCCCTTGGTGCGGTCCAGGTTTTTGGCGACATAATACAAGGCTCCCACGACTTCCCCCGGTCCCAAACTGGAAAATCCTAAGGCGAGCCAGTGGGCATAGAGCGGTAGTTGCAAGGAGTGTTTGCTCAACCACTATCGATGATAGGTCAAACCATGGTTCAACGACTTGTAGTCCAAGAGGACATAATTTCCTTCGCCGTCGCTGTCGACTCGATCGATAAAGCCTCGAAACAAAACTCCAGACCCCTCCAGAGATTCAAAGCGCAGGTCGGTGGGATTCCAACGACACTGGGTCCGGACCTCGCGCCCGACGGTTTTGGTTTTAGGAAAGAGACTGCGCCATTCTCTCTCAAAATCGACAAATCGAGAGGCCTGATCGACCAGCTTTTGTCGCAATGGTGGCCACAGGCGCTCATCGGCGAGAAGCAACTGGCTTTCCCGGCGCGCCATCTCGACCATCTCGGCCAATTCAGCCTTCGAGTAGTCACTGCGGAAGGGTTCGGAGCGGGTCAGAACTTCAAACAGTTTGTGCATCAGGCTGCCTCGCGACAGATGATCCACATCCATGTCGATGATCGGCAAATCCGACACGCCCAAGATCTTGGTCGCCGCAACTTTGAAGGGACATTCGAGAAAAGACTCAATGTGTGAAACCGACAAGCTGACGTCCGTGAGTGACCCAAATCCAGCAGCCAAAGTCTGCCCAAGCTCAACGGGCAATTCTCGGATCACGAGCTCTTGAAGATCTTGCGACCAACCTCGCGCCGAGCCCAAATCTCTGAGCTCAGCTCTTTGGATTTGGTCCCAGCGGGTTTCAGCTGGCGCGGAGTACTGCTCCCAGGTTTTCGCCAACTCGAGTGCTCGTCTCAGCCAAAGCATCGTCGGTGTTTGAATGGTACCTGCAAAGTCGACCCCCGGAGTCGACAGCACTGCCTCACTCCAGGGTCGATCCAACATCCACTCTGCTTCAAACTCCGACTGAAAACGATCCGGATGATGAAGGTAAAAACCCAAGTCGCGCTCCAGGGACAAGACATCAGAGAGCAAAATTCCTGTTGTCTCCGTCTTGCGCATCCCCTCTTCTGTCAATCCCAGCACCCAGAGGTGGCTGGCTTCGACCCACTCCCCTGAAGAAAGATTCAAAAGTTGAATTCCCCCGGGGGTACCACGCGCCGTCTTGACCTCGATCCGCGCACAGACCTTTTCAGTCAAAGAAACCCAATGGCGCAAACCCAGTCGCGTCGAATGAGGACAATCTTGAAAAAACTGATGAAATACCGTCTCCAAATTTTGCGTTGCACCGCCGGCCGGCCAGCGTTGGATGGCCCACGCGACAAATTCATCACGTCGCAGAGTCTCTCGGCCATTGATCTTGAGATCAAACAGGCGGGCCACCTGGCGATCGCGGCGCAAATCATCAAGATCGTAGTAAGCGGAAAAGAGCCGGCGAAACTCAGCGTATTTCAAGGGCGTCGAATCTCGGTCCGCAAAGGCCACCAGTTCGATATCTGCACTGGTACCCTGCCCCGCATCCATTCGCAAATGCGCCAGCCAGCGAATCACGTCAGGAAAGGATTGCAAAGTAACCACGCGATCCTTGTTCGCAGGAACGCCTTCGCACTCCAAATATTCAGCCAACACCGGCCAGTAGTCTTCAATCTCCGGCGCCATCAGCACAATCTGTGCCGTGGAAACTCCGGCTTCGATCCATCGGCGCACCATCATAGTCGCGTCTTTGACCTCCGCCAACATCGTCGTGTAGCGACGAAATTCGTAAGCGCCGGACCTCGGGATCTCCGGATTTTTGACCGCCGGGGTTTGAACACCGAGCCTTTCTTCGAGCAAACGATAGCCCCGCATGGTCTTATCAAACCGACCCCGCCACTCGGCTCCGGGGGCAAGTAGGATCACCTCGGTGTTCTGGCTCAAACTCCAAATCAAATCCGACTCGACCGCACTCAGTTCGCTGCCAAGATCGACAAACAATTTTCTCGGCCAGTGCAACTGCTCAGACGAATTCATGAGCCAAGCACTCACCCAGGGCGCCGGCAGCACCGCTTGCTCGGCAAAACGTTCCCAGGCCCAGCGTGCCAGGTGATACCATTGACCCCACCGAACCAAACTATCTGGGTGTTCGCTCCACCACTCTTTGAGGAGATCGTCGCCCTTCTCGTTGGCCAGTATCGGCAACAGCTGGGCCGTGTAGGCAAATAAATTTTGCGCCGCCCCCGGGGACTTCGCCCATTGAAAGTCCGCTTCCTCAAGCCATTGAGTTAAAAGTGAGCGCGCCAAATCAGTCGAAACCACGCGAACATCGGGAGAGGTTCGCATTATGAATTTTCGCCACAGCTCTGTGGCGCGCAAAACTGCGTCCTCCACCAGAGTCTGGCCTTGGCCGAGCAAGCGCTTTTGAATTTCAAGTTTTGATTTTAAATCCGAAACGAGCCAGGTGTCTGATTGAGGATTGAAAGCGCCAAACAATTCTTGCTTCTGGCGAGGATGATAGACTTCCCTGATCTCAAGCATTCGCGGCTATCCTAACGTCAAACCTTAGCGCCGTTGCTTGAGTCGCTTGCCTCCCCACACGCTGTTGCGGTCATTGCCACCGTTTCCGTCGTCCATGAAATTAAGACCCATATCGAATCCCAATTCCATCGTCAGTTGAAGTGCATAGCGGCGATCTTCCAATTGCCCCGGGAACTCACCCATCTCGACTCCGTAAGTGGCGGCGTCGATACGAAGCAAACCTAAGCTCAAGCCGGCTCCCAAAGTATAGTATCCTTGGTAGAACCCCGCTCGAATATCCACCAACGGCAATCCCAATTCAACACCCAAGTGGATTTTCTTGCCCAGCTGTTCATCATTGCGATTGAGGTGTTTAACTTCGAGCGCCGGTGTCAAACTCACCAAACCCGCATCAATTGCGAGCGCTGCGCCGATGGCCATGTCGTCTTCATCGGAAGGGGGAGCGCCCAACTCAGTGCTCGCCGAAAATTTGGTTTTTCCCACGTTGCGCCATACAAAACTTAAAGTGGGTGCGACGGGGCCTGGAACCTTGAGATTAATGCCGAGATCCGCCGCATAACCAGTCCCTTCCTTTTCAATATTCGACGAAATCGAGTCAGGATCTAAACTCGCAATGAAGTTAGGGCCAAAAGGGGCCCGAGCTCCCGTGCGTTTGATTCGCCGAATGGTTGCTCCAACGTGCAGCATCGGCAAAATGGGAAACCCAGCGCCCATGGCATAGCCAAAGTCGTTAACGACTGCGATATCCATATTTGGATAAACTGGATTGTTGACGTCCAAACTCGCATCGAGATGGTTGTAAACCGCAAACCCAAAGAAAGGTAAGGTGATCGCCGATTTGCCCTTGCCTGTAGCCCACACCCTTTCGCCGTAAAGCTCGCGTACCGTATCAGCAAACGAATCGCTGCCCTGGAGGTCCTGCAATTTGTCCGCAACCTCCACGCCACTCGCACCAACAATCAGATCAAAGATCGTCCAATTGACTCCGCCAATTTGAGCCAAACCCGCCGGGTTGTAAAACAGCGAATCCGCATCGCGAACGACCGGAGCATAGGCATTTCCCATCCCCAACGCCCGCACCGAACCCGAGGCTTGAAAGATCTCACTGCCATGAGCCGCAATTCCGCTCCAAAGAATTCCACCCAGCGCAAGGCACAAACTCGCCCGGTGAGCGACCGAAATTAGGTTTGATAGTCGAACTTGAATCATGGGCACAAACAGTTATCCAGAG
>JADZEO010000137.1 GCA_020850475.1 Bdellovibrionales bacterium | reverse complement strand
GGTAACGTCGATTTCGGGATCTTCGTTTAAGCCCTTTTTGAATCCGCGAATGGCTTCGCCTAAGGATTTACCCAAATTTGGAAGTTTGCTCGGTCCAAAGAGCAACAAGACAATCAATAGAACTATGAGAATGTGCCAAATCGACATGCCGCCCATGATGGAGCCTCCTACTACGCTAACTCCTCAGATTTGCCATGAATTGACACGAGGATCAATTCGAAATCCCTGCCGAGGGGAGTTGACAGCCCTTCTCAATCGAAACTTAGGTCTTACTATTTCTATCGATCCTCGTCGCACTCGACGGCCGCGGGCTCGTCTTCGGATTGCGTTAGCCCGAGCGGGCCACCGCAACCCGGATACGCCCCGCGCGCACGTGAACTTCGGATCGATAGAAATAGTAAGACCTAAGCATTGATCGAGAAGAGGCCTAATTTGGCATTTCTATCGATCCTCGTCGCACTCGACGGCCGCGGGCTCGTCTTCGGATTGCGTTAGCCCGAGCGGGCCACCGCCATTAGGAAGGCTGCGGCGCCGAGGTGGAGTTGGGTTTACCGTGCCGACGGGGCGGGCGGCGGCGGCGGCCGCGACGCTGGCGCTGGCGGGAGCGCGCTTGCGCTTCGCGGATTTTCTCCTGAGAGCTCTCGTATTGTTCGGCCCAAAAGAGCCAGTCCTCACCGGACAAGCTATAATCCCGGCAAGCAAACTGGAGCGCCAGAGGGAAGGCTTCGGTCTGGAGGACGGCGAGCTGGCGCTTTTCGCCCCGGCGCTGAAAATCAGCTCGGCGACGAAGGGTGTTTTGCATATGAAGAGCCTTCGCTACCATCGCCTGTTCGGACTTAAACATGCCGAGTTCGTCCCGCATCAAGGTCAGGACTTCAGGGTTTTCAAGAATTTGGTTCGTGCTGACGGATTTTTCCGGATCGGGACTCACGACGGTGCGGAAGTAAGCCAAAACAAGAGCGCCAAACAACTGCAAAGGATCCGCGTGATCCAAAGGCTTGTCGTGGAAGTGGGACAAGTAATGAGTGAAGAGCTCGGTTTGCTCCTTGGAACTCAAAGCTTCATGCAAATGGGGCGCGACGTATTTGAGTATGCCCAAGTCGTAACATTCAATAAAGGCTTGGGACGGGTCGGGAAGGCGTAAGAATTTCAAGAACTCTTCGCGGCGCCGGGGCAAGGCCGTATCCAGCAGAGTCGACGCGGCGGTTTGCATTCCTTCCCGGAGCTCTGGGTCCAATGAAAAACGCACCAAGTGGGCCAATCGAATCCCGCGCATAATTCGAATCGGGTCTTCTTTGAGGCGCTTGAGCGGCTCCCCAATCATGCGCACAATTTTTTCGTTGAGATCATCGATTCCGCCGCAATAGTCGAGAAGCTGATTGGCCACGGGATCGTACAAAAGCGCATTGATGGTAAAATCGCGGCGTTTGGCGTCTTCTTCAGGCGACCCAAAGAGGTTGTCGCCCGAGCTGATGTGCTCAGGGAGCTCCTCGCCGTCCTTGAGGTCGCGGCGAAAGGTCGCAACCTCAAACTGGCGATCCCCCCGTTTTACCAGAACGAGTCGAAATCTCTTACCAATGATATAGGCATTGCGAATGGCGCGTTTGACTTCCGCCGGCTTGGCGCTGGTGGCGATGTCGTAATCTTTAGGGTGCTTACTCAACAAAAGATCGCGGACACACCCTCCAACCAGGAAGGTCGTAAAACCGTGTCGCTGTAGGACGCGGACAATTTCCATGGCATCCGCATCGATCCACTCTTGATGTAAATAGGGCTTTTGAGTAACTTCCATCCCGTCGACATCATGGCGCGTCTTGTAGGTAGGGTCAAACAGGAAGGCTTTCACGTGAGTCATTTGCAGAACTTCCACACTCAGCTTCTCGGCAATCCTCAGGGACCGAAGCTGGTGTTCCTGCATGGTTTGATGGGTTCGGGAGCGAACTGGCGCAAAATCACTCCAGCGTTCGAGCGAGAATTTCAAATTTTACTTCTCGATCAGCGAGGGCATGGTCGATCGTTTCATCCTCCTCAAGGCTATGCCCCCGAGGACTATGCCCAAGATTTGGCGCTGATCCTTGATGAGCTGGGTTGGGGGGATCAGGCGATTCACCTGGTTGGGCATTCCATGGGCGGAAGAAATGCATTGGTTTTTGCCAACCGCTTTCCGCGGCGCGTAAACAAACTTGTCATCGAGGACATCGGACCCGACGCCAACCTCGAATCGGCTCGGCGGATTGAGGGCTATTTGGACATGATTCCAACCCCCTTTCCTGACAAGCGGGCGGCCAAGCACTTTTTTGCGGAGACTTTTCCACAGCTCGTTGGTGGGGGGGCTCAGGCGCGGGTTTTAGCTGAGTATTTTTACGCCAATCTTCGCAGCGGAGCCGAGGGCAAAGCGGACTGGCGATTTTCTCCCGTGGGGGTTCGAGCCAGCGTTCGCGAGGGGCGTGCGCGAGAGCGTTGGGAGTTGTTGGCGACACTTGCCGTGCCCACGCTGGTGATTCGGGGGTCGCAAAGTACCGATCTTTCTCGCGAGGTGTTTGATCGCATGCTGCAAGCCAACCCCAAACTCCGCGGGGCTCAAATCGAATGAGCTGGCCACTGGGTTCACTTTGACCAACCTCAGGCCTTCATCGCTCTCCTTCAGGCTTTTTTTAAGGAGCCTTAATTCGAGGTTAGCGATTCTTGCTCTTTGACAAACCCCAGGGCCTTAATATACTAACCTCGTGTAATTGATGACAATATGAGTCAGCTCCTAGGGATTCGCTCGGGTGAAATTTACTGATCTGGATCTACATCCCTCGCTGTTTGCGGGAATCAAGAAAAGCAACTTTACTGATTGCACACCAATTCAAGAATTGGCGATTCCGGTTATTCTGGAAGGCAAAGACGTTGCGGGCTTAGCTCAAACGGGCACCGGCAAAACGGCGGCCTTTGTTTTGCCACTGATCGAACGCATTCTGCGGGCTCAAGAAATGGAAACCGCCGGACAAGCACTGCACGGTGATGAGGTTGCCGGTTACCAAGAGGCTCAGCAAGAGGGTGTCTCGACGGCAATGCCCATTCACGGCGAAGAAGAAATCAAATTTAAGGAAGCCTTGGTCGTTCCTCCCCGCAAGCGCGCCTTTGTTCAGTGGGAAAAATCAAATTACATTTTGGTGCTGGTTCCCACTCGGGAATTGGCTGAGCAGGTTTACCAAAACGTTGTCACCTTGGGGACCGAGGCGGGCATTCGTTGCACGGCGATCTATGGCGGAATGGCCTATGACAAGCAGAAAAAGGCCATCGGACATGGTCTCGAGTTTGTGGTCGCAACGCCTGGTCGTTTGATTGATTTGTACAAGGAACACATCATCGATTTGCGCCAAGTTCGGGCGGTGATTTTTGACGAAGCCGATCGGATGTTTGATATGGGTTTCAAGGATGACATGAAGTTCATCTTGAAGCGAATTCCTGCGGATCGGCAGATGTTGGTGTTTAGTGCCACGCTCAATTTTGACGTTCTCAACGTTTGCTATGAGTTTGGTGCCGAGCCGGTGGAAATCAACGTCAGCAAGGACCAACCGAAGGCGGAAAATGTTGAAGACGAGCTCTTTCACGTCGGACAAGATGAAAAGCCGATGTACTTGCTCTCGCTGCTCAAGAAGTTGGAGCCGCGGCAGGCGATTGTCTTTAGTAATTTCAAGCACAACGTCGAGCGGATCACTCAATTTTTAAATAAAAACGGCATCCCCGCGGTGGGCATTTCCAGTTTGATGACTCAGGCCCAGCGCAATCGGGTGATGGATCAATTTAAGAGCGACAACTCCCGCAATATTTTGGTGGCGACGGATTTGGCGGCGCGCGGGTTGGATATTCTCGGCGTCGACATGGTTTTCAATTTTGAGTTGCCCGAAGACCCCGAAAATTATGTTCATCGCATCGGCCGCACCGGTCGCGCAGGAGCGAAGGGCCGAGCCTTTAGTTTCGCCAGTGATCGTGACGTGGATTCGTTGAGTCGCATCGAAGGTTATCTTGGGCACAAAGTGACAATTGGCTGGCTGGAAGAAGAACATCTGCTCAAACAGTTTGAGGGATTCCCGCGTGAACGCGAACTGAGCCCCTTTCCTCGGCGCTCGAAGGGCTTCGAAGAGCGCTCGGGTGGCGGTGATCGCGGTGGGCGGCCACGTGATCGGGGTGGAGAACATCGTCGACCCCGTCGTGGCGGTGGAGGAGCGGGGCCGAGACCCGAACGTCGTGAGGAGGGATTTTCTCAGGCGCAAGGAGGAGGCGGTTCTGGTGGACAGGGGGGCGAAAGGTCAAGGCGGCGCCGCCCGCGCAATCGACACCGTCGGGATTTTCAAAACGATCGTGGCGAGCACCAAAACCAAAGCCAAAACCAAAACCAAAGCCAAGGCCAGGGGCAAAATCAACCCCAAGGTGGCGGGGGACATCGTGACCGCACCAGTGGCCGCCATGGGCCGGCACCAGAAGGACAACAAGGACAACAGTCTCAGGGTCGCCCTCAAGGCCAGCGCGATCGAAACTATCGTCGGCATCGCCGAGACGGTCGACCTCCCCGGGACCGCGATCGTCAACACGGACAAGGTCAAGGCCAAGGTCAAAGACCGCCACGCACTCGAGACGGACAACCGATGGCTGCCAGGGCCGGGGCTCAGAGCCAGGCCAACAAGTCGTTGGGGCAAAAGGTGTCAGGATTTTTCAAGAAGATTTTTGGCAGCTGATCGAGCGGCTACATATTCCAACGAAAATTAGCGATGATGTTGTTGCAAGTGCCAACGGTATTGCTGAATGATTTGTAGTGTCCGCGACAGGTCAGGATCACCGCTTTTTTCTGCTTTAAAAAAACCACTTGGCGAAGTTGCTTCGCCGTCTGGCGATTGACGAGATCGAGTAGGAACGCCTTCTGGTCATTGATCTTGACAGGCTTGGCTTTAAGAATTTCAAAACCAAAGCGGGGATAATCCTTCATCCATTTTTTTACGTACTTTTTGAGGGGCTGTTCCTGATCCAGTTCATCGATGCGCACGGTGAGCGCCGGTTGCACCCCCATCTCGGTCGTTGGTGAGCGATACAGAGTTGCGATAAACGGATTATTTCCTGGCGGCGGACTGTGAATCCAGTCGGTTTTGTCGGCATGAATAGAAAAGCCATGATTGGAAATAAACTTGCCGATGTTACTCGAAATCACAAACGAGCTGGAAGTCGCGGGAATGGGTGCAGCGGCAACCGAAAGGGTCACGCCGACGGCGGCAAATAAAGAGATCCACAAGGTTTTCATTAAACTTAGAATAGACCGAATTCAAGATTCAGGGCAAGTCGTGGGTGCCTTAAATTCCATCAGGTACAGGTGGCGAGCGCCACTGCGGTCGCTGGTAAAGACCAGCTGCTTGCCGTCCGGACTAATGGCGGGTTGGATATCGTTGCCGACCGCATAGGTGAGGCGCTGAAGGCAACTGCCATCCTTTTTTACCACGAACAATTCGAAGTTCTCCGGGTCGTCGAGGTTCGAGGAAAAAATCAGCCGTTCTCCATCGGGATGCCATACCGGGGACCAGCTCATCGACATTTGTGGGGTGATGAGCTTTTCAACTTGGGTCTTGGCTTCTTTCACCACAACATGAGCGAGCTTTAAATCGGCGGAGTAGCGGACAAAAGCCAGCTCGCGCCCCGTGACGTTGAACGCCCCTTCGGCCTCGGCGGCACTCTCGGCGGTCAGACGCCGTGGGCGGGAGCCATCGGTATTCATTAGATGCAGTTGCGGTTTGCCTCGACGGGTGGAAGTAAAAATGATCGTCGGAGTCGACGGATGCAAGGAGGCTTCCGCATCATATCCCGCATTGCGGGTCAGCCGTTCGATGTGGCTGCCGTTTGGCGCGCTTCGATAGATTTCGAATGGCTGAGTGAGCCAAGTATTGGCGAGGGCGGCGGGCGAGTCGGCGTTGTTCGTGAGAGAACTGCTACTCATATCGCGCAAAGCCTTTTGAATGTAAGTCGGATTTTCTTTAATCTCGTCCGTGGTGCTGGCGTACAGAATCCATTTGCCACTCGAGTCGTATCGAGGACTGGCGTTTTCGCCGTCATGAAAAGTCACTCGCCGGTGGCGCAAAGTGGCCCGATCGAATTCGTAAACCTGACTGTGAAGGTGACGGGCGCGGCCCTTGCTAACATATAAAATGAAGCGGCCATCGGGGGAGAACTGAGCGTCCCAGTTTTCGCCGTCGGCGGTGAGCACTTTCGCCTCGGCGGGCAGATAGTCTTTGGGGGGGCGCGGAACGGGCTTGCCTTTGGTTTGTGCCGTGTTGTCGTCGGAGACTTTGGGACCGCTCTGGCAACTAAAGAGACCACCAAAAATCAGCAGCAAAAGCCAAGGACTAACACGCAGGTAGAGGCGCACAAGCAAATCCTTTAAATGAGTGGCGACCCATTTTTATCGGTACTCTCGAGAGTCTTCTTGATGAGTGAAGCGGGGACCCACTCGTCTATTTTTTTTATCGGGACCCACTTCCAGTCCTTGGCGGCTGGACGACCGGTTTTGCATCGGGGTGAGACGAAGATTTCGTGATGAGTAATGTGATGGCAAAAACGAAATTTCTTAGGCTTAGATGGTCGTTGTCGAGCAAGTCCAGGTAACAGCCAGTGATTTTTTAAAAATGGGACGGCGCCATCGTTCCACACCAAAGCAATACGACCCCGCTGCACCCAAATCTCTGGCTCCCACACCCAAAATTGCTTCTGCCGACGGGGTTTTTTAAGCGGATACAGGTGAGGATCGCCCTCTTTGAGTGAGAGGCACTGGTGGCGCAACGGACAAAGTGCACAAGAGGGGCGACTGGCCGTGCAAATGGTTGCACCCAAATCCATCAAAGCTTGATTCATAACGGCCGGCGGAAAGTCTTGCACCACGAGATCCGCCTGCTCCTGAAGTCGCTGGCGTTGGGCCGGCTTCCACCACTCAAGCGAAAGGGCATGGTAGCGGCACAAAACGCGAATCACATTGCCGTCGAGTACACCGACGGGCTCACCAAAGGCAATGCTGCTGACGGCGCGGGCGGTATAGGGACCAAAGCCGGGCAGTTCCAGCAATTCGCGATAGGTCCGGGGAAATCGCCCGCGCTCCGATAGCAGCTGAGCGGCGCGGTGGAGATTGCGAGCGCGGGAGTAGTAGCCCAAGCCGGACCAGGCCTTAAGTACTTGGCTCTCGGGCGCGCGAGCAAGGTGTTCGATCGTTGGAAACAGGCGCAAGAATTTTTCAAAGTACGGCACCACCACCGCTACCGTGGTTTGCTGGAGCATCGTTTCACTTAACCAAATATGAAAAGGGTCCGAGGTCATTCGCCACGGCAAAGGACGCTGAAAATTCAGGTACCACTGGTAGAGGGCGCGGCGGGCAGTCAGTTGCACAATTCGGGTCTCCTATTTGGCAAGCCTGATGAAATATGCCAAGATCAAAAAGATGCAACCAATGGCACGGCGATTCTTTATTTTTGTAGTATTGAGTGCGGGGCTTGCGCATGCCTCCAGTCCTGCCAAAGTGCCGAGCTGTCATAAGCGAGAGCTGGAGTTAAAGAGCTGTCGCTTGGAGCAAGCGCCCTATCAGTTGCGCCTGACAGCCGATCGGGTGACGGTGAGCGATGGCACTTGGAAAGTCGTTCATGAGCTGCCCCTGGTCGGTGACCAAGTGGAGTGGCAAAGAGTGAGTCTTCGTCCAATTGGAACGCGCTGGTTTGTGGAATTTGAGCTTTGGACGCCGCCCGAAAGCTCCGCAGAAATTCAAAACCTCAAATGGTTTGTCGTTGAACTTGAAGGCACGTCGTGGACCAAGAGAGTCGAAGAGATCATTCAAAAGCGGCGTCGCTTGTTGAGCTCCTCCACGCCCCCAGTCCAAGGCCCAAAGTACCAGCTCGATCGCAAGGAGTCTTTTGGTCTTGAGCTCAACACCAAGGGCGAGATTTCCTGGACGGCAGGTAAGTTTCACGGCGTACTTTGAGGCCCAAATCTCGCTTCCGGTCCCGATCAATTTGGGTTTCCCCTCGTTCCATTGCGGAATCCGACGAAAGCCCGGAGTCCAATTGTGGAACTCCCACGCTCTGGTTAGAATAATAAAGAGAAGTGAGTAGTTAAAAAGTGCAACTTTTATCGCCATGGAGCGGAGGGTTTTGTGAATCGCATAATATTGTTTGTTGGAACGGCGGTGTTGAGTTGGTTGCTGGCAATGACCAGTGCCCAAGCGTGTGAGACCGGCACTTGGCCCATTGATAGCGCCAAGTACAAGGGCAAGCCGGAAGAAGCACTGACCAAGCTCGAAAAGCGACACAAGATTAAAATTCGGCGTTCGGCGGCCCAGTATCGCTGCGGACGAGACACCAATTACGATATTCTCGATGAAAAGGGCGATCTCCTAGTGGTCGTGCCAATTCCTGAGACGGATGGCCAACCCCATCCTGGATTGCTGACCGCGCGAGTGACTCACGTGATGCGCACACCCAAGGCTGATTTGCGCCGGCTCATCGTCGCTCACGAAACCTTTATGCGCGATGTGGCCGACATTGAGAAAGACTACGGAATTCGTTTTTATCATCCCAATGCCCTCCCTCTCAATGATCGGATGCCAGGGGGACAACGCTATCGGCTCTACGCCACGAGCGAGGAGTGCAGCGAGGTTCCGGCCAGGGAAGATCGCGAGGCACATAAGCGCTACTCTTCAGCCTCAATGATTACTGACGAGTTTTTTGTTGATGTGGCCGAGTACACTCCGGCGAGAACCTTGTATCGCCCCGAAGAAGTGTATCGCGAAGGGCAACTGCGGGCTTATCTTATTCGCAACCCGAATGTATTGCGAAAAATGGCCGAGCGTTCTGATGGCAACCGCCAACACTGCACAGGAAACTGGTCGGAGCGAACTCAGGAGCAGTGGGCGGCCCACGCGTCGCGAATGGCCGCACTCGCAGGGCCAGCACCAGCGCCCGAGCGACCGGCCCCAGGGGAATCTCCGGGCGATCAGTGATCTAGGGGTAATTTGACAACGGCGCGGGGGGTAGCTTGGATTACAAACCTTTAAGTGGACGCGAGTACCCGCGCTTTTCGGCCATCAAAACTTTTTTCCGTTTGCCGCAAGTACCGACCACCGAAATCTATGATGTGGCCATCGTCGGCGTGCCGTTTGACGGCGGTGTCACCTACCGACCCGGAGCGCGGTTTGCACCCGCACGAGTGCGAGAGCTCTCTTCATTGGGGAGAGGCTACCACTGGTCCCGCGCGCTCGCCGTGTTTGATCGACTGAAAGTCGCCGACGCGGGCGACTGCCCGACCGTGCCGATTGATCTCAAACAAACTTACAGCAAAATCGAAGAACACTTTGGGCAAATCTTGCGCGCTGAAAAGCGCTTTCTCGCGGTCGGTGGAGATCACTCGATCACGTTGCCGCTCTTGCGAGCCTGTCGCCGCAAGGCCCAACAAAAACTTTCTTTTGTGCACTTTGATGCCCACTTTGATACCTATCCCGCCGCGTGGGATTGTGAGTATCACCACGGCTCCTTTGTTCGCCATGCCGTCGAAGAAGGATTGATTGATCCCACCACCTCAGTGCAGATTGGAATCCGTGGTCCGCTGGCCGGAGGCGACGACCTGGAATTTGTAAAAAAACACGGCCTGCGCACCATCACGGTTGATGAGGTTCGCCGGCAACCACTCGCCGACTTCCTAAAGACCTTACCTCAATTTGTCCACCAGCCGGTGTATCTGAGCTTCGACGTTGATTGCCTGGATCCGGCCTATGCTCCTGGAACAGGTACCCCAGTGGTCGGCGGGCTTACGACCTATGAAACGCAAACCATTTTGCGCGCTCTCAAAATAAATCATTTGTTTGCCGCCGACGTAGTGGAAGTTTCCCCACCCTATGATCAGGGTGACATCACTTCGCTCGCGGCGGTGGATGCGATGTTTGAGTGCTTGTGTCTGATGGCCTCCAAAGCCTCCTAATCTTTCGCGAGTCACCTCAAGCTGGCCGCACCAGTTCTCACTCTTCGAGTGAGTGAAATCTTCTTTCAAACTGGAATAGGACTTTATTGGCGGGGGGAAGGACTCTATAGGAGAGCTTCACCACCCCATAGGAGGTCGCAATGAAAAAAATTGGTTGGAGTTTGTTGAGTCTCGTCCTTTCTGCCTCAGTCGGCGCCGTCGAAATGCCGGCGGAAACTCAGGAGGTCAAAGCGCTCATGGCCCCGTTGGTCGTCGATAAGAGCTTCAAGTATTGCATGAAGGGAACACTCACCTGTCGGGAAATGGTTCTGCTCAAAGATAAGACCACTGCCCAGCCGACCGTGCAAATCATGTACAACAACTTTGTGTCGAGTGAGCGCAGTGTCGCGGCAACTGGGTATTTTCTTAAGAATGCCGATGGCACCTACCGAATTCTCGAAGACTCCACCTTTGATGGAGCGATCAATATCGATCTCCTTCCGCCGCTCAATCAAGCCCTTCGCGTGACCTTTGATGCCGATGGATTACCGACTTTACATGATGTGACCCTCAAGCGCCTGGGAACCACGCGAAAGATCTTGGCAACCATGTCCTACAGTGCCACTCAATCCACTATTGTGGGCGTTGAGACCGACGACGCCGATCCCAGTTACCAAAAGCAGATCAACACGGTTTACTTGCGGATTGCCCAGTAACTTGGAGCACGAATTTACTGAGTGAGAAGGCCCGCCCCTGTCTTGGGCAAGAATTCTTTGGCTTCTTTAGTGAGCGGGCCCGCCTTACTAGGGTCGATCTTTGGTTGAGCGTTTTGGATGAGCGAGCGCAACTCCATGGTGTAGTTGTGCTTGATTTCTTTGCCGCTCGAGACCACTTTTACCACGCCGACGGGTTTGGCGCTGTCGTGAACCCAAAAGTCGATGGTTTGGCCTCGCTGCTGAACGCGGTAGTGAGTGGCTTCGACGGTGCCGGCCGGGACGGTGACTTTTTCAACTCCGACTTTGTGGGCGTTGAACTCCGCACTTGATTCCATCATGAAGCTCGAGAGTTGGACGCCGTCGAAGCCCTGCAAATACTCGGGCGTCAGTTTCATCGCCTGGCCGAATTGTGGCATGAGGATAAAACCGTCAGCGAGCCGCATTTTTTTGCCCTCGGGACGCAGGTGAAAGCGTTGCCACATTTCAATGCCGGTCCAAGACAAGTCCTTAAAATAGTATTCGACGGCACTCTCTGAATTGGACGTGTCGGCCACGATGATGGCGACCTCGGCGGCTCCGGTGGAGAGCTTCATATCAAAGCGGGCACCCGTGCCTTTGGTGAGTTTCGGCATATCAAATCCGAAAGACTGAGGCCCACCCAGAGCCAGAGACCAAATCACCCAAGCCGCGAGCCCAAGCGCGCGAGCCAAGTTGTACCGGCCAGTTTCCGCTTGCATCGTTTTTATTCGTTCATCATTTGGTCGAGCAGGCGATTGCGCTCTTCCATCGTTTGTTTGACGGCTTGAAGCTCTTCGAGCATTTTCTTGAGTTGCTCGGGATCAATCTGTTGGCCGGCAACGTCGCGTCCGCCAGTCAAGCGACTGAGATCATCATTAGCCGAGACCGTGGTGTTCTGGAGGTCTTCCGTTTTAAGGATACTGGTTGGGTCGCCATGGGCGAGACCAGGAACCGTGGAATCCAAAATTACAATTGTCATTGCTGCTGAAAGAATAATATATTTCATCATGTGGTTCTTATCGGTAAAAATCGGGGTTACCTTTAAGAACGAGGATATGGCTTAGACCAATTTGACTTCGGACCAAATCCCACATTGAGACAATACTACGATGCTAATCCAGCCTGGCAAAAGCCAGAGAAACCATTCGGATATCTCTCAATCAAGTTCAAGCTAAGCTACCGGTATTATCACAGGCAACTGCACTTGTTGCCATCTGCTGGGCGTGAGCCGAAAACAGATAATCCTGGAATGTCAAGACCACCTTATTTTGCTCAGGCTCAGCGTCCAAGGCCGCACGAATCTGGTTTGCCAATCTTAGCGTGACGTCGGGATTTGAAACGAAGTACTGCGGAAAGTGACGATGATCAAAATCAATGCAACATTGATCAAAACCCATTTCTCTAAAGGTGCGAATAAAGATCGGAATTTCGAAGAGGCTTTCGACAATTGCAGTAAACTTTCCGAAACATTCAAAGTGCTTACCTGACGTTGACGCATACTCCTTCATCTTCTTGATGCTTGGAGAAATGGTGTGAAAAAAAGGAATTTTGGGGCGCATGACGAGGTTATGGGTTTGTTCAGAAACGGCGTTTATTGAGATCGATATACCCG
Source organism: Bdellovibrionales bacterium (assembly GCA_020850475.1). Lineage (GTDB taxonomy): Bacteria > Bdellovibrionota > Bdellovibrionia > Bdellovibrionales > UBA1609 > JADZEO01. The sequence goes on along the minus strand of JADZEO010000137.1, from coordinate 10,244 downwards.
AACAGGCGTCTACGACGGCTTGAGCCATTTGGGGGCTGTTAAGAACTTTGCCATTTGTTAAGATATACAGGTTTGTCTTGTTTTCTTTTAGGAAATTGAAAAATTTCACCCCTTCTTTCATTACCAAAATTTCGCCACCATAAAGGACGATTTTTTTCCAAGGGTAAATGGGCAAATTTTCAATTAACTCTTCGAAGACCAGTGTTTTATGGTTGTCGCGCCTTTGCCAACACATGACGCAATCGACATTGCAGGTTTCTCCAAACTCAATTTCAAGATCACGATATTTCTCAACTGACGAAGTTTCATCGAGTGGTTCATCAACTGGGAAGGTCTGAAAATACTTCTGCAGGTTACAATTTGCATAACAGGCAAGCTTTCCAGCAATAGAATCTCGACGCATCTGTTTAATTTTTTCACTGTTAACAATCTCAGTCAATGACTGTGTTCGAATATCACCGATTGCTAAGCTTTGATCTTGACCTATTGCACAGCACGGGAACACGAGACCCGTAGGCCGAATCATTAAGCCATTCCACAAACGAGAACAATGTGTTTGATATTCCATTCAGACGAACCTCTTAAAAATGTCTTCGATTTATTTCATTTTGTCAGTAGGGCACTCCTACCATTGATTTGGCTTTGGCAAAGGCACTTTTGAGGCCCGAGCGATTGGGGCCCGCGCCTTGTGCAAAATCCGGACGACCGCCCCCCTTGCCACCCATTTCTTGGGAAATTTCTTTGAGAATATTCCCGGCATTAATGGGACCCACCAAATCCTTGGTGACGGAGACAATAATCGGGTGGGAGGCTTCTCCGGTTCCGACAATAATCACCACGCCCGAGCGAATATGATCGCGCACGCGATCGCCAATTTCGCTCAAAACTTTGCGATCATCAACCGGCACGTCGGCGAGCACCAATTTGCCCGCTTTGCCCCCCACTTCAAAGGGCAAAGCACTCTTTACCAAGTCCTCGATACTCACTTGATTACCTTTGAGATCGGCCAGCTGCTTTTGCAGGCCCTTCATCTCAAGGCGTTGCTTTTCAATCCAAGAGAACATTCCCAGCGATTCTTTAGAAGTTGCCGAATGTTCCAAGTACTGGGCCCATGGCTCAACGATGCCTGCGGCGTGACGAGCGACCAGATTTTCACGGGTGTTTTGCATGAGGAACTGGCACGCGAGATCACCGGTGATGGCCTCAATCCGGCGAACACCGGCACTCACGCCGCTTTCGGTGACAATTTTAAACAAGCGAATCATGGCCGTGTTGTCGACGTGGGTTCCGCCGCACAATTCCTTGGAAAATTCGCCCATCGAGACGACCCGGACGCGATCTCCGTACTTTTCGCCGAACAAGGCAACCGCTCCTTGCTCGGTGGCCTCTTTCGGAGTCATAACCGAGGTGGCGACCGGACGGGAGGCGGCGACCTCCTGATTCACCAGATCTTCAATTTGCCGAATCTCGTCCTCGCTGACCGGTTTGTTGTGAGTAAAGTCAAATCGCAAGCGCTGGGCATCGACTAGAGAACCCGCTTGATTGACATGACTGCCGAGAATCTTCTTGAGCGCGGCATGCATCAAGTGGGTCGCGGAGTGATTGCAAGCGGTGTTACGCCGCTCACTGGTGGTCACTCGTTGCACTAAGGTCTCTTGCTTTTTAATCACGCCATCGGTGATTTTGACGTGATGAAGAAAAATCTCATTGACCTTGGTGGTGTCCAAAACTTCGGCTTGGCCCGCGGCCCCAATTAAAATTCCCACATCGCCCACTTGTCCGCCGCTTTCGGCGTAAAAGCAGGTCTCGTTACAGGCAATCACCCCTTCCTCGCCTGCTTTGAGCGAGTCTTTGAGTCCTGCGCCATTGGAGAGCAAAACGGCGGTACCCTGGTGTTGTACCACTCCGCCATATCCTTTGAATTGCGTTGGGCCTTGGGCTTTAAGCAATTCCTGACTGACTTTAATGTAATGAGCTTGGTCGCCTCCGAGAGCTTTGCCTTTCCAAGAGGCCTTGGCGGTCTCCCGCGCCTGGTTCATGCGTCGCTCAAAGTCGGCTTCGTCAACGGCAAAGCCTTTTTCACTCGCTATCAGCCGAGTGAGGTCGACGGGAAATCCAAAAGTGTCATACAGCTTAAAGACCACTTGGCCGTCGACGACTTTTTGTCCGCGTCCAGCCATTTTGCCCAATTCGGTTTCCAAAATATGGGTACCTTGGTCAAGCGTCGCCAGAAAGCGGGTTTCTTCGTCTTTCATCGTTGTCGTGATGAGCGCCTGTTGCTGTTTGAGTTCAGGGTAGGCGGCACTCATTGTTTCAATGACTTTTTCCACCACGGGTACCATCAGGGATTTGCTCTCACTGAGCTTACGAGCATAACGAATCCCTCGACGCATAATCCGTCTGAGCACGTAGCCGCGACCGTCGTTTGAGGGCAACACCCCGTCGGTGATCAAGAAAGAAGCCGCACGACAATGATCCGCGACCACCCGAAAAGCCACATTCAAGGCTTCGCGGTCGGCGCGTTCGCTGTCCTTAACTTTCGCCAGTGACTTGAGATATTCGTGCCCCGAAAGTTTCATCGCCACACCGATCAGATTTTGAAATAAATCGGTGTGATAGTTGTTAATTTCACCCTGCAAGATCGCCGTCAGGCGCTCCAGTCCCGCACCGGTGTCGATACTGGGGTTGGGGAGTCTGGTTTTAGTTCCGTCTTCGCTTTCGTTAAACTGCATGAAAACCAAATTCCAAAATTCAATGTATCGGTCGCCGTCGCCGCCCATCACGTTGGCCTTTGGGTCTCCCCCCACTTCGGGACCAAGATCATAGAAGATTTCGGAACACGGTCCGCAAGGACCGCTGTTGCCCATTCGCCAGAAGTTGTCTTTCTCGCCAAAACGGTAGATGCGATCCTTGGGCACGCCCTCTTGGCGGTGCCACAGGTCGGCGGCCTCGTCGTCCTCCTTAAAAACCGAGACGTAGAGGCGCTTCTTGTCCAAGCCCAGATCTTTGGTTACCAACTCCCAAGCAAAATGAATCGCTTCTTTCTTAAAGTAATCACCGAACGAAAAATTCCCCAGCATTTCAAAAAAGGTGTGGTGGCGGGCGGTGTGACCCACGTTCTCAAGGTCGTTATGTTTGCCGCCGGCGCGCACGCACTTCTGGGACGAGGCCGCCCGTTTGTAATCGCGGGACTCCAAGCCCAAAAAAACATTTTTAAATTGGTTCATTCCCGCATTGGTAAACAGGAGAGTGGGGTCGCCCTCTGGAATGAGCCGCGAACTCGCGACGGGCATGTGGCCTTGACGTTTAAAGTAATCGAGAAAGGCTTGGCGAACCTCATGGCTTTTCATACAGAACCTTTTTAATAATTTGATCCTCAAATCCTCGATTGGCGAGGAAACGATAGGCTTTTTGTTTTAAGGCAAAATCTAGGTTTCGAGCAAAGCGCATCTCAACAAGTTCCCGAGCTTTGCTAAGCTCCTGCCCCTCGTCGGCTTTGACCCCCGGCAACCCTTTGCGCCGCAAATAATTCTGGATGTAGAGTTGTCCTTTGCGCTTGGCACTCAAGTTGACAGCCACGCGCTCGGCCAGTTCCGCCGGGTCGCTGAGCCACTTGCGCTCACGAGCACACGCCAAGGCCTTGCCAACGGTGTCGGGCATGAAATCACGCGTGAGTTTTTCCTGAAGCTCCAGTTCGCTGTGCTCTCGGCGGGCCAAATACCTGGCCAATTGATCAATGGCCATGGCCAAATTGTCAGATCGTTCGATTTCTCCCGGTTTCATTTGTCTCACCTCTGATGAAATTTAAGTGCCGCGACTCAGGCTTGAGTCTTGTCGGGGTCGTCGTCATCGGGAACTGGCGGCAATTCCTCGTCCTTCTCGGATCCCCGTTTCTTGATGTCGGTGAACATTTCGATTTCCACTTCCGACAGATCCTTCCAGTTTTGCGAAACGCGCTTGTCGACCGCTCCTCCGCCCGCTGCCCATTTTTTGCCATCCATGGCATCGACTCCACTGAAGCGCACTTTAAAGTCTTCAGGGTTCGACGACAGCGACAGAGCCTCTTCAAACGTGATCAAGCGTTTATCCAACAACTCCATCAAGCTTTGGTCAAATGATTGCATTGCCCACGACACCTGACCTTCTTCAATCGCTTGAGAAATGTACTTGGTTTTGTCGCGATCTTCAATCATCTCACGAATGCGTGCGTTACTGATCAAAATCTCGACGGCGGGAACAAAACCCGAGCGATCTACCCGCCGCGCCAAGCGTTGGCTGATGACGGCTTTCAAAACCGCTGCCAACTGCATGCGAATTTGGTGCTGATGATGAGGATCAAAGACGGCAACAATCCGGTTTATCGTCTCTTGGGCATCGAGTGTGTGCAGCGTCGACAAGACCAAATGACCGGTTTCGGCAGCAGTGAGAGAGGTTTCAATGGTTTCTCGATCCCGCATCTCTCCGATTAAGATGACGTCCGGATCTTGGCGCAACGCGGATTTTAGAGCGGCGCCGTAGGTGGTGGCGTCCACTCCCAACTCCCGCTGAGTGATGATGCTTTTGCGGTCGCGGATCAAGAATTCAATGGGATCTTCGATGGTCAAAATGTGTTTGTTTTTGTGGCGATTGATGTAGTCGATGATGGCCGCCAACGTCGAGGACTTGCCCGAGCCGGTGATTCCCGTCACCAGAATGAGGCCGCGCTCCACCGAGGCGATTTTTTCGACAACATCAGGGAGATTGAGGTCCTTAAAACTCGGCACAATGTGGGGAATGTTGCGAATGACTATGCGAGTGGTTCCCCGTTGCCGAAACACATTCACCCGGAAGCGTCCCAATCCCGAGATGCCATAACCCAAATCCACATCGTATTCGCGCAGGTATTTGTCGCGCACCCGATCGTCCATGATGGCCATGGCCATTTGCTCGATTTCATCACCCGAGAGTGCGGGTAGACTGCTGGAGAGGGGTCGCAAGATTCCGTGACGGCGGATGACCGGCATCACCCCCGCCTTCAGATGGACGTCGCTGGCCCCCTTTTTCATCGCGAGTTTTAGAATTTCATCGAGCCCGATCGTCGCCATTCAACGCTTTCAGCTGAGATTGCAGTCATTGGTCTGAACCTTCATTATAGAGGGAAAAGGGCGCGAAATGACAGCGAGAGGCCTTGTTATGCCTCGCACCAGAGCCTTGGTCTGACTGGACTTTCCTGTTTGACACTGGACCCAATCGCACGAATGATGGGGCCGCAAAGTGAAGGAGTGCAGGTTGGTCTTGGATCGCAAGCAATGGATCGTTTGGATTGCCACGGTGGGCGGGCTTGGTAAGGCACCAAAGGCCCCGGGCACCTTTGGCACTCTCGGTGCCTTGCCCTTGGTTCCACTCTTCGCCTGGGGCGGAGAATACTTCTACATGGCGGCCACTTTTTTTTTGATCGTGGTGGCGATGGTGGTGGCGCATATTTACGAAAGCCAAGGTCACGACCACGACCCCAAGGAAGTCGTGATTGATGAGGTCGTGGGATATCTGGTCGCAATGCTTTGGCTGCCTCTCACCTGGCAGAGTTTTGCACTGAGTTTTGTGATCTTTCGACTCCTCGATGCACTCAAGCCTTTCCCGATTTCTGTCATTGATCGCAAAATCAAAGGGGGCGTGGGAGTGGTGGCCGACGACTTAGTGGCTGGGATCTTGACCAACATTGTTCTGCAAGCAACTTATCTAAAAACGGACTGGCTCGGTCAGCAGTTGGGTTTATGAATCGAGATGAATTGGCAAAGCAAAGGGATCGCAATTTGCGGGAGCTCGCGCAGTGGGTCTCCAATCGGAGAAAAACTTTGGGCCTAGCCGAGAGCTGCACCGGGGGCCTTCTCTCCTCTTGGATTTCATCTCAACCCGGGGTGTCGTCCTTTTTTCGGGGAGCGGTGGTGAGTTATTCGGGCGAGGTCAAGGCCTCCATTCTTGGCGTTCCGCATTAGGCAATTGAATCTTATGGTGAAGTGAGCATTCCGGTCGCTCAGTTTATGGCCCGCGGGGCAGCTCAAGCCTTGGGTGCTGATTGGGCTTTGAGTATTACCGGTATTGCGGGTCCGAGCGGCGGAAGCAAAGAGAAGCCGGTGGGCACTGTTTGCTTTGCGTTGTATGGCCCAGGAGTTGAAAAACGCGTTCAAAAATACTTTGATGGGAAAGAACGGACGGAAGTCCAATTCCAGTCGGCCTTTTACGGCTTGGAACTTTTGCTCGCGACTCTCAACGAGTGAGTGGGTGAAGCGCAATCGATGTTTGAATTGAAACGATAAAACCTGAATCAACAGAGGAGCCCCACATGGCAAATATGCAGCCTGAATCGGATAAATCGAAAGCCTTAGAACTGGCGATCAGCTCGATCGAGAAGCAGTTCGGTAAGGGTTCGATCATGAAACTGGGAGGAGACCGAGGTCTCTACGAAAATATCCCGGTATTTAGCACGGGAGCTTTGAGTCTTGATATTGCTCTCGGTATTGGCGGTTTGCCTCGCGGTCGGATCGTAGAAATCTACGGACCGGAGTCATCTGGAAAAACCACTCTCGCCTTGTCGACCATTGCACAGGCGCAAAAGGCCGGCGGTACCGTGGCCTTTGTTGATGCGGAGCACGCCCTGGATGTCACCTATGCTCGCAAACTGGGAGTCAAAATCGATGAGATGTTGATTTCTCAGCCAGACACGGGAGAGCAGGCACTGGAAATTGCTGAAACCCTGGTGCGCTCTGGCGCCGTGGATGTGTTAGTCGTGGACTCCGTCGCGGCCCTCACTCCGCGTGCGGAAATCGAAGGTGAAATGGGCGACAGTCACATGGGACTGCAAGCGCGTTTGATGTCGCAAGCCCTGCGCAAATTGACAGCGGTCATTAACCGCAGCAACACGCTGGTGATTTTTATCAACCAGATCCGCATGAAAATTGGCGTGATGTTTGGTAACCCCGAAACCACGACTGGTGGCAATGCTCTGAAGTTTTATTCTTCAGTTCGCTTGGATGTTCGTCGTATCGGTTCTATCAAAAACGGCGAAGACGTGGTGGGTAACCGCACGGCGGTTAAGGTTGTTAAAAACAAAATGGCTCCGCCTTTTGCTAAAGTCGAATTTGACTTGATGTACGGCGATGGCATTTCCGAAGAGGGAGACGTTTTGGATTTGGCAATCAAGAAAGAACTGATCGACAAGTCCGGTGCGTGGTACGCCTACAAGGGTGAGCGCATTGGTCAAGGTCGTGAAGCGGCCAAAATCTTTTTGAAAGAAAACCCCGAAATCACCAAAACCCTGCGGGTGCAGTTGTTGGAGATGTACGGCATCACTAAAAAGCGTCCGACCGAGGGTGCGGCTCCGACTGCGGCCAAAGGTGGCGAAACCACCAAGGGGTCAGAAGAAGAAGGTGATGATGCCGCATCTATGTCCGCCAAAGCCAAAGCGAAGGCTCCCAAAAAGCACTAGTGAAGGTAAGAATTAGAAAAATTTCCTCAGACCGGCAGAAGTTCTTCTGCCGGTTTTTTATTGGATCGGCTCAGCCACATCAAGGCTCCAAAAACCAGAATTGAACTCGTGACGATGCCGATCACCGCGACAACTTTCAAAGCGGTGGTGTCCCAAAAGACGAGAACCAAAAGAGGCAAAAAAGATCCGATTCCCATTAGGACACTGTTTACTCCAAACAAGAGTGAAAGAGCTTCGGGTTGCTCCGCTTTGCCTAGATCCAAGAATTTGGCAAAAGGCAAGGATCCAAACCAAGTCATCAAGAAGACATACCCCCCAAACAACAAACTGGTGGAAGGCAGTGATGAATGGTTCAGGACCCAGTCGTAACGAGCGAAGAGCAGACCGACCATTAACGGATACATCAAAAACAACCCCGCAATGCACTTGAGTGTCCACCGACGGGTTGCCAGCGCAGCCAGAGATCCCGCGAGGAGCTGCGCCGACAAGACAATTCCAATCAAAAGGATGGGAGAACTAAAAATTCGCTCAAACAAATTCAAAACTGTAAGTTGAACAAAGCCATAAGTGAGACCAAGAATTCCCAAGGACCCCAGGTAAATCACTTGTTGGCTGTTGAATCGCCTGGCCCAGGTCTGTTTGTTCCTCAGTTCTTTCACCGACATGGGAGCTAGAAGTAGAAGTACCAAGAGGCCTAGGGCCATGGTCACCAACGGGAGCGCGACTTTGGTGAGGAGTTCTCGGGTGGCGTGAACATTAACAAAGGGCTTGTTGTCCGATGATGCCGTAAAAAAAGGGAATGTCCGATGGAGATGCCGCGAGAGAGCGTCGAAGTTGGGCATCGATAAAGCCTTTTGTAACTCCAGCTCCTGCGGAAAAAACTCAGGCTCGTCCGCTTCGTCGGTTTGGCTTGATGTTTCCGTCGTAGGGGGCGTGTAAAGAACCTTGTAGTTCATGTCCCTGGCCGTGTCCCGAAACCTAGCAATAAATTGGGACGGTAAGGGTTTTTTGCTGACGTAAACAAACGCGGTGAACTGCTTCGGTTGATCTTTATTGTGGGCTTTCTTTAACCTTGAAATCATAGCTATGTGTAGGTTCGGTTTACTCTTTTGATTTCTCTCAATTTCAATGAAACTGCCAAAAAGAAACTGGAAGAGTTTGATAGGGGTGTATTGTAAATCGTAGTTCGCCCTATAGACGAGAGTCCCGTAGCTATTTAGGTGCCGGATGATTTCGCCAATGCCCTCAGAAGTAATAAGATAGTCCTTCTTTGTTGTGTTCGAGCTATGGAGTGGTGAGTCAACTCCGAATAATGAAATGACATCAAACTTGCGAGACGTTTGCCGGAGGTAGCTACGGCCGTCTCCTTCAAAAATGTCGCTCGAGTTGAAAAGCTGGTTGGACACCTCGGCCAACTCATTCTTCATCAAACTGACGGTGGCGTCGTTGAGCTCGGCACCGACGAGGCTCGTGGCGCCGGCGTTTTTTGCCAGCATCAACTCCACACCGCCCCCAGGGCCGATGGACAACAACGAGTCGAACGGCCTGAGCGGTTCAAAGACCCCGGGAGTCGCATCATTTGCTGCCGAAGCGACATCCGACCAATAGACGTTGCTGAAACACAAAAACAGACGACCGGTTTTGAGATTTTTTAAGACGTCCACCCGTTCAATGACCGACCAACGGGAAAAGAGCAACTCGGCGTTTCCCGCCCTTATAGCTTGGTGGCAGTTTCTCAGAGAGCCAGGTGCATCGACTTCAGGGTTGTGAATATTGCGAGTGAGTTTCATGAGGTTAATTCCAGGGGTCGTAGCTTGAAGAGCCATCAGGCCCAAGCTGATAGCCAGTCCCAGGAGCAGCCATTTTTTTCGGGCGAGGGTGGTGTTTCGCCCCAAGAGGGAGACCACACCAGCCAAGAGTGAAAACAAAATCAAGATCGTTTCAAGTGACAGAACTTTAAAGCCCGTCACGGCGAAGAGAATCCCGGCAAGTCCGCCCACCAGGTCGGCGGCGAAAAAGCGATGAGTGTCCGTCGCCTGAAAACCCAGCGAGGCAATGGCCCCGAAGGGCACGAGCATGATTGCAAAGACCATCTTGGTGGGCTCTTCCGTGAGGCCGACCAATAGCAGCCCTAGAAAAATCAGAAATTGAAACGGGAGAAAGTGAAAAATCGTCCTCAGATCGAGTCTCGCCTTGGCGTAACCAAAACAAACTCCGAGCCCAAACCCAAAAATTGTGTAGGGCAACAGCTCAATGACCTGGGATGAACGGTTGAAGTAAAAAAGGTAAATGACCGGACAGTAGATTTGGAGTGCGAAGGCAAAAAACGACGCCAGGAACCCATAAATCAAAATTTGGGTGTGGTGGGTTTCTGGCTCGATCTGTTCCGCAGAGAGATGCCCTGTTGCGATTCACTTTCTCCTGGCAAAAACGCGGAAGACCGCGAGATTCAGCAAAGCTGCAGTCTCAGTGTTGCACTTGCTAGGACTAAGTCAATATTCTGGCGCGACTTCGAGAATCGGAACGGTCTTTATTTCCCTGCGGCCCGAGTTTTGGGGGGCCACTCGACCACCAGGAGCTTGGGTGGGGTGTCGGAGACCCCAGAGCCGAGAGAGCGAGGATCGGTGTATTGGATGCGAACGCTGGATTCGCCGACTGTAAAGTCGAGTCCCTCGTCTGGAGTTTCTACCGTAAAAACGGGTTCCGTGGAGTCGGACGGATAAAAGATACGCAGAACTTTGCTGCCGACCCCGCGTTCCCAGACGGTCACTAAAACGGG
>JADZEO010000136.1 GCA_020850475.1 Bdellovibrionales bacterium | reverse complement strand
TGGTGTCTCTACAATTCCGCTAGCGGCGAGGAGCTGAACGGCCTCACCGGTGACGAAGTCCGTGCGGTGGTCTCTCGCATGACGACGGAAGAGCGACTCACCTGGCTGGTTTGGCGGGACGATTGGAAGACCTGGAAGGCCGTGACTCGCTTATCTGACTTGCACAAGTTAGTCGAGCGGCCGCTTTCGACGGAACCACCGCCGATTCCTAAAGAATTTCGTCCCGATGAGGAGATTGCCGCGATCAAGAAGCTGTATCAAGGCAACCAAGTTGATACCGGAGCGGCGACTGAGGTTGAGGTGATGTCGGTCAGCGAGATTCCCGATCTGGCGATCGAGAGCGAGGGAGCCGAGTTTGTGCATCGAGCTCACCAGCGACTGCGCCGCGCTTTTTCCATTGTGATTGATTGTAACGGGCAAAAGTTTGAATCTAAATCGGTAGACGTCTCGGTCGGTGGCATCTTGCTCGCTGACCCGCTGCCGGATTGGGTGTTTGGCTACTGTACTATCACCATCGTCAAGCCCGGAACCAAAGAAGCGGTCCAGCTCACCTGCTCGATTGTGGAAAATCAACCACCCAATGGTCGATTCCGCGTCGCGCTCTCACCGCTGAAGAAAAAAGAGGATCAAGTTCGGCTCCACACCTGGCTGTCGGCCGCCTAAACTGCCTACTTTCCCGCCTGGGCGGGAAGAGCGACTTCAACCACATGACAGCGTTCTCTCGTCAAGGGCCAAAGCAAACGATGGCGGCGAACCGACGTTGGAAACAAATCATAGGTGAGGTGGTCGGTGACCTCAGTCGCCTGCGCTCCATAGAGACCTTGGACGAATTCCTCAGCGCAAACACCACCGATTTGCAGAGCCGACACGTGGGTGGGAGGTTGAGCGGCCGAAAACAAATCGTGGATGGAAATCCATTGGGTTTGGGCAAAGAACTTCCACCAGCACTCACGCCACTGCCGCCAGTTCTCGGGGTTGTCGAGGGCGGGGGTTTTGATCACTAAGGGGAGTTGTCCGATGAGATTGGCAAATAAAAAAGTGGCGTCCGGGTATTGCGAATGGAGTTGGTCTAAACCCTGCCAGTTCCAGGTGCCACCTTGGTGAACCAGATAATTTTGCCTGCTCCATCGAACTTTGATCTTGGGGTGTTGACGTCGAAAAAAACCGGGTGCCAAGGGGTCGGGATCGATCACCTCGAGGGAAGGGAATTTTTGGAGCCAGGATGAGCAGAGAGTATAGCCTCCGCTCGCACCGATGATCACCAGCCGCGGGGTTAAGGGGACCTCTTGGGTCAGGATGTCGTTCAACTGAGCGCGAAACGATTGCCAACTTCGGCGTTGTGACCAAGCAATAAAGTGGTAACCCAGCCCACCAGTTTGATTCCACCACCTTGCCATTGCGACTCCTTGGGGCAAGAATAACTGGCAAGTGATCGCGTGGGAAGTTGAGAACGAACGAGGTCGAGATGCGAGTCGATGGTAGGTCGAGGGTGGGTAAGGTCGTGTTGGCGGCGGTGGTGGCCATTCCTTTACAGTCAGGGCAATCATGGCAAGTTTTAAAGTACCGATCGATTTCCCCCAATCAGCTTGAATTTTCGCCGGCGGGTCTTGCCATAAAAGTGGAGAAGTCGGCGAGTCCGGTCATCTATCCCTTAACTCCGGCAATGCGCACTAAAAGTGTGCGGGTGGTGGGCAAGGTCAAGGGAGCGCTTCAGCTACCGGTGAACCAGGAGCAAGGAGCTAAAGGCGCTGATGATTATCAGTTGCGAGTTGGGTTAGTGCTAAAGGGAAACCGGCGTCTCAATTTTGTGCAGCGGGCGATCGCCGCTGATTGGGTGGTCAAGCTTTTTGATCTTGCCCCCAAAGACGTAGGCATTGAGCGGATTTTGTTTTTAAACGCCACTCACCTTGAAAAGGCCGTGGGGAAGGAGCGAGTTCATCCTTTGAGTGAACTGTTACATGAGCGAGTCCTGTGGCACTTTCCTGCGAGTGGAGATTTTGATTTTAAGCATGAGTTCTCCGATCCCGTTGAAGTCTTGGCGCTGTGGCTATCCTCGGATGGCGATGACACCGCCTCCAATTATGAAGTGCAGCTCACTAAACTCGAGCTGTCCGACTAATTTCATTTGCACTGCGAAATCACCCTGTACTTATTATTGTCGGTGGCGAGGGTAGCGGCAAAATGGCGAGGTGAGGTTAGCGGCCTTGGCTGAGGTGGGGGCGGATGGCGCCGGCGGTGGGGCTGGTGAGCTCCATGTAGCGCTTGTAGCCCTTCTTACGTAGTTCGAGACGGAACGATTTGCTGTTCCTGAATTTGATGTAGGTCGGGGTGGGAAACTCAAATTTAAGTCCATTAATATAGATGTCGGCGCCCCGGGGTTCAGAATCGACAAAGACCCGGTATTCGTCGGAGTCTTTGACCTTTCGATCGTTGAATTCAGGCCGCCCGGTTTTGGTCGATGTCGGGACACGTCCGTTCTGGCCTTCGGCGACGGGGCGTGATTTTGATTCCGGCTCCAACTCGGGCGGAGGCGGAGGATCTTCGACATCGAAGTCGGCATAAGACTGGGCCGAAGGTTGTGGCTGCGCCTTGGGCGGGGGTGTTTTGGTGTTGGTGTTCGTGTTCATTTCCAACACGATGTCTTGCCGGGGTGGCGGCAGCGGTTCGGGGTTTGGCGGCGGGGTTTGTTGGTTGCCAACTTGTACGCCGACCACCCGACCATCGGGACTTGTGACAATGTGAATGTTCTCGTTCTTGTCGAAAATCTTATGATAGACCGTCCGCAAAACTTTTGAGTTTTCAATAAAGCGGGTCCGAAAGGATTGGTTCAAAGCAAAATTCCCTAAGAAGAGGAAAAAGGCCATACCCCACAAGTAGCGGAACTTGGCGTACTTCATCCACTTCGACTGCTGTTGATGAGCGGAGACTGAAGAGATGGCGGTCACCCGAGTGCTGACCACATCTTCCACGAGTTTTCGGAGAGCCTCCTCGTTACGGGTAAAGCCAGTGGCGGTGAGGCCCGTCATTCCCGGGCGCGGAGCCGTTTGGGTGGCCGCCGAGGGCGTCATCGCTCCGAGTGAAGGTGTGGGGGTTGCCAGTTGAGTTGCGTCGTTACCCACGTCCGCAGGGGCCGCGTCCTTTGCCGCTTGTTGGGAATACTTGGCGAGGCGCCGCTTGAGTTCGCGAATGTCGTCTAAGTAGGCCTCTTGAAGGAGAGTGCGCAGGTTCATTTGAGAGTGACCGGGGAAGTTCTGATTATAAAACATCTGGAGGTCGGCGACGAAGGCTTCGGCAGTCACGTAACGGTCCTGGGCCGCCGGCGCCATCAGCTTCTGCAAAAATTTGTTGAACTGTTCATGATGGGGGAGTGTATCTGGCAGGGGCATAGGACCAGTTGAGTCCAAGAGTTTCTGCCGGATCTGGGCATTGTCGAGACCCTGGTAGTAACGTGTGGCGGTCAGCAACTCCCAAAAAATAATTCCCAGCGCATAGAGGTCGGCGCGATGGTCGATTTTTTCACCGCGCAATTGCTCCGGCGCCATGTAAACGACTTTGCCCATCACGGAGCCCGGTTGAGTGTGATGGGCATTGCCCTCCATGCGGGCGATGCCAAAGTCGATCAATTTCACTTCACCCTCATAACTGACCAAGATGTTGTGAGGGCTGACGTCACGGTGAACGACCGGCGTGGCCTTGTGGGTTTCGGGATCGACAAAGCGGTGGGCGTAAGCGAGGGCCGATGCTGCGGCCAGGACGATATTGATGGCGTCTTGAGGGCCCAAGCGAATGACTCCACCTTTGAACCTTTGAAAGATGTTGTCGAGCGAAGTCCCGGCGATAAATTCCATCGCCAGAAAAAACGAGCCATCGGCCATCCCGAATTCGTAAATGGACGCGATGTTGGTATGGTTAAGTTTGATCGCCACCTGGGCTTCACGGCGGAAGAGTCGCACCATTTCGGGGTCGAGGGTGAACTCGGGGCGAATCTTTTTGATGGCGAGGAGTTTGCCAATGCCATCGACGCCCGGATTTTTCCCCAGATAAATTTCTCCCATGCCACCGCGACCGATGACCTCAAAGAGGATGTATTTATCGAGCTTTGGATACTTCAGAACACCCCTCCACCTATCACTGACTTATCGGAGTTTTTGAGGACATAACTGAGTGATCGACCTGGCTTTAATCGGCAAATTGACGCGATGAATAAATTACCCGATTTTTCCCGCACTATAATAATTAGTTCAAATATCGCAACGCAGTATCTTATGAAAGTGGCTCTGGAAGGGCTAAATTCACGGAAAAATCAAAGCAAGTACCATTTTGGAACCATTTTTCTTGCAAAACTTTTAGCCGCGTAGAAATATTTTCCCACCAAGGGGACACCGACTTAGGTCAAGGAGGGGAAAGATGTTTTCAAGGACGTTCACATCAATGATTCGGGCGCTAGCTGTTGCGGTCGTGGGAATCGGTTTTACCACCGGTGCTTGGGCGGCAAAGTACATCATTACAGTAGATTCTCCACTCACCTATCGGATGTTCAAGCAAGCCCGCCTGGGTTCGCCAATTCGCTCCGAAGGTTTTCAAATGTTGGCCCAGTCGGGTGCAACCGTTAACGAACTCTTTGATCATCTTCAAATGATCGTCGTCGAGTCGAACTCACCGGCCGCTATGGAAGAGCTGGCAGGTCGATTTGGTTTTGCGGCAATTGAAAAAGAAACTGTCATTCCCGCACCGCGCCCGCTGCCGATGGCAGTGAGCGGTTCGCCGGTCAAAGAAACCATTGGCACTCCCTGGGGGATCGATGCGGTTCGTGCTCCCGAAGCTTGGACCACTTCTAATCGTGGGCGGGGCGTGCGCGTGATGGTTCTCGATACTGGTATTGATAAAAACCACCCCAATCTGGCCAGCCGTTTTGAAAAGGGTAAGAACTTTGCGTCGGTGGACATGCCGAACGCTCCCTATGATTACTTCGATAATATTAGTCACGGAACTCACGTTTCGGGCACCATTGCGGGTGACGGCGTGGGCACGGGTTTGGTGGGAGTTGCTCCTGAAGCAAAAATCCTGATGGCTCGCGTGTGCGGTTTGCAAGGCTGCCCGATGGCGGCAATTTTGAGTGGTGTTAACTGGGGTATCCAAGAAAAGGTCGACGTCATGAACCTTTCTTTGGGTGGTCCTTCGCCGTCCGATGCCGCTCGCAAGGCCTACCAAAAAGCGGCCGACGCCGGTATTGCGGTGGTTTGCGCTTCTGGTAATGATGGAGTTAAGAAAGTTTCTTTTCCCGCCGCTTATCCCAGCACCATCGCGGTGGGTGCGGTTGATAACACGAAAAAGAAGGCGGACTTCTCTCAGTGGGGTCCTGAGCTTGATATCGTCGCTCCCGGAGTTGGAGTGGTCTCGAGTGTTCCGCAAGGATCGGGCCGCGCCACCGACGTGTCGTTTGACCTGAACGATGGTAAAGGTCCAATTCATGTTGAGAGCTTGCCGGTTAAAGGCTCGTCAGTAACTTCCTCAGCTCTTCAGCAAGATGTGGTGTTTGCCCAATTGGGTAAGCCCGAGCACTTCACCAACCTGGCGGTTCGAGGCAAAATTGCTTTGATCAAGCGGGGTGAGATTTCTTTCGGTGACAAAGTGAAGAACGCGATTGCGGCTGGAGCGGCTGGGGTCATTGTATTCAATCATGAGCCCGGTATGTTAAGCGCCACTTTGGGTGAAGGCGTAACAGTCAATATTCCGGTGGCGTTTGTTGGTAAGGTTGCTGGTGATGAAATGTCAGCAAAGACCAATGTTAAGGCGACTTTGCACTCCCGCGTGAGTGACTTCGAAGAGATGCAGGGAACGTCAATGGCCACACCTCACGTTGCCGGAGTTGCAGCCCTCGTGAAGGCAGTGAACAAAAATCTGACTTCTGATCAGGTACGCGACATCATGAAGCAAACTGCCTATACGTTGAGCCCCAACAATGAAAACCAATTTGGTGCAGGCTTGGTTGATGCGTACAAAGCGGTGAATCGCGCGGCTGGCATCGAAGGCCTGTTGTTGCCAACTGGAAGTTTAAACTAAGATAAGGAAAACGTTTTTAAAATTTTGATACCGGAAGTGGGGGCGCGAAACGGATTTTGTGCCCCCCTCTTTTTTTAGAGGGGGAGTGCATGTTAAGAGTTCTTTTAGCCATCTTTTGCTTTTTCACCTTTGCTCAAGCCCGAGCCGCAACACCGTTTTACGAAGAACAAGGACTCGAGACTGTCGATTTTATCGAGAACGTTTTCGCCGCCCGCTATGCACCACGCGAATGGAAAGCCAAGCACCTGGGATGGGATTTGTCTTCAGCGGCCCAAACGGCCCGCCAAGCCATCCGTCAAGGTGGAGCAAACCTTACGTTAAAGCAACTGCAGGACGTCCTCCGCGATTTGTTGGGATCGGTACAAGATTATCATGTCGATATTTACTTTCACTCGACTGAGAAGGCGACCCTGCCTTTGGAAATTCGCTCGGCGGAGGGCCGTTTTTTTATTGCCTATATTGATCAGAAGAAACTGACGGAAGCTCATTTTCCCTTCAAGGTCGGTGACGAAGTCAGCCAGTTTAACGGGCGCAGTGTGGCCGACGAACGGGCCGAGATCCTCAAAAGCATTCGCCCAAATGTCCCTGAGTCTGATCTGACTTTTAGCGAAATTCTACTTACTCGTCGCTCGGCTCGGATGGGGTTGGCTGTTCCCCGCGGACCGGTTGAAATCGAAATTCTGCGAGAGGAAGAGGGCAAGCAGGTTAAATTCGTGCACCAACTCATTTGGGAATACGAAGAGGAAGTCATGAATCCCTCATCTCGTAGTCCCGTTGGACCCCATGAGCCGATGCCGCCGAAGCGTCACTGGCTGAATCGCTCGATGCAGTTAGGGAGCTGGAAGGCCATTGCGGATTTGTGGCAGGCCGCTGATGAATCACCTCATCAATTGGGGGGCAAGAATAGTTTTGTGCCTGAGCTTGGAACCTTGATCTGGGAGAACCCGAAGGACAAACTTTTTCGCGCGTACATCTTTCGGGATGCGGGTGCCTTGTTTGGTTATGTGCGAATCCCGTCTTACATGGCGGAAGGCGAGGAGCCCGCCGAATTTTTGGAGATCATCAAGAAGATGGAAGAACAAACGGATGCTCTCATTATTGACCAGGTCAATAATCCGGGCGGATCGGTGTTTTATCTATATGGCTTGGCGGCAATGCTTACGGATCGGCCTTTAGCGACGCCCAAGCACCGTATCACCATCACCCAGGCCGACGTCCAAGAAGCCGTCAAAGACTTGAAGAAGTTAGATAAGGTAACCAACGAAGAAGAGGCGATGAAGGCATTGGGAGAGACGGTTGACGGCTATCCGGTTTCCTATGAAGTCGCACAGTTTTTCCGCGAAAATGCCCGGTTTGTAATTGAACAATGGAAAGCGGGGGCGCGCTTGACGAGTCCGTATTTCTTGGGAATCGACAAGATTCATCCTCATCCCAAAGGTCACTACACCAAGCCGATCTTGGTGTTGATCAATGAGTCCGATTACTCTGGTGGCGACTTTTTTCCGGCGATTTTGCAGGACAATCGGCGAGCCACCTTAATGGGGGTTCGCACAGCAGGAGCCGGGGGCTATGTTAACGAAGTCGAGTTTCCGAACTTGTTGGGAATTTCGGCCTTCACGGTCACGGGTTCTTTGGCCGAGCGGGTAGATAAAAATCCCATCGAAAACTTAGGCGTCAAGCCGGACGTCAATTACACCATCAGCGTGAAGGATCGTCAGAGCAACTACGAAACTTTCAAGTCCAAAATTCTCGAACAGCTCCATTTGCTCAGTGGTAACTGAGTCACATTGAGAATCTCCCAGGGGTCGAGTGCCGTCTCATTCTTAGATCGAGACAATCTCGACCCTGACTAGAAACTGGCCAAAATTGATGTCATGATTAGTTAGTAAGCAGTCGCCAGTTATTGGTTAAGGCTTGTTGGGTCTGGGTTTTGCACATTTGAGTGTGAGACTTGGGTTACGCACTGACCGGGGGAAAAAATGGGGCATTTTAAGCTATCTAACCGCTGGATTCTCACCACCATTGGAATCATTCTGACGGGCTCAACTCTGCTGTTCTTTCAGAACTGCGGCAAGGGCTTTAAGGCGATAGAGGCCACGACTCAACAGGCGTCGTCGGTCTACGAGGTTCCACAGATTTTCTTAACTACGCCTTTGGCGGATCTCACCAAGAACCGCACCTTAGTGATTAATTTTTCAGTGTCCATCGACCCACGCTTGGGGATGAGCGCGGCCACCTGTCAGTTGAATTCAAATCCTCCGGTTGATTGCACGGGACTCACTACCACCTTTTCGGGGCTGGCCGATGGGGCCTATGCGCTCAAGATTAATGCGACTGATACGCTCAAACAATCTGCTGCCGAGTTCGTCAAAAGTTTTCAAGTGGACGGCACCCCGCCTGAAATTGTGGTTTCCAAATCACCGTCGCCAGTGAGTGCTTTGGTCACAGATTCGTTTACCTTTACGGTGTCGGATAATTACAGTGGCTCAATTGACATCAAAGTTGAGTGTTCACTCGACGGGGCGGCCTTTGCTACGTGTAAAAGCCCCGCTGAAGTAAAAAGTCTTGCGGCTGGTAACCATCAGTTTCAGATTCGCGCCACGGATAAGGCCGGGAACGTGAGTGCCAATTTCACTCACTCGTGGAAGATCGATCTGACAGCTCCGGTGTTAAATATTGTCACCAAGCCGGGAGCCATTGAGAAAGTGAAGAACGCCAATTTTACTTTTAATGGTACCGATGATGGCAATGCCATTACCGAGTTTGAGTGCCGGATTGACAGCGGCAGCTGGGGAGCTTGCACCAGTCCCAAGGACTATTCTGATTTGGCCGACGGTATTCACGTTTTTGAATTGCGCGGTAAAGATGGCAACGGCATTTGGAGCTCGCCCGTTTCATATTCTTGGCGAATCGACACCGTTGCGCCGACCATTAATATCGTGAGTAAGCCGACCGACCCTACGACCTCAACGAGTGCCTCTTTTACCTTTAACATCACCGAGGGTGGTTCGGGAATTCAGTCGGTCGAGTGTAAGCTGGACGCGGGTGCTTTTGCCGCTTGTACCTCGAACTCCACGCAAAGTTATGCAGGCCCCTTGGCCGTGGGAGCTCATTCATTCACAGTTCGGGCAACCGATAAGGCCGGTAATTCCCAGGAAGCCTCCTATGCTTGGAATATCAGCGAACCTGTGCCTCCGCCCCCACCTCCACCAGTCAATTGGACGGTACCGACCATCACCTTTGTTGAAGGCAGTGGTTCGACTTATGATTTAAAAACGACTCTACCCAAAGATGGCAGTGGAAATCTCCTGGTGAAAGCCGGTGGAAGCTTTGCGGTTGATGGCTCAGGCGCCGGGTTGCCTTCGGGCATGACTTTGTCGACGGCGGGTGTGTTGAGTGTCGGGACCGCTGTGGTGGGCGATACTAATAATGTGATTTTTAGCTACACCGAACCGTAATTCAATTTGACGTTTTTAGAGGGGCGTAAGTGCTATGGAAAAAATCAATCGACGGATGTTTGTTGGTAGGCTAGCGGCACTGTCTGTTGCCAGTTTGTTCGGTAGTGTTGCTTCAGGGCTCATTTTTCCTAAGAAGGAAGAATCCTGGACCCCACCGAGCCTCGACGGCTTGAGTCCCGGCTCAACAGTTGATTTGGCTGCGACCTTGCCACCCTCGGTGCGCCGAGGAGGGGTGTTTTCGGTTCATGCTCTAGGAAACCAGCTGCCCGAGGGCGTAACCTTAACCCGTGAAGGCTTGCTGGTCGTAAACGCGATCAGTGCCTGCCAGGCTCACGGGGTGGTCTTTTGCTACGAAGAGCCGCGCGGACTTCTCGGTTAGAGAAAGTTGTTTTCTGCCATCCAGCGGTCGTCGGGGAATTTGCTCATGTAATTGCGAATTCCGTCGGGAATAATCACCACACAGTTTTGTCCGGCACTCAGCTTGGGTGCCATCTCAAGAGCTGCCGCCATGGCGGAGCCGCTCGAGCCCCCGCATAAAATACCTTCTTCGCGAATCAGGCGACGGGCCAATTGAAAGGACGACTTGTCTTCGGTCTTTACCCAATGGTCGATGAGTGACCGGTCGAGCACATCGGGGATGAAATCATAACCAATGCCCTCAACTTTGTAGGAACCAATGGGGCCTGGGCCTGCGAGAATGGAACCGACGGGGTCGGCACCAATCACCAGGGCTTTAGGATTCACTTCCTTGATGCGTTTGCCAACACCCGTGATCGTACCGCCGGTGCCTGCCCCCATGACCACCATGTCGACCTTGTTGTTGAGGTCGCGCAAAATCTCTTCGGCAGTTCCATGGTAATGGGCATTGATATTGGACGGATTGGCATATTGGTCGAGAATGTGAGCGTTGGGGATTTCTCGCTGAAGCTTCTTTGCCACTCCAATGTGACTGGCCGGATCGTCCCAGGCTGCTTCGGTGGGAGTGCGAATGATCTTAGCGCCAAGTGATTCGAGGACCACCACTTTTTCGCGGCTCATTTTTTCAGGCAAAGTGATGATGACCTTATAGCCTCGCATGGCGCCAGCGAGGGCAATCCCAATTCCCGTGTTCCCGCTGGTTGGTTCAATCAAGGTGTCACCAGGCTTAATCCGACCGGCTTTTTCCGCATCCATCACCATCTGATATCCAATGCGGTCCTTTACCGAGCCGCCGGGATTGAAGTACTCGAGCTTGGCCCAGACATGACATTTTAAATGCGAGGTGATCTTGTTTAACTTGACCATGGGCGTGTTGCCGATGGCTTCAAGAACGTTGTTGAACTTCATAATTTCAAATCCTTAGTTGAAATTCGTGGTTAACCTAATTGGGATGCGGTCAAGCGGTGGCTGCTAACTGTAACAACCACCTGGACCTCAGAAGTAAGCCGAAAGCATGAGACTTGTCACGTAGGGTTTTTTCTTTGTGATTTCGGTGTCGCTCATCAGAATGACGTGACGGAGTTGAAGCCCCACATTGACTGTGCTGACGCGCAAAAACTTCATTCCTCCCCCAAATCCTAGGGCAAAACCTGATGCGTCATCGTCAGACCCAATCAGCGAGGTGTTATTTTTCTCATGGGCGGTGGCGACCCCGTAGCCAAAGTCAGCTGTCAGGTAAGGAGCATTGTTGGCGTCCGAGAAGAAATAGTTCATACCCAGATAGATATCGGTAAAATTAACGTCATCGTCTTCTTTGGTACTTAAGAATTCCCAAGAAAACTTGAGATCAATTTTATCGTCGATCCCCCACAGGTAACCAAATTTCCAATTGGTGCCGCTTTCCTCAGTGTTGAGGTTGCCAGGTTTGGCCGGGCCAAAACTGAGCTCCCACTGGCGGATGGCTTTCTTGCGGCGGGTGCCGCGGGTTTCTTCGTCTTCGGTCACATCACTGACGCGGGCGTCTTTTTGAGCGGTGACTTCGGTGAGGACCGCACGCACCAGGCGGCCACTAACGGTGTCCATATCATCAAGATTTGCGGCTTTGAGTTTGCTGCCGAAGGACTTCTTGTTGTCGACATACTTGACCATCGACAGCACATAAGAATCGCCAAGTTTGAGGGCCTTGGATGTGAGCACGATCTTAGCCGAACTCTGGTTGTCGACCAGTTCATAACCTTCAGTTTCAGCAACCGCCGCACGCACCAATTCGGTAATGGAACTGAGGCTACTCTCGTCGACTCCTGAGCCCTGCACGGGGGCCACAAAAACTGACTCGGCCTGAGCCGCGAACAACCAACCGCCTGTAAGCAGAGCAAGTACCAGATGCTTCATATATATAGACTCCCCAGTTGAGGTTCCAAGAATACCACTCGCCCCAAGTCGGGGACAACGGTCTTAGTTGGGCTGAGTTGGCCACTGACAAAATTATAGGACTAAGGTCTAGAGAAGGTCGAGATCATGCCCAGGGCGGGCGTTCTCTAGACCTAAGACCAGTTCAAAAACTTAATGCACAATTAAGTATGGCCGAAAAGTGAGACAGAGGAATAGGTACTGATGAAGATCACGGCAATTTTTGATAAATTAATCAAATTTACCACCGGCGGGTGGGTGATATTTCTCTTAATATTGCTGAATTTGTCAGGGTGCACGACAGCTAAGATTCGCGTGCACAGCAATCCGAGCGGGGCTGACGTTTTTGCGCGGGCTGTCGGTGGCGGTCGTCTCCAGCGCATCGGGCAAACACCTTTGTTTGTGGATTCTGGCGAGTTGAGTGAAAAATTTGGCTTGGCGGGCGCACTCTATCTTGAGATTCACAAAGACGGCCATCGTCCTGATTATTTCTTTGTAACTGAAGTATCTAGAATCGATTTGAATATCAACCGCGACCTCATCCCCATCCGCGATTTGGACCAGCAGCTTTGGTTGAACGGCCATATCGAAAGTCTGTTTGAGGTTCGGCGCTTGGTTGAAGCCAAACGGTTTGACGAAGGTCTACGCATCATCCGCAAGCTCCGCGAGCAGACCCCATACGTTGCCACCATCCATGAACTGGAAGGCGGGATTTACTTGCTGCAAGGCCAACATCGCGATGCTCTGGATTCGTTTCGTTTGGCAATGAAGTATAATCCCGAAAATCCCGACACTGTTAAAATGGTCCGCCATTTGGAGCGAACGCTTGGTGTTCCTCGCGAAGTCGATGTGACTGAGGTTCCTTTGCCGACCTCCACTGAACGTGAACCTACCAGCGAAGGAGGCAAACAATGAAATTACTCATTGGAGCTCTCCTTAATATTTTGCTGGTGAGTTCATTCTCTGCGCAAGGTTTAGTACCCGAGGAGGCCACCTTTGGTCTCAAGCAGGACTCCACTGAATGGAAGCGCATTGAGATGGAAGAGTGGATGGTAACCAAGTTGTCAAGTGAGCTCGAGCGATTTGTGCCTCGAGAATACTTTGCAGTATACGCCGATGTGATGTTTAAAGCACCCGAGGCTCGAGTTGTTTCAGTAACCGAAGTTCACCTAGCCAAGTTTGGACAAGTTGCGACCGTCGTTCGCGGCGAGCGTTCCCGGCCGGAACTTGGAGCCTTTGACAAGATTAGCCGACTCGATTTGACCCTAGTGGTAAGCCAAGACATTTCTGAAAGTACAGTACAGGCCATGTTGGATGTCTTGAAGGCCCGAGTGCCGGTTGTTGATAAGGCTCGGATTGCCACAAAGATGTATCGAATGTCTCGGCCTCCCGCGACTCTTCAGAGCTGGGTGAAGGAGACTCAACCCCTGTTGCTTTTGGCAGTTGGTTTAGGCGTGGTTGGAATGATTTTGATTTTACTTCTGCAGCGAGTGCGGGTGTCATGGTCATGGAATATGGCTCCTGCAGAGCGAAGCGAGTCGACAGCTCTCGAGGCTTCGGGCAATGAAACTGAAAATTGGGCGGGCAACCATCCGCCCAAAATTCCACTCGAAGCCCTAGTAGACTCCAATGTCAAGACCTCTGCCGTCAGAGAGGATTTTCCCGAAGCCGACTCATTGGCCGAGGCGAATGCGCTAGTCGACACACATGATCACCATGTGCGAATTCGAAAGTTGCGTAACATCCTGTTGACCCTCTCGGTAGCCGAGTGCGCTCGGGCTGCCAAAGCTGATCCTCACTTGGCGGCGGTGATGAGTTTAATTTTGCCTGCATCGCGAACGAGAGAAATCCTGGCTCGATTGACTGAATCTGAGCGCAAACAAGTTTACAAGACGTCATTGGGCTGGAGTGAAAGACGCCTAGCGGATGAGGCCGTGGGGATTGCGGAAAAAATCAAAGGCTTCCGCCGACAAAGGGTCGATGAGACAAACGGTGGATACCACGCTCTGGCCACCTATGTTGAGCAGATGGGGGCTCAGGGGGAAGATGATTTCTACCAAAGTTTGATCGAGACGGGTCGTTGTCAAGATCTGGCGGTGATTGCCCATTGGGTACCGCCATCGGCAATTATCGAAAATGTGAGCGACGAACTACTGTTTGGGTTTTGGACGCGCCTCCATCTAAAAGATCGTTTGGAACTTCTGGCCTACGCAGACATTGAATTGAGTCAACGACTACTGAAAAAGATTGAACATAAGGATTTTTCAAAGAAAGCCCACTTTGAGCATCGTATGGTTCGGTTGCGGCAAGCCCTCGACCCGAGTCGTCGATCAGAGATGGCCTATGTTGCTTGGAATCGCTTGTTGGCAGTTGCCCGAAATGCTTATCGCCAAAGCACGGAACTGCAAGCTCAACTTCACGATGACATTGACGCTTGGCTTTGGACTCGAACAAAGGGAGTGGTCGGTGTGCAGCCGAAAAAGCAAAAGCAGACAGCTTAGGCTGATCCTGATTTTATGCTCCCTCGGTATCGGGATAGGTGCTGCGGTCCCAATCGCGGCGGCTAAAACCCGGGCGAGTCAGCTTCACTTTCGTACTGGTCTCGTGTACGGGGACTATGGTGGTCAGTTCTCTGGAACCTTCTCAGTACCAACTGCACTGGACATTGATTACGAAGTTTTCACTCACAATAACCGCTCTTATCACTTTCGTTTTACCCAAGCAGTGCAGTTGCCCGATTCCGTCCCCTTCTACACTTACGGCGGAGGGGGTTACCGGTTTTACTTAGACTCGAAGGGACTTGTCGAAAACCAAAATGAGCCAGGAATTCTGATCTCCAGTAGCCCTCGGTGGCGGTATTACGTTGGCGTCGACGCTGGGATTGCCCAGGTCGTTGTGCAGACCTTTGGTAGCATCGTCCAGGCGGTCTCGAACATGTTAGATGTGGGAGTCAATGGTGGACTGATGTACCAGGTAGGGGAAAACTTGTCTCTAGAACTCCAAGTGGGCGGAAGCTTTGGATACAGCTTTTCGTCGGTGCCCGAGCAAGGGGCGACAGGAAGGCTCTTCTTTGGAGGCGCCTATTTTTTTTGACGGGGAGACTTTTATGACGGCGATGTGGATTGCGTTCTGGATATTTTCCGGTTTCATTGGGGCTCTCCATGTGTACCACATTGCATTGGTGTGGAAGGGATGGGTTCGGTTTCTTCGCGAGGCCAACCATCGCGACCAGAGTGTGACCTCGGCTATCCGAGAGCTGATGAACTTTATTGCCGAGTATCGTGCGGTTTCGCCTTCTCTCGAGGACGTAGTACGTGACATGAAAGATCACTTTCTCAAGGATGCGGTCGAAATTTACCTTTCGGGTGCACTAAGGGGACATGAGTTTTTGAAGGCCCTGCGAAACCGTCAGCAATCGGAGTACAAGGTCGACCTTGAGGTTCAGGACCAGTGGACGTGGATCTCGCGGGTAACGCCGGCCGTGGCCTGGGTCGCGGCGATTGGGTCAGTGATGGTGGTGTTTGATCAAGGGTTAGGACAACACACGGCCCTCGTGATTGGTAAAGTGGTACTGGGTGCGGTGTTTTATTGTGTGGTATTCAGTTTCTTGTTAGTTGAGCCACTGAGGCGGTGGCAGCATGCACATGCGCGCAGCGAATGGGAGAAGAACGAGGCGTTAGTTCTCGGTATTGGAATGTTGCTTCGTGATCGTGATGCGCTGGAAATACTTGAAGCAATCAATGCCCAAGTGGATCATCCTGAAAAAGTTGAATGGGACGAGGCCTTCGGTACTAGGAGAAAATACCTCGAGGGAGTTTCATGAGCGAGAGCGCACGAAATTTTTCTGGCGCGCACCTAGCCCCCCCGCTCCATCCTCTTGAGCGGGGATCTAGTTATTTGTGGTCACACTATGCATCCATCGTCATGTTTGCAGGTGGCATGATGCTTTTGGCTCAGTCGGCGAGCTTATTTGCGGAGTTGCGGACACTTGATGTGCCTCGGGTGGCAGAAACCTCTAAAGAGGCCGTTGCAAACATTGAAACCCCGGTGGTTGTTCCGCATCCCTCGACTACGGCGGGAATCGATCCTATTCACCTTGGTCTCGCTAATCGTTTGAATCTGCGTTTTGGTGACTCTAGGCTGCTGGGCGATTTTAATGCCAAAGCACTTCCTGGTCACGTCGAGATCCAATTCACTTATGGAGAGGTTTTCCAAACAGGTCACGCAACCTTAATGCCGGCAGGGGAGCAGGAAATATTGTCACTCGCTCAGGAAGTGCTGCAAGTGAGCCGCCATCAACAAGTCCAAGTTGAAGGTTACACGGACAGTCGTCCGGTCGTGAAGAATTCCTGGATGTACCCTACGAATTGGGAATTGAGTGGGGCAAGGGCGGCAAGCGTTCTGCGGGTTTTTGAAGAACTTGGTTTTCCCCCCGAGCAGCTCAGGTTTGTAGGATTTGGGCGAACGCGGCTGGCCACGGTCGACATTTCGTCGGCGGGAACTCCGATCATTGCCAATCAGCTGTTAAATCGACGGATGGTGATACACGTGGGCAAACCCGCTGGTTGGCAGTAAGTGATCTCTGCAGGGAGAGTTAAGGTTAATGGAAGATGTGCATACCCGGTCCTGGTGTGTTTATAACAGTCTCACCAAGCAGTTGGTAAAGGACCTCAACTTATTGCAACTTCGCGCCATGCTGACGGTGATTCCGCCGGATCAGCGGGGACAATTCTTTGTTTGGAAGGACGGATTTAAGGGGTGGATGCCGCTAATGACTTGTCCCCAGGCTTTGCGGCCTTTACCTAAATCGGAAAGTCCGCTCTATCCGCCCCCGGTGCCCGGCGATGACTTTGTTCACGAAGAAGAGGACGAAAAGAAAGAGCGTGTGATTGCCTTTGAAGACGGTGAGACTTCCGTTCTTGACCTCGAGACCGTAGTTACTTCGGTGGGTTTTGAGCTCGAAGAAAAGACCAAGGAGTTGTCAGAGGCATCTGGAAGTTCGGCGCTCAACTACACGCCTCAACATGTCTATGAGCTTGATGAGCAGACGGGAATCACTGAGCCCCTGGATCTCGACCATAAGGGGTTTGTGGAAAAGCGCGAAGTGATTCGCTACAAGCGCGTGTACAAAGTTATCATCGAGGTCGATGGGAACCAACACATTACTCAAACCAAAAACATTTCAACCAAGTCGATTCAGGTTGAAGGTAAGCTCCCGTATTGGATTCCCAAACAGAGTTTTGATTTGATCCTCGAGCGATACAACGAGCAAATTCGCCTCACTTGCCATCCCTTTGGGGACACGCGCGATCAGGTTCTGATGATCGACGAGATCGAGGAGCCGGGCATTTATCAAAAGTGGCTGCTGGAGTGGTAGCTAGCGTCGAGCGTGTTGTGATAGCTGTCGGGCAGTGGGCGAGGGCAATAATTCAATTGTGATCGAGTGGCAAAAAATTAAAGCTATTTTCGAAAATCAGAGGGAAAAACACGGATTTTCCCACGTGGTTTTTGGCGTTGAGTTTTTTGCGTACGGCCAACTCTTCGGAGCGGATTTCCCAATTAAGATCCTTGGCGAAGTCCGTCAGAGTGCCTTCAATCCATTGCTTGCCATTGTTTTCAAAAACCCGACGGGGCTTGATCGACACGACGCCTGTGGCAATCAGTTCCCGCACTTCATTAAGTGCGGGGGGTTTTTCTCCCGCGAGACTGAGTTCGAGGGAGAGCGGAAAAGTTGGAGTGGACCATTGATAGGATAAAATGGTCTTTTCAAGATTGATTTCAGGGTTGGGGCACGGAATCCAGACCCAGGGCAAAGGAGAGGGGAGCATTTGGACCAAGCAAGTGCCGTTATCCTTTTTCGCGATCGGCACAAATCCCAGATCCTTGTCGAGATAGGTAAAGGGGTGGTAGGTGTTCCAGCCCGTCACCAACCGATTTTCGATCACGATCCCCATCAGTCGCGCGGTCGACCCCGATCCTAGGCGCAGGGGCAGAAAGGCCGTCTCGGGAGTTTCAAAGTATCGCGAATTAAGAATCTCATGGGCCTTATAGAAACCGATGATGGTCGGGACAACTTCGCGGTGATTTGTCACTTCCTCTTGCGTGGGCAGAACCACCGGTTCGCAATCTGACTTTTCAAATTCACAGAGCTCGATAGGGGAGGCGCCACTCACTGAATTGAGAAATACCTGGTAGGTTTTCTTCTCGTCGCGAAGGTGAATGCGCCATCGGCCAGTGATTTGATCATTTTCCTTATTGCCTTCCAAAAACAGCCGACCTTGCCGGTCAAATTCGTGGTAAACTCCGACGGGGGCTGAATCGTCGTACTCTTGAGTGCTCTGAATCAAACCGTCGACCACTTCCCAGCGAGGGCCACGGAGTCGCCCATGTTCATAGTTGATAATGGTGTAGCGAGTCTGAGAAGGGTCTCCATAAACAATGGGCCCATGAAAAATGCAGTGGGCATCTACACCGTAGGCCTTTTGCAGGGTCGGGTTTTGCGAGCCTTTGCGGCAGCAAATTCCCTTTTTGGGTGACTCAGTGTCGGCAGGGCACTTGAGGAGTCTTGAAATCGCTGGGGGCTCGGCAAACGACCGCTGTGATTGAAACAACAAAGTTGCAAAAACGGGTATTATCCACCACACGGTGCCGAGTCCTGCTGAGTTGGTAAGTTAAACGCTCCAATCGCCATATTAATTAAATTTTACCAGAACGCCCAGTAGATTCAGGCATCCTCCAACCATGGGCGTCTCATTTTAGGACGAATTGTCCCAGATATTCTGGCGCTCTCGAGATTCGTAAGGTTTTTTGGCTATTTGCTGATGATGAGTCGACACATATTGATGTTCGAGGTGCCACTCGAGCCATTGATGCGGGCAAGATACTGGTTGTAGCCCGATGGTAAGGTCAGGCTAGCGGAACGCATAATATCCTTCGTGGTCGACATCGTAAGGGCTGAACTCGTTATGACTGTGGGTGAGCCGGTGCCCGAGTCACTCGTACCAAAATGCACGAGGTCGATGGTTTGAGATCCAGTGGGCGAAGCACCTGAGCACTCAAAGGTCGCAACGGGCGAGCTAAATTCAGCTGTATCAACCCGAGTGCGGGCATTTTCAGAAATATAGGTGGCATCGGTTGAGGTCATAAATGGGCTGACCCGCCAATAGGTGGCAAACTTAGTGAGATTGTAGAGCGTAATCCACAGTCCGGCCTTCCAAATTCGTGCGGGGCTCGTACCAACGCTGGAGCGGATACGCACTTCATAGTCGTGACCAGTGGTCAGCTGGCTGGGGTCATATGTTAAAGTCTTCATCGAGATTGTTGCGGAGGTGATCGATGTTTCACTACCGATTTGAACGTTGTCGGTTTTGTCCCATAGCGAAGCATAGGCAGTTCCGGTTCCATCGCTACTTATCAGGACCTGAAGTTGAACCCCAGAAGTTGGGATTTGATCAAACAGACTCGAATCATACTCCCAAAGTGCGTAGTAATTGGAGTCTCCTTGAGTCGCGGTCGTTGAGGTAGTGGAGTCAATAGGTGCAGTTGTACTATTGGCGACGATCGAAGTGGAATCAAGGCTATTCATAAGGGGAACATACAGTTTGGTGGCGAAGGCATTAGTTTGATTTAAAACCATCCTAGATGACCAAGCAGTGACGTTTCCATTGACGGCAGTCGCTTGAAATCGAATTCTCAAGCTCGTGACAGAGGACGGTGGTGCGGTAAACGAAGTGTTGAACCGAGTTTTTGCGGTTGTGTTTGCAGGGACAGTGATCGTGGCGTAATCAACGTTATCATTGCCTCTCAAGTAAAGCGAGTACGAGTTACTCGCATGAGTATT
This sequence comes from Bdellovibrionales bacterium, assembly GCA_020850475.1. Classification (GTDB taxonomy): domain Bacteria; phylum Bdellovibrionota; class Bdellovibrionia; order Bdellovibrionales; family UBA1609; genus JADZEO01. Next base: position 2,855 of record JADZEO010000136.1, on the reverse strand, counting down.
AGTAGCGACTGCCTCCCAATTATAGGTTACTGTTCCGGCATAGGAACCAGGATAGGAACCAATGCGACTCATATTCGTTGTTGTCGCGTTCGTTCGACTATACACAGGGACGTCAAGTAGTTCAATGGCATGCTCCAGGTCTACTCCCGCCGAAGTTGTAACACTAAAGCTAGCGCTGGTTCCTGTGCAAGTTGATGACCCGCTATTGCAAAGGCTATTGGCGGTAATTGCGGAGAGCGTAAATCCAGATAGGGTGGAGGCTACGTCAATCCTGACGTCGGCCCAGGTATAGGTACATCCCGATCGAGATCCTGACAAAGTTCCATTAAGAGTTCCACCAGGATTGGAAGCAAGCGACAATGTAGCAGCTCCGCTACATCCGCTTGTTCGAAGATTTCCATAGGCGTCACCAACTTGGGCCTTTACAGAGGGAACTGCGTTGACATTGTCAGGCCAAGTGGTTGGCAGTTGAGTAAAAACCATCTGCGTCCAGGTCGCAGCGCTCACATCAACACTGCCGCTCGCGGTAGATGTTGTTGCCGAGGTTTGGGAATCAGTTGCCAATAATTTATAACCAGTGCCGACTAGATAAATGCTTGCTGAAACACTTGATAGGTTGGCAACGCCACTGCTGAGAGTTGTCGAAACAGTCCCGTGGAGTGTATCACCTGTCGGGTTGTTGGCGTCGTCAATGTCAAAGACGATCGTATCAGTTGAATTAGTAGCTGTGTTCCCAACAGCATCACAGGCGACCACACCACCGGTCGTAAAAACTTGGCCAGCGGTGCGCGCTGTCTCGGGATCGTTGGCAGCACCAGTTGCGTCCTCCCAATAGAGTGCAGTAACAACCCCCGGGACAAGACTAAAGGAAGAACTATCAACCTGAGCTGAGGCAGTTCCGCCGGACCCAGAGGTATCGGCCTTAGTCGCGCGAATGACATAGCTGCCACCAACGTTAAGTGACAGTCCTGTATAGGTCACAATTCCACCAGACGCGGGCACCGTTGTAGTTCCGCTCAGGGCCGCAACCACCCCTGAGGCGTTACATGCGTTGTTAGTCAAATTCCCAGGCTTGGTCGGCGTTGAGAGTGTAACGTTGGCTGTCGCATCGGCGCCGGTTGATACGAGGTTGCCGTAAGTATCGCGGATTTCTAGGACCAATGAGAACGTGGCGGAACTCGCTTGGCCATTGGTGGGTGCAGTCGTGTAAACCACCTGTGAGGCTGGAGCATGGCTAATGGTGAACGAGTTGGAGTCGGCGGTCATAGTTCCCGTTCCACCTGAGCCACTCGTGTCGGCTTTGGTGGCTCGCAACACTTTGCTGCCAATTAAATTGACATACATGCTTTGGGCACCCGTCCAAGTCGCTACACCGCTCGAGGCATTCAAGGCCGTGGTACCACTTAACGCTCCCGTACCTGACTGCAAAGTGAGAGTGACGGTTGCCGAAGCATCAGCACCCGAAGTAATCGGGTTGCCGTAAACATCTGAGATGGTCACAACTGGAGTTAGAATTGAGCCCGCAATCCCACTAGCGGGTTGAGTTGTAAAGGCGATGCTGTTAGCGGCGGCACTGCTAATTGTGAACGAGTTAGAGTCGACGGTTAACGTTCCGGTTCCACTACTGCCGGTGGTGTCGGCTTTGGTAGCTCGGAGAGTTTTGGCACCTGCTGACGTAACATAGACTGCCTCAGTGGCGGTGAACGAAGCGACTCCTGCTGCCGCGTTCTTACTGGTGGTTCCCGAAAGTGAACCAGTTCCTGATTGAAGGGTTAAAGTCACTGAAGCAGTGGCATCGGCACCTGATGTTACCACGTTGCCGTAGGTGTCTCGAATTTCAATAACTGGTAATAGGTTGTTACCCGCAACTGTATTCGCTGGTTGAGTCGTATAGACCATCGTGCTCGCGGCAGCGTGCGTGACGTTAAATGATCCTGAATCAGCCGTTCGCGTTCCATCTGAAGCACGTAGAACATACCCAGTGCCTGACTTATTCAAGTACATTGCTTGCACGGCCGTCCACGTTGCAACACCACTCACAACAGTGAGATCTACATCACCGGCAAGAGTCGATGAACCAGGATTAGTTTGAATGGTCAGGGTGATTACTGAAGTATTGTCAGTGGTAATGGTATTTCCATAGGAGTCCTGAATTGCAACGACTGGCGTCAGGTTAGTCCCTGCCGATCCAGAGGCAGGTTGGGTGGTCCACGCCAGGGCATTTGCCGTTGCGGGTGTCACGTTGAAGGAAGCAGAATCGGCCGTGCGAGTTCCGTCAGAGGCGCGGAGCACATAGCCAGTGCCCGATTTATTAAGATACATGGCTTGAGTCGCCGTCCAAGTCGCTACACCGCTGACCACCGTGAGGTCGACATCGCCCGCGAGGGTTGAAGAGCCGGGGTTGGTTTGAATGGTCAATGTGATGACCGAGGAGTTATCGCTCGTAATCGTATTGCCATAAGCATCGCGAATTGCCACGACTGGTGTCAAATTCACGCCCGCTGCCCCCGAAGCTGGCTGGGTGGTCCAAGCCAAAGCACTTGCGGCAGCAGGTGTGACATTGAAACTGTTCGAGTCGGCGGTCCGAGTTCCGTCAGAGGCGCGGAGCACATAACCAGTGCCCGATTTATTAAGATACATGGCTTGAGTCGCCGTCCAAGTCGCAACACCGCTGGCGACCGTGAGATCGACATCACCGGCGAGAGTGGAAGAACCAGGATTGGTTTGAATGGTCAAAGTGATGACCGAAGTATTATCACTGGTGACGGTATTGCCATAGGCATCGCGGATGGCCACAACTGGAGTGAGATCAGTTCCGGCGACTCCCGAAGCCGGTTGAGTGGTCCAAGCGAGCG
>JADZEO010000135.1 GCA_020850475.1 Bdellovibrionales bacterium | reverse complement strand
TTGGCGTCCATTAACCATGAGGCGTTTGTCGGTCTGGTGAGCGAACTGCAGAGCGAACAATCGCGGTTATCCGCGGCGGCTGCGCCAAAGGGAAAAGGGTGTCTTCCCCTTGATTCCCGTGATCGGCGAGCGGTTCAGGCGACGGAACGAGCCAAAGCACTGCAAATTCTTGCGCGATTTTCTCGTTGGTGGGAAAAGTCCAACTCTGTGGCGGGTCGTCTTCAACCTTCGCGCGGCTTTTTATCAAACTGAAGCTGCTGATTTTTGACGGAGACCTCGACCACTCCGCCTTTCTCCAAAACACCAAAAAGAATGTCATCAACCAAAGGACGTTTGAGGTGCTCGTCGACCATGCGGGCAAAGGGGCGGGCGCCATAGGCCGGATCGTGGCCCTTTTGAAAGAGCCACTCGACGGCCTCGTCGTTCACTTTGAGGTGGATCTTTTTCTTTTCTAGCTGCGTTGCGAGCTCTCCAACAAATTTGCCGACCACCTTGAGCAAGATTGCTTTGTCGAGATTTCGAAATTCCACGATGGCATCGAGGCGGTTGAGAAACTCAGGCCGAAACTGGCGTTTAATTGCATCGATCGAACGGGCCGAGGCGGTATCCTGCACAAATCCCATTCCACCTTTGCTGGCTTCGAAGGCCCCAGCATTACTGGTCATAATCAAGGTGATATTGCTAAAGTCACTCACGCGCCCATTGGCGTCAGTGAGTTTGCCTGAGTCCATCACTTGCAAAAGAATGTTTATTAAATCGGGATGCGCCTTTTCGACTTCATCCATTAGGACGATGGAGTAGGGATTTTTAGTTACCGCATCAGTCAGCAATCCCCCTTCTTCGTAGCCCACATAGCCAGGAGGGGCGCCAACGAGCCGAGAGACGGAGTGCTTTTCAAGGTACTCACTCATGTCAAAGCGCAGAAAGGGAATGCCCATTTGCTCGGCCAATTGCTTAGCCACTTCGGTTTTACCGACACCGGTCGGGCCCGCAAATAGATAACATCCGACGGGCTTATCCTTGCGGCCCAGTCCTGTACGCGCAACCTTAATCGATGCCACCAATTTGTTGATGGCGTCGTCTTGTCCAAAAATGACTTTTTTCAGATTGGGCTCCAAGTTAGCGAGCAGGTCTTTATCCGAAGAGGTGACCGACTCCACGGGTACTTGGGCCATCGCACTTATGACCTTCTCGACATCCTTGGTGCGAATTGTTTTGGTTTCATTATCGAGTGCGCGGATGCGCGTCGCCGCACCCACCTCATCAATCACGTCAATGGCCTTGTCGGGCAAGTGCCGACCTTGAATGTACTTGGCTGACAACTCGGCGGCCGCGCGAATCGCGCCCTTGGTGTAGTGAACATTGTGGTAGTCCTCATAACGAGACTGGAGTCCCTCGAGAATCTTGATGGTGTCTTCAACTGAGGGTTCTTTCACATCGATTTTCTGGAAACGTCGAGCCAGCGCCCGATCTTTGTCGAAGTGATTTTTGTACTCTTTGTAAGTCGTCGAGCCTATGCAACTGATGGAGCCGTCGGTGAGAGCAGGTTTGAGTAAATTCGAAGCATCCATCGATCCGCCGGTAGTACCGCCGGCTCCGACAACGGTGTGAATTTCGTCAATGAACAAAATCGCGTGTTCCTGTTTTTTCACTTCATTGACTACCGCTTTGAGGCGCTCTTCAAAATCACCGCGGTATTTGGTTCCCGCGAGCAGGGAGCCCATATCAAGTGAATAGATAACGGCGTCGCTCAAGGGCTCCGGTACTTCGCCATTGACAATCCTTTGGGCAAGCCCGTCGGCAATTGCAGTTTTTCCGACACCGGCTTCGCCAATAAGAAGAGGATTGTTCTTGGTGCGACGGGCGAGGATTTGGATCACTCGATCGAGCACGTCGTCGCGACCGACGAGAGGATCGACCTTTCCGGCCTTGGCCTTGGCATTGAGGTTGGAACAAAAGGCCTCGAGGGCGGATTTCGGTTTGGCCTCACTATCTGCCGGTGGGAGGCCATCAATCGCCGGGGTTTCATCGGGTGCGCTCTCAGGCAAATCGTAGTGCTGAAGCCCATGAGAGATACAGCGGATCAAATCGAATTGTGTCAGCCCCTGCTGCTGTAGAAAATAAAGTGCATGACTTTCTTTTTCGCTAAACAGCGAGACCAAAATGTTACCACTGGTGACATTGCGTTTGCCCGAGCTTTGGACTTGAATGGCGGCTCGCTGCAAGAGGCGATGAAAGGCCATCGTCAGCTCGGGCCGCCACTGAGGAGTTTGTTTAAGATAGTTTTCGTCAATACGAGGGCAGTTGTTTTCAACAAAACCTTCAAGTTGAGTTTTGAGAACTTTGAGGTCAATGCCACAGGTCTTGAGGACCTCAATGGCGAACTGGTCACGCACAATCAGCGCCAGCACGACGTGCTCGAGGCTCACATATTCGAAGCGCCCTTGTTTGGCCAGCTCAACCGCGTGATTGAGAGCCTGTTCGAGTTTAGGGTCAATCATTGATCCTTCTCCATGATGCACTTAAGTGGATGTTGATTCTGCTTGGAATACTCGTTGACCAGATAGACCTTGGTTTCGGCAATTTCGTGACTAAATACGCCGGCGACTCCAGCGCCTTGATGGTGGACCTGAAGCATAATCGCTGTCGCTTCCGGATCGACCTTATGAAAAAATTTGCGTAAGACGTGCACTACAAAATCCATCGGGGTAAAGTCATCATTGAGCAATATCACCTTAAACATGGAAGGTTCTTTTACTTGAGGTCGGGTCTTAGTCAGGGTACCCGTCGAAGAATTAGCATCCCCATCATCCGGCGGCAGAGCCGGCGGCCCACTATTGGACTTTACCGGTGGCAATGCACCCACAACAGTTGCGACATTCGTCTTGTCTTGTTCTGAGACGTTTGACCAGATTTGCCCTGACATATCTTGTGCTCCCAAGGCCGCCCACATCACGGATCGTAACCTCAATATTATTATTATGAATCTGAAATCCCTTTTGTAAAGGCGAGTTAGAGTGAAACACAGAGCACCAAATCAGAGCGTGAGATGAATCAAACCAAGACAAGAGTCGAGGCCGACTGACGGCATTTGTCACTTCTCGCTGTCAGCTCGGTGTCATAAACTATTCTCGGCGAGAAAAATGCTCGGTTGTTAGTGACTTAGCACTGGCAAGGAGTTCGACACCGGGGAAATTTGTCGTTGGCATGTTTCATTGCGAATCGGGTTTATGAAATCGAGTGCGTTGATTTGAGAATTGTTGTTTCAAGCTGAGGCAAAAATGCGGCACTGAAATTGCTCCAATTGGTGGTGTGAGTGCCGTGGTTCGGATTGGGAGATTAGGGCACGAAAAGATAACGAAGGTAAATGAGATTTAACCAAATAACTGAACGTATAAGGGGGACAAATGAAAAAGTTTAATGCAAAGGGCTTCTCGCTCATCGAGTTGATGATTGTGGTAGCCATTATTGGTATCTTGGCAGCTATCGCTGTACCAAGTTTCCAACGATTCCAAGCAAAAGCTCGTCAGTCA
>JADZEO010000134.1 GCA_020850475.1 Bdellovibrionales bacterium | reverse complement strand
CTTCGGTAAACAAATCAAGATCCGAAATCCCCCAGACGTCGGTGCGACTGGATTCAAACATGCCTTCTTCGACAATCTTCATGTCAGGAATATTGTTGGCGATCACTCCGCGGATATTTCCCCAATTCGCACTGCCGCCAATAAAATAAAATTTTTTGTGCTTGGTAAAAGCGTTGATCAACGTGTGCTGGTCGACGATCAGTGGATTGCGGCTGGACGTCTGCTTGGGGTTGACGTCGGGAATTCCGGTGATCAAACCAAAAATAGAGCGGGCGGTCCCCTCGGAGGGGACAAAAAAACGCTTGAAGTACTTGCTCTGCTTGGCCAAAGCATCAAAACGGGGCGTGGGGTCGAGTGGGTGGCCACCCACTCCCGTTTTGTGGGCGGCGAACGATTCCATGACAATCAGGACCACGTTCGTCGTTGGCGGCAAGGGACCGCGGGGAGTGAGCCAGCGATCAAAGTTGAGTTTTTTTGCGTCCGGCTGGTCGACCCCGAGGTAGGCAGCGACGTGCGGGTAGTATTTCCGCACCAACTTTTCATCAAACGGGAGTTGGCGGTTTTTTAAGGTATCAAAAAAGTAGTGAATGGGATTCATTCCCAATGAAGAGATAAAAGTGTTGGTGGAAAAATAGGCTTCACTCCAGCGCAGTGGGTAGGCGGAGAGTTTGCCGTAGAGCCCGCCCACGATGAGGGTGCCGACGACCAGGCCTCGCGCCCAGCCCGGAAGGCGCTTGAGGACCGGCGGTCCCGGTGAGGGAGCCGAAGGTGGCGGGGTGGGCGAAGTCAAAAGCTGCATACCATGGCGGAGCCACCAGACAAAAAGTGTCGTCGTGGCCGTGAGGGCGACCATCAGTTGCAAGACCGGATACGACTCCCAAACCATCTCCAAACTAATCAAGGGGTTTTCTAAAAAGTGCAGAACTGTGGCATTCACCCTCAAGCCCAGATAGCTGTAGTAGGCAAAATCGAGAATATAAAAAAACAGCGACACCACAAAGCACAGACCCCACCAAGTGAGCCAAATCCGGCCCGCTCGAGCCCGCACAAATGGATTGGCGGGTTTGCCCAACATGCCCAGCGCGGGGACGAGGGTAAAAATCAAGGCAATCCGCAGATCAAACTTAAATCCCAAATAGAAGGCGTGAAGGAGATCTGGAGTTGCGACCGTGCCGGACTTAAAAAACCAGTAAAAGCCCAAACGCAACAAGGTGAAAGGCACCATGTAGGACAGGCAAGCAAACAATAACAGGCGCCCACGGTCGCCTAAAACTCGTTTGAGCATATCAAAGGCATACCATCAAATTTTGCGAAGAGAAACAAGGGCGCCGTCCTAATACGCTATTAGCGGTGCTCGAACTGCGTTCCGAAGGACTTTTTCATGGGTTCGCTGGCTTATAAATCCAGGATTTGATATGTAGGGCCAAGATTGATTGGCTCATTGTCCACAGGAGAAGACGTGTTGGATCCGGAAAGCCTCGTAATCAAGGATTCGTCCTTGAATCCAGACCTCCCCGATGTGGCCGAGACCCGTGCCGTCGGCGCTGCTGGACCGATCGACTGGGTCGGCATGGAGGAGATGGAGTTGCCCTTACTGGACCATGAAGGGGGACAAGGGCCCGTTCGCGTGTCAGCGCGGGTGGCGGCCTTTGTCAGTCTTGATCGAGGCGATCAGCGGGGCATTCATATGTCACGTCTTTACACTCTCTTGCGGGATCGATTAGCGAGCGAAGCTTTGAATTTAAGATTCTTGCGTCAGGTTTTAGATGAGATGATCGCTTCCCAAGAGCCGCTCAGTGAGAATGCTCGGCTGGAGCTCAAATTCGAAAAGTGGCGCAGACGCTCAGCCCTTAAGAGTGCGGAGTGGGGGTGGCGGCGTTACCCATTTGAAGTACTACTTGAAAAAACTGCGCTGGGTGCTCGAGCTGAATTGGCTTTTGAGATTCTCTATTCGAGCACTTGCCCGGCCAGTGCTGCTCTCGCCCGCCACGACCTGGTCGAGCGGCTCCACGAGACCTTTGGGTCGAGTCGCTGGAATCCCCAACAGGTCACGGAATGGCTCCAGGCCCACTCGGCTGCGACCCCTCATGCTCAGAGGAGTCGCGCCACCATCCGGCTTGAGGTCCTCTCCGAGGCCCTCCTCCCTGATTGGGGTGAGTTTATCGATCGCGCGGAAAGTGCCCTTGGTACCCCCGTGCAGACGGCCGTGCGACGGGAAGATGAGCAAGAGTTTGCCCGGCTCAATGGCCAAAACCTGCTGTTTTGCGAAGACGCCGTTCGTCGTCTGGCCCAGGTGTTTAAGAGTGATCAGCGGATTAAGTCATTTCAGCTTCGCGTGGAGCACCTGGAAAGCCTGCACCCTCACAATGCCGTGGCCAGCCTGAGTTGGCCACCAGCTAATTGAAAACCGTTCTTAATTTCAATTGACGGTTTTAAGCCGCCTCGGGTAGTTCTTAAGGGCATGAAATCAGATGATTCTCCCTCCCTTGTGCGGGGTCAGCAAAATCCCCCCGAAAAGCTCTTAAGTCGCGAGGCCGTGGACGAGGCCTTGTTTAAGCGGATCATTCGCGAAATGGGTCTCAAAGTGACGAACCAGAGGATGGCGATCCTCGCCGCGCTCACCAAAGGGCGGGCCCACGTCACGGCCCAGGAGGTCTACGAAGCCATTCAGTTTGAGCATCCCGAAATTGGCTTTGCCACCGTTTATCGATTTTTGCGCAAAATGACCGAGCAAGGTTTTGTGACCGAAGTGCGCATGGGAGGACTCCCGGCGCGCTATGAGTTAACACCGCGGCGTCATCACGACCATTTGACTTGCATCCAATGCGGTCGGATCGTGGAGTTTGAAAACTCGCAGATTGAAACTCTGCAAGCCCAAGTGGCCGAGCAGCACGGCTTCAAACTGACTCATCACGTGTTGGAGTTATACGGAACTTGTTCTAAGTGCCAATAGGGAAGGATGCACGCGTTGGAAACCACTCCACTGCAGGATGCCCTCGAAAGGTTTCCTCCCGAAGAGGGAATTTGGGTTCGACGAGCCTCTGAGCACAACCTCAAAGGCATCAATGTTTTTATTCCGCGAAACAAAATCACGGTCATCACGGGCTTGAGTGGGAGCGGGAAATCTTCCTTGGCTTTTGACACCATTTACGCTGAAGGGCAGCGCCGTTATGTTGAGAGTCTTTCGGCCTACTCTCGCAATTTCTTAGAGCAGATGAAAAAGCCGGAGGTCGAAGCCATCATTGGTTTGAGTCCTTCGATCGCCATCGACCAGAAATCGATCAACCCCAATCCTCGCTCGACGGTGGGGACGGTGACCGAGGTCTATGATTACTTGCGTTTGCTGTTTGCGCGGGTGGGATCACCTCGATGCCCCGAGCATCGCGTGCCCGTGGAGAGCCAATCGCCGGCGCAAATCGTCGATGAGATCATGCGTTTGCCGGCTGGGACTAAGTTTTTTTTACTGGCTCCGGTGGCGCAGGGGAAAAAGGGTGAATTTTTGGCCGAGTTCCAAAAGTGGAGTGCTAAGGGCCTGGTGAGAGCGCGAGTGGACGGGGAGTGGGTGGAGTTGGCTAAGGCCAAGCGCCTGGCAAAACGAAAATCGCACGATATTGATTTGTTGATTGATCGCCTGGTCGTTGAAGAAAAATACCTGCCGCGGCTAAAGGAGAGCGTGAACTTGGCTCTTGGACTGGCTCAAGGTTTGGTCGCCATCGAACCCGTCGGCGCCGCCCGCCGGGTGTTTTCCATTCAACGAGCTTGTCCGGTATGTGGTTACAGTTTTCCGGAGATCGAGCCGCGATTGTTTAGTTTTAATAATCCGCGGGGGGCCTGTGGGACTTGTCACGGACTGGGCTATGTGGCAACCGAAGAAGAGCTCGTGGAATCCGATGACGAAGAACCAGGAGAGCAACTGTCGGCCCCACCCTGTCCTGATTGCGGCGGCCGCCGGCTGAATCGTGAAGCCCTCAACGTTCACTTGGCGGGACAAGATATCGCTGCACTCGCGGCCCGGCCCATTGATGAACTTAAAACTTTCTTGGGCACGAAGCTCAAACTCCCCGCGCGCGAAGCCTTGATTGCCGAAAAAATCTTGCGCCAGATCTTAAGCCGTCTCGAATATCTTGAGCGAGTGGGGACTGGTTACTTGAGTTTGGATCGACGAACTTCGACTTTGTCGGGAGGCGAAGCCCAGCGCATTCGGTTGGCTTCACAAGTGGGCTCGGCTTTGGTGGGAATTTTGTATGTTCTCGATGAGCCGAGTATTGGCCTTCATCCGCGGGATCACCGCCGCTTACTGGAAATTCTCCACGAGGTGCGCGAACGAGGTAACACGGTTCTTCTGGTCGAGCACGATGAAGAAACAATTCGTTCCGCCGATCACTTGATTGATCTTGGGCCGCGGGCGGGGATTCATGGCGGCGAACTCATTGCGCAAGGCACTCCGGCGGAAGTGGAACTCAACTCTCGAAGCCTAACGGGGCGCTACCTCGCCGGAAGCGAGAAGATTCCCAGTCCCTCTGCGCGCCGGTCGGGTTCGGGAGAACGGTTGCGGCTGGAAGGTGCGACCGGGAATAATCTTCGCGATGTGAATCTGGAAATCCCCCTGGGGTGTTTGATCGGTGTCACCGGAGTTTCGGGGAGCGGCAAAAGCACTTTGATTGTCGACACTCTTTATAAGGCTTTGGCCAAGCACTTTTACGGGAGCCTGGCTGATCCCAGTCCCTACCGCCGCCTCGTGGGGGTTGAAAAAATTGATAAGGTTATCGAAATCAATCAAAAACCCATTGGTCGCACTCCGCGCTCGATTCCGGCGACTTATGTGGGGTTGTTCCCTTTGGTGCGAGATCTTTTTGCTGAACTCCCTGAAGCGAAAATCCGCGGTTATCGTCCGGGGCATTTTAGTTTTAATGTCAAAGGGGGACGTTGTGAGGTTTGCGGAGGCGGGGGCCAAGTAAAAGTTGAAATGCATTTTCTCACCAATGTGTATGTGACCTGTGATGCCTGTAATGGCCAGCGCTACACTCGAGAAACGATGAACATGCGGTTTCGCGACAAATCGATCGTCGATGTGTTGAATATGTCGATTGAAGAGGCGCTGGAATTTTTTGAGCATCACCCGCCGATTGCGCGCAAACTCGAGACCTTGATGAGAGTGGGGTTGGATTACCTCACTCTAGGCCAGAGCTCCACCACCCTGAGCGGCGGAGAAGCTCAACGAGTCAAACTCAGTCGCGAGCTCTCCAAACGTTCGACCGGAAAAACTTTGTATATTCTCGATGAACCCACGACCGGACTGCACTTTGATGACATCAAGAAGTTGATGGAACTGCTCCATCAACTGACGGATCAGGGCAATACGATTTTAGTGATCGAGCACCAACTCGATGTGATTCGCAATTGCGATTGGCTGATTGACCTAGGTCCAGAGGGGGGAGTGGGCGGTGGCGAAATCGTCGCGGTGGGAACTCCGGAGCAAGTGGCGCGAGAAAAGCGCAGCATTACGGGACAGTTCTTAAAGAGCTGCTAAATTGCTGCAAACACGTAAATTTCCATAAAGTGTCTAAATGTTTGATTCAGCTCATGTTATCACAATGAAACAGGCCCTTTTTTGGTCCTCCTCTCTAGGTTTGCACAGTGTCACCGATAAATAATTAACTGGTGCTCTTTCGCGGTACGTTTGTGAAAAATAAGAGGCATCACTTCCATGTTATTTTATCGGAACGTCTACGACGAGGTGTGGGAGTATGTCTTGGGATGATGTCCCGAGTTGGGCCAATGATGTGGCCAACTCTATTTTACAAACGGTCAAGAAAAAAGACCCGTTCACTTTTTACCACTGCTGCCGAGTCGGCCGTGGTTCGCGCAAATTAGCCAAAGCGATGGGCCTAAACGAATTCGAGCAAGCCGTGCTGGAGTTCTCCGGTCTCTTTCACGACGTGGGAAAAGTCGGAGTGCCTGACAGCATTCTGTTAAAGCCCGGTCGCCTCACGGCTGAAGAAGTCGACGTCATGAAAGCCCACCCCATCAAGAGTGCGGAAATTCTCGAGCCCTTAAGTCACATTCCGTTCTTCCGCTTTTTGTTGCCGGGTATTCGTTATCATCACGAAAAAATCGATGGCACGGGTTATCCCTTTAATTTGGTCGGCGATCGCATTCCGCTCCCGGCAAGGGTCATAGCGGTGGTCGATACCTATGATGCCATGACCAATAAACGGCCCTATCGCGAGGCGCTGCCCGAAGATAAGGTCATCAAGGAGTTGATTGACTACAGCGGTAGCCAATTCGACGCCAACCTGGTCAAGGTTTTCTTAGAAGCCCTTCCTTACTTCCACGAGGAGAAAGAGGAAGAAAGCACAGTTGTTCACCACATCTTAAAAGCGGCTTGATGACAAGCCGCTTTTAGTGGGCCCCCAAAATTCCATTGCGTTCAAGGTGGTCGGCCACCTATCATCAGACTTTGTCTTACAATGACCAAGCAGGGAGGCCGTCATGGCAAAGTGGATTTTAATGATTGTAGTTTCGGGCGCGTTGACTTCAGGTTGTGCTAACAAACAAAAAGAACCCGATCGCGAAATGGTGCGCAAGTATCCCAAGTGCTACCATCAAAACATGAAGATCTTTAACGAGTGCGTAAAGCGTAATGAAGCGGGCGAAACCGTGACCGCTCTCGAAATCGAAAACGACGGGCTGCCCAAGTAAGTTTCTCTAACTCAACGGACTTCCTGGTCTGACTGCGAGCGTTTTTACTGGTGGTGCCAATCACCAGGCGCTCGTTTTTTTACTTCCGAAAGTCGATTTAATTCTCGGGATGAGGCACACGACCTCGTCCTTTCCGCGACTCTAGAGATCGTCCCTCTCACCGATGAAAAGTGCTGCAACCGGGGAGGAACATCATGGGTCGTCGCCACCAGTCTATCTTGGCTTTCATCCTAACAATGTGCACCTCAAGTCACATCCTTGGTATTTCGTCGGCCTACGCTGACCAGGTGTTCGCATCCACGCTTTGTTTTGAGTTCTTGAGTCACGACACTCCCGAGAGAATTCCTGATTTGTTTCTGCAGAGCTCAAGTGAGTCCATTTTTGAGACACAGGTTTGGTGCTATTCCCAGGTCAGTCCAACTGAGCTCTTTATCTTTAATAACGACGAACCCGAAGTGCGTCCAGAGATGAGCTTGCTCATTGACTCGGGCGTAAAGGGAAAGACCACCTTTGCTCAAGGCAGTCGCGCCAAGGGGCAATTGAGTTTGGTCAAATCAACGGACCCCGGTTTTTCGCCCTTTGGCGTGCCCCTCTCGGTCGACGAAGCCACGCAAAATGGGGCCAACCAAGTTCAGCTGCTCAGCTCTTCCAGCGCCACCGTTCTGCGGGCCCAGGAGTTGATCAATCAATTGCGGGAAGTTCCTCTTAAAAAATCAGAGGAGTTGGCGATTGCCAACTTTACCGAGCACGATGAACTCGATGCCAATCTTTACCCATATGATGCTTACTGGTGGCCCCACAGTGGAGTCCCTCTCGGGGCCGGCGATCATTCGCCCTTAGGAAAGTATGATCGGGCCAGCCAAGCCCGGACTGGTCGCAATCCCGGAGCCGCCAGCTGGGAACGCCAACAACATTCCCTGCAGAATGTTGCCTGGGGTGGGCACTGTAATGGGTGGGCCGCCAGTTCGATTTTATATGACAAGTGGGCCACTCGGGTCTGGGACGAGCAAATTCAAACCGTCATCCTGCCGTCCGACGTCGATGGGATTCGGGCTGAGGCGAGTTTTTGCGTTGACTGGGCCTTTTACGGTGCTCGCTATCGCACCAGTAGCGATGACATCTCTGACATTCATGCCGATCGCTTTCACAAGGTCCTTCGTTATTACTTGCGCAATCTCAAAAAACCAATCGCGATCGACTACGTGGTGGATGAGTCCGTCGACAACAATGTCATAACTGGCTACCGCTCGGTATTTACCGAAATCCCCTCTCGACCTGGGTGGTATGAGGTCCAAACGGAACTGCAAATGCACCGCTATGACTCCTATCGCGAAGAGGTGGTGCGTCCGGCGGAAACCTACACGCTCGTCTATCGATCTCGCGTTCAACTCGATGCCCAACGCAATATCTTGGCCGGCGAGTGGGTGGATGACTGGAGTCACCCCGATTTCATGTGGGTTCCGCTGGCGCAAAAAAAATGCGGCCGAGAAAACCCGGCGATCAATCACCAAGAAGTTGAAACCTGGTTGAGCGGCCTTCCTCCCGCGCAACGCCAAACTGTGGCACTGAATTTGTCAATCCAACGAGAAATTCCGCCCAACAGCGAAGTGGTCATCCCCTTGCAAGGTCCGTTGGTGGGGACGGGATTTCAGGTCGAGTTTGGTGGCTCCGGATACAATGAAACCTTGGTCATCCGAGCCCGAGGGGCAGCCGCGCAATATCCTCATTTAAGTGATCAAAGTCCGTTTTTAACTGGCTATTACAGTGTGGGGACGTCGCCCACGAATATTAATTTTGAAGTTACCAACATGGATGCCTTGGTGATTGTGAACTCGACGGGGCGAACCCTTCGAGCCACAAGCCCGCTGGTAATCAAAGGAGTGTCATTTTGGGGTGCGCCCACCCAGGGGGCTACGCACTGAATTGAGAAAGTGGAATCTTCCACTTTCAGACACAAATCTATAAGGAGGCATCTATGAAAAAACTATTTCTGGTAGGGGCCGCTGCGACAGCGTGGCTACTTATCACGGGACCACTCGCCATGGCCCAAGAAGACGTCGAGATGGTGTGTATCTCTCAGCACGTCTATCAAGGTGAGTTCGATCACCTTGCTGATCGTGTTTGGCGCGTTGAGCGCGAAGGCGAAATCTTTTTCTGCGTAACCGAGGACGACTACGTCGGTTCTCAACCCCCACCGGTCGACCCGGGTGATCCAGGACAAGATCCAGGGCAAGATCCAGGACAAGATCCTGGTCAAGACCCGGGGCAAGATCCTGGTCAAGATCCTGGACAAGATCCTGGGCAAGATCCTGGACAAGATCCGGGACAAGACCCGGGGCAAGACCCTGGACAAGACCCGGGACAAGATCCTGGGCAAGACCCGGGACAAGATCCTGGGCAAGATCCGGCGAATCCCTAAATTGTGAGTTAAGAACTCAGGTTCGATGCCAAACGCCTGATCCCCCGTGGGTCAGGCGTTGGTGTTTTAATGAGCTTGAGTTTTAAAAAAACTTAGCGAGCACTGCCTGAAAGTTGATCGGCATTTTTGCGTGTGTGATCGCGTAAGGGAAGTCGTTTGGTGATGTATTCGGAACATTCACTCTTTTTGGACTGGCAGCAGTTGGCAATTGCCGCAACCACTGCCCGGATGCGGGTGGCCTCATCAGCGGCTAGCTTGTGAGGGGGCTCTGAAGTATTTTGAGTTGCGTCAGTGAAGTTGTAGCGCTCAGCCGTTTGATCACCATCATCGTCGGCAATGCGAACAAATGAGCCAGCCATCTTTGATTCTTCAGCGCGGCGGCTACAGATGTAGTAGCGTTCGACTTTCCCGTTTCTGACCACCGTGGCTTCAAAAGCCCGTGTTCCTGTGGAATCAACACAGACGCCTTCGGCCTGAGGTGTCCCCGTACAGGAGAGACTGGCCTCGGTAACAGAATTGATTTTGGAGACATTGCTCAAATTACTAAGCGAACTGTTTGACCACTGATAGATGTAATATGCAGCTCCAACGACACCAACGCCGACAAATAAGGGCCAACTTAAAGCTTGCGTTTCCGGAATCAGGAGATCATAGATTGAATGAGCCGCGTTTTTCTTCGCCTTCGCTTGTTTGCGCAAAATCTTTTCCACATATTGAACGTGGTGCTTAAGCCCTTTCTTTTCAAAGTCAAACTCGGCATCATAGCCGACAATCTTAAACATCCCTCGAGTGGCATCGACCACTTCGATCTTGACGTCGGCTTGACCTTCGGTGCCCTTAAAGGTCAAGGAAGTGGAGTCGACCACGACAGCGGGCGGAGCTTGGTCGAGAATTTCTTGGTAGGTCTTTAAGTACCACTCCCGATCTTTTTGGCTTAAGAGAGGGGTTTTAAAGAGTTCTTCAAAGAGCGTTCGATTGGTGGAGTGGGACTTAAATACTTGTTGGGTTTTTTGGAGATGATCCGCCAGCGAGTCGGCTGAAGACTCGGCGTAAGTTGCGCCAGGGGCGCTCGCCATCAACCAACCACTTAAAATGATTTTTCCAATCCTCTTAGCTAACGTACGATCAACCATCATAGGACCATCCTTGTCGCTATTTGCCGAAAAACATACCAGACACTTCCTGTTACTATATTATCTTAATGTCCAAAAAGAGAAAGAGGCGCCGTTACCGGTAGCCAATTTAGCAGGATTTTGAGCCCCAACAAGGATCAATTCCCCACCAAAGTTGAGTCCAGTTGGATCGGCAATCTTAGGTTGGCCTGAGCTCTCCTAGGATCAATACTGTTCGGTAAACAAGCTATTTTCACCGCTCTTCCCTTGGGGAGGCGATTGATGGCTGCGTTTTCATTAATAAGATCGACCAAACCCACACTTTGAGGAGTTGGATGGCGCGCCTTTTAGCCCATTTTGCGTCGCTTGAGCATTTTGCCACTGGAGCCTCGCACCTCCCAAAAATCATGTAAAAATATAGACTTATATGTGAAATAATTTGACTATATATACATCTATTACTATAGTGCCCACATGAAGGCAAAACAATCGAACCTTTTTGATTACTTTGATACACGTCAAACCCGCCTGCGCTACGGGCGCACCCACCACGGTGGGGTCGAAACCAAAGGTCACCGAAAATTAGAGAGACCACTTTCAACCACTCGTCCGATTCATTTGGTGTTGAAGTCCCATAAGGCCAAGGGCAGTTTGAGTTTTCTTACTCACCAGAACAAACCCGTCGTCGAAACCATTATTCGAGAGAAAGCGAGAAAATTTGGCGTGCGCATTTGTCAGTTTGCTAACGTAGGCAACCACCTTCATCTGAAAATTCGCATTGCTTCCCGGCCGCTATTTCAAGCTTTTTTGGTGTCCGTCACCACCTTGATCGCCCGAACTCTCACGGGCGCTAGGCGGGGTAAAAAGTTTGGGAGGTTCTGGCAAGGCCAAGCCTTTACTCGCGTTTTGGTGTCACGACGTGAGGAACTTAATTTATTTGGTTATATTAAAGCCAATCAAATCGAAGGCCGGGGTTCGACGGAGGCAAGGGAATTATACTTGGAAAAATTCCACCGCTGGGTGTACCGGGAACGATTGAGGGGTAAGAGTCTTGAGAATTTCAAGCGTAAATTTGAGGTTCAAATAACTAGACTCCAGGTTTGAGCAACCGAAGTCGCAGGTTAGAGGGGGCGAGTTCACGCCCTCAAGGCCTTAACCGATTCCTTAACCGAACAGTATTGATCCCAAGATGGGTGGCGCGCCAAGGTTTGGTGGGGCGCCAATGTTTGGTGGCGCGCTCAGACGCCCTTTACTGGAGCCACTTCGCCGCTTGCAAGGCCCAGTAGGTAAAAATCACGTCAGCGCCAGCCCGTTTGATGGCTAAAAGGCTCTCAAGAGCCGCGCCTTTTTCGTTGAGCCAACCTTTTTCCGCCGCGGCTTTGATCATCGCGTATTCGCCGCTCACATTGTATGCCGCAACGGGAACCTCACTCAGCGCTTTGGCTTGGGCAATTACGTCCAAGTAAGCCAAAGCGGGCTTAACCATGACCAGGTCGGCCCCTTCGGCAAGATCCAGCTTGATTTCTCGAATGGCCTCGCGCTGATTGGCGGGATTCATTTGGTAGGTTTTTTTGTCGCCCGCCCGCGGAGCCGAGTCTAAGGCCTCGCGAAAGGGTCCATAAAAACACGAAGCATATTTTGCCGAGTAACTGATGATTCCAACCTCGGTGTGGCCCGCCTGATCGAGAACCTGACGCAAAAATCCCACCCGCCCATCCATCATGTCAGAAGGTGCGACAAAGTCGGCGCCGGCATTGGCTTGGACCAAGGCCATTTGACCCAAGATCTCCAAAGTTGGGTCGTTGAGAATCTCGCCGTTTTCGACCAGACCGTCATGGCCGTCACTGGAATAGGGATCCATGGCCACGTCGGTGATCACAGTCAGACCGGGCACATTTTCTTTGAGCAAAGTTACGGTGCGCGGGAGCAGTCCTTCACGATTGGTGGATTCAGTGGCGCGGGAATTTTTTAGGGAATTGTCAATTTTGGGAAAGAGGGCGACCGCCGGTACCCCCAAATCAAAGGCCTCACGCGCTTGCCGCACCAAAAGATCTGGCGTCCAGCGGAATTGTCCCGGCATCGAGCCAATGGGTTCGCTGCTGTTTTTACCTTCCATGACAAACAACGGGTAAACAAAGTCCTCAGGACGCAGCCAAGTTTCCTGGGTGAGCCGACGAGTGGCTTCACTGCGCCGTAGGCGCCGTGGACGTTGAGTCAGCAAGGGTGTCGACTTAGTCATGCGATTCTCCTGTATTGATGAGCGGGAGACGGTGTTTCAGCTGAAAAGGCAGAGCTCCCAGTAATTCTAAAAAAGCCTCACTCAGTGCCATCATTGGTAGCCCCTGAATCGAACTGGGATCGCGTCCCTTAATTTCCTTTACCAGACAAATTCCCAACTGCTCCAACTTGTAGGCGCCCGCACAGTCCCAAGGGTCATCTTGGGCAACGTAGGCGGCAATTTCCTCAATCGTAAGATCGCGCAGGGTTACTTCGATGACTTCGTGGGCGCGAAATGTTTGGCCCAAATAAATTACGGCGAGGCCCGTGATTAAGGAATGGGTGTGGCCCGACAATTGGCGAAGCTGGGCTGCGGCCTTCGCACTTGATCCGGGTTTATCGAGCACCACTCCAGAAGGAGCGACGGCGATTTGATCGGAGCCAATAACCAAAGCTTCGGGGTGGAGTTGGGCAATGGACTGGGCTTTGGCTTCGGCCAAGTGGCGGCAAAGCTCCTGAGGGCTTCCGTAAAAGCTCGTTTTGAGGTCTTCCTCGTTACATGTCGGTTTGACGGCCGCAAACGGCAGCCCCCAGCTTTCGAGCTGCTTCTTCCGATAGGGAGAGGTGCTCGCCAGAATGATACGTGGGGATTCTGCACTCTGTGTCATACTCACCGCAAACTCCGTGAAAATATCCAGTCCCTTGATATAGAATTGCCGTGCAAGGCTCAATCGAAAAATGGACTTACTGAGAGGCAGCTTGTGACCCACTACGTGCATCAACTCGATCCCTTTGCGATTCAATTCACCGAGACCATGGGTATCCGGTGGTACGGCCTGGCCTATTTGGCGGGATTTGTTGGGAGTTATTTAATCTTTGTTTGGCTGGCCAAGCGCGGGCGAATTCAGCTTCCCGTGGACCGGGCGGGTGATTTCATCACCTGGGTGGCAATCGGAACTCTGGCAGGCGGTCGCCTCGGTTACTGTCTTTTTTACTCTCCCGAGCTGTTTTGGCAGTTTAGCTCCGAGCTGCCTTTTTGGGGAGTACTCGAAGTTCACAAGGGAGGAATGGCTAGTCACGGGGGCTTTTTGGGCGTGATTTTGGTCTGCTTGTGGTTTGCCCACCGCGGGAAGTATTCCCGTTTGCATTTGGTTGATTTGACCTCCTATGGCTGCACCATTGGCTTTACCTTTGGGAGGATTGCGAACTTTATCAACGGCGAACTCTACGGGCGCGCCGCGGATGAAAGCTTTAAGTGGGCCGTAAAATTCCCCACCGAGCTTTATTATTGGGCCAACTACCAAGTCCAAGAGCTGAAGCGGCTGGTTCCGGTGCTGCCCGCGCTCGGCGGGGTCAAAGACTCTAAGGGCCAAATGCTCAATCTCACGCCCGAAGTTTGGAACGAGTGGGTGAATCGTTATCGCCTTGATTCCGTTGCACATGAAAACGTCAATGCCGTGATCGAACAAGTCATTACGGCCACGCAGACGGGGCAGACGGCGGTGGTCGACGCCTTACAAACCGTTCTGACTCCAAGGCATGCCAGCCAATTGTATCAGTCATTTCTAGAGGGCTTTTTGGTGTGGGTCGTGCTGACTTTGTTTTGGCTCAAACCCCGTAAAGCCGGCTTGGTCGCCAGCCTCTTTGGGTTTTGCTATTCGATCGCGCGAATCATCGGTGAGCAGTTTCGCATGCCCGATGCCCATATTGGTTACCAATGGCTGGGACTGACGCGCGGGCAATGGCTCAGTGTTGGTTTTTTTGCCCTGTCGACGGGCTATTTGATTGTCACGCTTAAGACCGACAATCCTCGGCTGGGAGGATTACTCAAGGGCCCCGATGAGGAGAAACCGTGAAGGCTCTAGCGGCCAAGATCTCTCTTTGGGTGCTCGCGAGCTTGTTGACACTGGCCCCCCTCTCGGCGCTTGGGCAAACCTCACCGCGCAAATCTAAAAAACCGCCCAAAACCACCATCATTACTCCCATGGACGATGAAGACACTGCGGAACAAGCGAAAAAATCCATGGCACCGCCGGAGTCCGCGAGTGGTCCGGTCTTTAGTTTTCATGCGGCGGCGTTGGCGATGTTTCCGATCGCGGTGGGAGCTCAAGGTGCTGTGCGCATTGGTTCGCGGCTCATGTTTTATTTGCAAGGCGGAGTTGTCCCTGACCCCTTTGTGTCGAGCGCCGACTCGATTGCCCAAAGCATTGGCGCCTATGATTCAGAGACGGGCGATTTGGTGCGAACCTTGTTGCCGGGTTCGACCTATATCGAAGTCGGCGGTCGCTATGCCGTAGGAAATTACCGTCGCTGGTATCTTGAAGGAGGAATCGGCGCTTTGCGCGGTCAGTCCCAATCAACCGGCAAGGACGTGCTCGAGGTTTTATTAGGGCGGACACTTCCTGGTGCGAGCGGGAATACGCAAATCCCCATTGAGGGCGAAGTGACCGCGTTCAAATTAGGCTTTGGCTACACTTCACAGTGGAAGGGCCGGTGGTTTTGGGATTTGAGTTTAGCGGTGTTGCATCCCATTTCGTCGACCACAACGATGGATATTCCCGGACTGAGTGGGGGAGCCCTGGAACAAGCCATCGTCAACGAACTCGATAGTTACATGGCCGACGTCTATGCGGGGCTGTATCTCCCCGCACTGACCTTAGCCGTCCGCTACTAGAGCTTAAGACCCAAAGAGTCTGGTCTTCAGGACAATATGCGTTCGCGAATGAGTGATTCAACCACACTGGGGTCTGCCAAGGTGGTCACGTCGCCGATGTGGGCTTCATCCTTACAAGCCACCTTGCGCAAAATCCGTCGCATGATTTTACCACTGCGAGTTTTAGGCAAAGCGGGAGCAAATTGGATCACGTCGGGCTTGGCGATGGGCCCGATGTCTTTGCGCACCCACTCGACCAATTCTTTGCGAAGCGATTCGCTGGGCTGAACACCAGTCATGAGAGTGACGAAAGCATAAATGCCTTGTCCCTTGATGTCGTGAGGGAAACCCACCACCGCTGCCTCGGCGACTTGCTCGTGAGCAACGAGAGAGCTTTCCACTTCCGCCGTGCCCATGCGATGGCCCGAAACATTGATCACATCGTCGACGCGGCCAATGATCCAATAGTAACCATCTTGATCACGGTGACAGCCGTCGCCAGTCATGTAGAGCCCAGGAAATTGGGTGAAGTAAGTTTCTTCAAACCGATCGTGGGCCTTGTAGACCGTGCGCATTTGTCCCGGCCACGAGTCCTTGATGCAGAGGTTGCCCTCACAGGGGCCTGAGAGTTCTTGGCCTTTGTCGTCGACAATCAGCGGCTGTACTCCAAAGAACGGTTGGGAGGCAGAACCAGGTTTGAGGTCCGTCGCACCCGGCAGAGGAGTGATCATGATTCCCCCGGTTTCGGTTTGCCACCAAGTATCGACAATGGGGCAGCGACTGTCGCCAGCGACTTCATAGTACCACTTCCACGCTTCGGGATTAATCGGTTCGCCCACCGACCCCAGTAAACGCAAACTCTGGCGAGAAGTTTTCTTCACCATCTCTTCGCCTTCGCGCATGAGCGTGCGAATTAAAGTGGGGGCAGTGTACAAAATGTTGACCCGGTACTTGTCGATGACTTCCCAAATTCGCGAAGCGGTCGGCCAGGTCGGCACACCTTCAAACAATACCGAGGTCGCACCGTTGGCCAAGGGGCCATAGACGATGTAGCTGTGACCAGTGACCCATCCGACGTCCGCCGCACACCAGTAGACATCGGCTGGTTTGTAATCAAAAACCACTTCGTGGGTGAGGGCCGCATGAACCATGTAGCCGCCGGTGGTGTGGAGTGCACCTTTGGGTTTTCCCGTTGATCCTGAGGTGTAGAGGATAAACAAAGGGTCTTCGGCGTCCATGACTTCGGGAGCACACTCCGGAGAAGCTTTGGCCATCGCTTCGTGGTACCAAACATCGCGCTGGCGATCCCACTGAACCGGACCCTTGGTTCGTTGGACGACCAACATTTTTTTCAACGACGGACACTTTGTGGCCGCGGCATCAGCATTCACTTTGAGCGGTACTGCTTTGCCACCGCGATAGCCCTCGTCAGCGGTAATCAAAAAATTACTGTCGCAATCTTGAATACGGCTGGCGAGTGAGTCGGGAGAAAAACCGCCAAACACCACCGAGTGAACCGCGCCAATTCGGGCGCAAGCCAAGATCGAATAAACGGCCTCAGGAATCATCGGCAGGTAAATGGTGACGCGATCACCTTTCTTAACTCCGTTAGACTTAAGGACGTTGGCGAGCTGACAAACCTTTTCGTGCAACTCACGGTAAGTGATCTTGAGCCCCTTTTCCTGCGGATTGTCTGGTTCCCAATAGTAGGCCACGCGATCAGCTTTGTCTTTGAGATGACGATCCAAGCAATTGAAGGAGGCATTGAGCTGTCCGCCTTCAAACCAACGAATGTGAACTGGTTTTTTGAAGGAGGTGTCTTTGACTTTACTCCATTTTTTGTACCAAGTGATGCGCTCAGCTTGCTTAGACCAAAAGATCTCAGGGTTACGAACACTTTGCTCGTAGAGTTCTCGGTACTGAGATTGGGTCACATGGGCATTCTTTTCCCATTGGGGTTTGACCTTAATGCGGTCATCCGAGTGGTGCATGGAGCCCTCCTAGGGGTAGCATTTATTGACAAAAGCCGAGTTTGCCTCAGGAGTGAGCGAGGTCAACTCTTCACGCATCGGGCCGAGGCCCTATACAACGCCTCACTGAATAGATAAATTCACTCTTAACTTTGGTGCTGAAACCGATTTTTCCTCAGAATGGATAAGAGCAGGGTGAAAATGAAAACCAACCATGAACACTGGATTTTTTTGCGGGGTTTGGGACGCGAGCAGGGCCATTGGGGTGATTTCGTCACCGAATTTGGGCGCGCCTTTGAGGGGGATCAAGTCCTCTGTATCGATTTGCCAGGAGCGGGCGACGCTCGCCATGTTCCGCCACCGACGACGCTCCATCAGATGACCGAGTATGTCCGCCAGGCCGCTCGCGAGAAAGTCGCGTCGGGAACCTTTAATATTCTCGCGCTTTCCTTAGGCGGAATGGTTGCGCTCGAGTGGCTTCACCGTTTTCCTCAGGACTTGCGGAGTCTTGTCGTCATCAATACCTCGGTGGCGGGCCTCGCCCCCTTTTATCGGCGTATGCGCATCTCGGCTTTCCCCAGCTTTGTTTCCTCTGCCTTGGTAAAAGACCCGCTCCAGCGCGAGAGGCGAATTGTCGACTTAATCTCAAATCGTCGCGAGAATCATGATGAGATCGCTGAGCGTTGGCGCCGCTTGGCGGTCGAACGCCCCATCAATCACCGCAGTGTGGTTCGGCAAATGATTGCTGCCAGCCGGTTTCGTCTGCCTAAACACATGCCGGCAGTGCCGACGCTGTTACTGGTGGGACAGGGGGATCGCCTGGTTCACCCGCGGTGCAGTGAGGCCCTTCATCGCCGGTACGGTTGGCCCCTGTCACGGCACCCCTGGGCCGGCCATGACCTTCCCCTCGATGATACCCCTTGGATCTTGAATGAGGTCCGTAAGTGGCGAGAATCTCAGAGAGTTTAAGCCTTTATAATCTTTGTAGGCAGCCATGTAAAAGGTCAGAGCCAGCAGAAAATTCTTGCTCTTTCATTGGGGAATAATATCTATGACACCCAAAGTCGACAAGCAGGTTGGGACCATTCGGGAGAAGGATATGGACGCATTGATGGGTAAAGGTCGTGGGGCGCTGTTGGCCATTGCCTTGGCGTTAAGTTTTGGTGGTCAGGCGCAACCGAGCACCGCCGAGCTTCCCCAAGTGCGACTTCCTCAAGGAGAAGGATGGAGTCACCCTGAAGCCGCCGATCACTTGCAGTTGGGTCTCAAGCTGAGCTCGTCTTCGTATTTTCGGGCCGACACTCACTTCTTTAAAAAGCGCGGAGTTGTGTCAGATGTTTCTGACCTGACCTTTGATTTTAGTTACCGTTGGCAGGGCGTTCTCCAAGGCGAAGTGGATCTCACCAATCGCTTTGCGCTTCAAGAAGATGCCAATTACCTCATGCCCAAGAATCTCTATGCCGGGTGGCAGGATCAAAAGTGGAAGGTGTGGGCCGGGCGCAAGTGGTATCTGTGGAGTGAAGCCGACGAGCATCTCAAGCGCGGTCTCTATCAGGGCCGGTTCATGAATGATAAACTTCGCAAGGACAGTCACGGGCTCACCGGAGTTTTTCTGGAGAGTCGCTGGCGTCGAGGTTCGGTGCTGTTTTTTGCCTCACCCTTGTTTGTCCCCGAATTTGGCCCTGATCATCAAATCATTGACGGAGATTTTTACTCACCCAATCCCTATTTTCGACCCCCTTCTGCGAGTCTCAACTTTTTGGGAGTCGATACGCCGCTCAAGTACTCGGTCGTCAACCCCGTCGAGAGTGACGTGGTGCTCAACGAAAGTTTGGCGGTGCGATTGGAGCAGCACTGGGAGAATTGGTTTGTGCGCGCCTCCCATGCCTACAAGCCAATGAACCAGATGCTCTTGGCTGGGCAATTCGTTTTTCAACACAAGGAAGCCGGTCAGCAAGACATTCGGGTGCGCGTTTACCCTCGGGTGCAGTATCACCATCTGTCCACTCTGGAAGGCGGCTGGCAACGATCCGGCGGCCTCACCAGTTGGTTGAGTTACTCCTTTGAGCGACCGGAGTTTGATTCGATTCCTCGCGAGTGGACCTACCAAAATACGGGGAAGACGGGAATCTTAACGGCCTATGTTGGGCATGACGTCAACGTCGGCCCAAAAGAAAGCAGTCATGTCTATGCAGCCTATTCAAGAGTGGATGGCGGCGACCGACCGGACGCCGGCGAATTCACCGCTCGCGAAACGCTTTTTGAGCGCCGCTATCAGTTCATCGAATCGGCGGAACTGGGATTGCGCAACGGCTACTGGCTGCGCAAGCAGCATCGTCTGAGCTGGGGGGCGCGCGGGATTTATGACTTCGTTCAACAGGGGTTGGCCTTTATAACCGACGCCGCCTGGAGTTGGGGACCACAATGGCAACTTTATGGAGCCGTCGACTTGTTGGGGATTGTCGACGAAAAAGCCGCCGAGGTCAGCGACGGCTTTCTTGGTGAGTATCGCTCCAACGATCGCTTTTCTCTCGGGGTGAGCTATGTTTTCTAAACTTCGCGCTTGGGTGATGATCGTGGCTCTCGTACTGGTGGGATGCAGCGGAGAGGATCAGCCTTACCAAACTCCGCCGGTCGTCAAAATGAAAGAGTCACAGTGTTTGGATAAAGCCGATGAGACCTTTGTCGACTACCTCGACGGTCGACTCAATGCTCAGCAAATCAATGCGTTTTGGGATTGCACCCAGCGGGCTCTCGATATTTTTCTACGCTTTACGCAAGGCCGACAGGTCGGAATTTATTCCTCGCAAGAGTTACGTCACTTTTTACACAACTTTTTTTTGGGCGAGTTGCGCATCAACGACACTCTCCTAGAAGAATTCATGGAAATCAAAAGAGTGTTCCTGGCGGGGAGCCGTGATTTTGTCACTCGCAATGAACTTGAAACCACCCAATTAATCATCGAAGACTTCCGCCAATTGACCATTGATTTAAATCCGCACATTCAGGTCATCAAGGGGGAGTTTTATCGCCATCAGCGTTTCTACTCAGTCGATGAGTTGAACCGATCTTTGGCGGCGCTTTCGGACGTGCTGGCGCGCTTTGCGCGCATCATCGAAACCCGGGGGCAATCCTATGAGTTTGCCCGGTTTGAGACGCTGTTGACCGAGCTCAACAAGTTGACTCAGAGAGCGGGAAACAGCCGCGCAAGTTTTGTTCAGGATTTGATGCCCTTTGTTCGCCAGGCGAAATTGCAACTCGTGGGCTCGCCAGCCGATCGCATCGGCGCCAAGCAGTGGGTGAGACTCGGGACCATCTTGGCTGAAAGCTTTGGTCTTTGGATGAGGGCTGAGCACTTTACCACTCATCAAGGGTGGGCCAGTGACCCGGTGATGTTAGAACAAGCATTTGATTCGATGAAGTCCGCCTCCACGCGACTGGGCCAGATGTTTGCGCAAACCGACCAGGTTCTCGAGTGGCCCACGATTGAGCGCTTGATCACTGACCTCGATCAGCTCATGAAGAAACATGGTTCAAAAAAAGACCTCAAACAGTTCGTTAGTTGGCTTCCTCTGTTTGGAGAAATCAAATTTCAGTTAGTCGGCGGCGCCAAAAATGCCATTGGCCCTGACGAGTGGCCCCAGTTTATGCTCACGGCCACTCGCTTGGCCGAAGTGGGTTTAAGGTATTCTCATTTAGTTAAACCCAACGACTGGAGCCAAGGCGAGGGCCTGCGTCAGTTGGACCGCGTGGTTGGCCTCGGGATGGACGTCATTGACTCAGCGCTGGTGAGAAAGCCCAAAGCGGTAATCCCAATGGCGGAACTGAAGAGTTTAATTGCGAGTCTAGATCAAGCCAAAGTCTTGCCGCTTAAAATTCGTGGAAGTTCCATCGAAGCAAGTCTTCCGGCTTTACTGCATCGCTTGTTGAGGTCTCCCGAAGACCGGCTCTCGGGCGTTAAACCTGAAGGCCTCGACCAAAAAACCATGGCCTACCTGCGCCTTCAGTGGGCGGGGTGGAAGACCGCGCAGGATTTTGCGAACCTTATGGCCATAGGGAAAAACCCGGATCCGGGCGATGATTCAATCAAGCTTGAAATGAAGCGAGTCCTCGCGGGTCCGTGGCCATTAGTGAAAGATCCCAAGGGTCGGTTGGTATTTAAAAACGTCGCCGATATGGCTTGGGATCAAAAGAGTTTGACCCAGATGAATTGGTCGCGCGCTCTGCTGAGGCTTTTCGTCCTTGGTTACGCCGAAGAGCGTGAACGAGCCGACCAGTTGCGTGGCCTGAACATCGACGAATTGGATCTTTTGGCGACCGACGTTCGTCCCATCGGCGTCGACATGGGGATCTTTAAAGAGGGCGACGACAGTCTGGCCGAGCGCATACATCTTGAGGCCGATCTCTTTATGCCACGGGCGAACGGCAATGAGCTGGTCGATTTCGAAGAGGGCATTGAGTATCTCACTTTTGTTTTGAGCGGCATTGATGCGGGTGGAGAACTGTTGGCCTTCTTGCCGAAGGATTGTCGTAATGCCGAAGCCGGCGACGAACGCCTCGTGACGTCTTGCTTTCGCGAACACTTTGGAAAAGAGCGGCACCAGTTTCTCGCCCACTTACCCAATTTTAATGCGTATGTTGATACCCTGGCGCCCGAACAGTGGGGACATATTCAGGAGTACTTAGAGACCGCGACCCGAGGTGACGAGGGCTATTCTGACAAGCCCATTAAAACCTCGGATGTGAGAGAGATTTTTATTTTGCTTCAGTACATCGAGACGTTTTTCACTCGCTTTAATCGCGATGCTCAAGTTTTAACGATCAACGTTGAAGAAGCGCTTGGGGCCTTTCCGGTCTTTGACTTGCCATTGATGAATCTGTTGGGCTTTGCTGAGCGCAGTGACCGCGAGGCTTTGTTCACTTACATGATGAAAAACGGCCGACCACCGCCCCAGGACATCGACGGACTTAAGTTGTTGCAAGAGTGGAAAGACAAAAAAGCCGAGTGGTCTTTTGAGGCTGATCGCGTTCGTGTGGTAAGAATCCTGTCAGAACTGTCGAAGTCCTTGTAAGAGAGCTTCGCACTTAAGAAAAGTTTACCCAGCGAGTGCCTAATTGCGCCGGGTCGCGGCGGGATCACCCCCCGGTTGGAGTGATCTTCGCGAATATAGCCTTTAACACCTCCTGATTGAGAAAAATTTTCATGGCCTGTCGGCTCCTGGGAGTCGAGTCGTCGAGTACGGTTCTTGCTGTTCATTTAAATGATCAATTCGATGCGACCACCGGGCAGGTTGGAAAACGAGCAATGGGGTGGTTTTTGGGGTTTGTCGACGCAAGCAACTGACGAGGTGTTTTTTGGGGTTCGGGCGGGTTAAGTGTCCCACAAGACAGGTAAGTGCAGTGGTGTTCCTCGCCATTGTCGGCTTTGCTGTGGCCTTTGCTGCCTCGGCGGAGGTGGACTTTTTTCTCGTCCGTCGCGATCTCAATTTTCGTGAGACTCCGCAGTTTCGTAAGGAAGCCTTTTCGCTCTCGGTGATTGGCGACCACTATGTGACCGATGGTCCAATTCGTGAGCACGCCACCTCCTATTCCACCTTGGGACTCAACTACGAAGTCCTCACGACGACTGATGACCGGGAGATGATCTTCCAAGCTTGGGGACAGCAAGCACTCGATAACTCGCGCGAAGTTCATATCACGGTACCCGAAGCCTATGTGGGCTGGACCGGTACGGCCGAAAGTTATCACTTTGGCGTCGGTCGACGACGGGTCGATTGGAGTTTGTTGGATCGCGAGTGGAATTTGGGACTTTGGCAGCCGCTGTTTCGCTGGGATTACCTTCGCCCTCAGGAGCAGGGTCTGATTGGGGTATTTGCCCGCGGGCAAACGGATGATTGGGAAATTTTGGGATTCGTTTCGCCCTTTTTTATCCCGGATCAAGGTCCTCAGTTCACCTTAACCGATGGAAGTTTTGAGTCGGGTAACCGCTGGTTTCTGCCGCCGCAAGATCAGATTGAAGTGTTTCGCAATACTTCCGCCATCTACTACCAGCTCGATAAACCCCGGGTCGAAGATGTGATATTTCAGACCTCATGGGCGCTTCGACTGCGCAAAGGCAACCCCGACCGCGGCGGGTGGATGCAGTGGTCGAGCACTCACAAGCCCATGAACCATCTGCATCTGGGTCTGGAAGGGTACCATAGTTTGGCCCTCACTCCCACCGCCGGCAACACGGTCGCCATCATTCACGCCTCGGTGCTCTCTCATCAAGTCAACACCGTGGAAGCCGGTCACTCCTGGGAGGCGGTCAAGCTCTGGTTTTCTGCCTCTCAAGAAAAGCCCGATGCCCCTTCTATGTCCACCGAATGGGATCAAGCTCCCTTGTTTTTGACTCGGGTGTACGGTGCCCACTTGGGTCACGCCCTCCCTCTTCCAGGTCTTCCCCAGAGTAAGGTCAGTTGGAACTACCTCCTCACTGACGAGTCGCGGATTCACCATGAGGGTCGAGGGCAAGGACTGGTTGGCGACGGGATGAAAGACTCCATCCAACGCTTTCCGCTTCAGCAAGGAATTGGCTTTCGTTGGGACGCGCAGCTATGGAATTCAGTCAGACGCCACTTGTCTTGGGTTGGACAATACACTTACTCTTTGCCCGATCAGGCCAGCTGGCTTTCGGCGTCCGTTAAGTGGGGCTTTTCTCCGCAGGTGAGATGGCACATCGGCGTCGACGTCCTGGGAGTTGATCCCGGACCAGACGGCAAGATCAGCGAAAAGAGTTCGTTTAGCCGCTATCATCAGAATGACCGTTTAATCGGGGGCATGACCTATGTCTTTTAGATTGAAGGCGTTGGTTGCGGTGCTGCTCACGGGAAGCCTCTTGGTCTTGGGGATCGGCTGCGGGCTCAACATTGGCGATGAAAAGGAAAAAGAAACTCCGGTCAAACTCGACGCTCGCGGATTTCATTGCGTCACTCATATTCGCGAAAACCTCGATGGCTACTTTCGTGCCGAATTTACCGCCAAAGAGACCGGCGAGTTCTATGATTGCCTCAAGCGAGCGTTTACCCAGTTTCAGAGTTACACTCGCGGTGCTGACCGGGATTCCTATCAGCCGGAGGAACTCAGGCGCTTTTTAGAAAACAACTTTTTAAAACCCGGGGCGATTTCGGATCCCTTGCTGCGCGAATCGGTGAATTTGAAAGTGATGCTGTTAGGGGGAACCACCGATAAGATCACCCGCGCCGAGTTTACTAAACTCAACGATGTCCTCGACATTTTCAAAGCCGCGAGCATTCAAATGCAGCCTTATTTGCGGGCGCTCAATACTCGCGTCGGCATTGGGGCGATCCCTGAGTACCGCCAACGTTTGAGCGAGGCTCGGGCGGCCAGCGAGGCCACCATTCGAGTTGCGCAGTATTTGGGTCAGCAGTTAGGGGAAAAGATCAATTCTTACCCGCTGGTGCAGATGCAAGAATTTTTGGTGGAATTGGCGCGCTTTATTTACGGTAGCGATACGGACTCGGCGATCAAGGCGAGGCGATGGGCAGATCTGTTGGGAATCTTTAAGACGGTCACCACCGGTGGCGCGCGCGATGTGGTGGAACCTCAGGAGTGGGGAACTCTGCTGCAAGCTGGCTTTGGTTGGTACTCCTTTTACATTCGCTTTCACTACGAAAATGGTGACGGCAGTCTGATCTACGGCCCGGGGCTCGAGGACTTTGTTGATAACGTCGGACGCGCCATTCATTTGATTGAGCTCGCGATCAATCGGCAGACGGAGAAGGTTCTCAAGTTTGAGGATCTCGAGCAGCTGGCATATCGAATGAAAGCACTCGGGTTAATGCCCGCCAAGTTTTCCGCAAGCGGTGTTTCCCAATCCCTTCGTCCCGTGATTGACCGTATTTTAGGCGACACCCAAGTCAAGCCTAAGAAGCGGTCCTCGGCGGGGCTCAACCTCTACGCGCTTAATCAAGCCAAATCAGAGTTCTATCGGTGGGCAGATATTCAAATTTACCTCGACCGCAGTTTTTCCCCGGCGCAACAGGCGCAGTCGGTGGATTTGGCCATGAAGGTCTTGGGCGCGCCGAGCCCGGCCGGCCTGCGCATCGATCCAGCGCCGTTGGGCATTAAGTTTTTTACCTCCGGAGCTGAGCACATCGTGAGCCAAGAACTCGAAAGTATTCGTCGGTTGGTTCGCCCCTTGTTCAAAGTCAATTCAAGTAAAGTGGTCCTGGCTCCCATCGAGGAGTTGGGGGAACTCGACGTCTACCACGGATTTTACAATCTTTCGGTGATGAATGTGGTCCGCGGCTTGGTGCGAATTTTAATTCGCGGGTATGCCGAGGAACAATCTCGAGTGAGTCAAATGCAAGGTCTTACTGACGAGGAAATGACCCACTTTTTTCGCGACGTAAAGGAATTGGGCCGAGACCTCCACTTTATTGACCCTCGCAATGTCCCTGGGCTCGGCGGGCGGGCCTTTACTGAAGGCAACGTCTTTACATTTAACGGTAATGGGTTGCAGCGCCCGAACCCGGATAATCCGACGGCTCACTTACTCAACTTTGAAGAAGGCCTGGAGTTGGTCAGCTTGATTTACTCAGGCGGGAATCTCAATGACGAGCTCTATCACTTGGGACTCAAAGCCTGCCCTAAGGGATCTATCGACGTTTTTGGGCGACCCAAAGTTGATCGCGAGTGCTTTCGCAAGAAGGCCCTCGCGGAATTGAGTTCTCACTTAGTCGGTCTGCCGCACATGAAGCGATTTTGGGACAGTCTGGATCGCAGTGGTCGGGCGGAGGCTTACGCGATTTTAGAAAACATCGTGGTCCGGCCTCTTCAAGATGAAACCGAGTACCAGGAAGTGGCCACGACCCTGGGTGACACCAAACCCATGGCCACTTGTTCGTCACCAAATTTTGCGCGCTTTAGACCAGGCGCCCGCAAAGCCTATCAGGCGTGCTTAGAAAACAACGAGCGGCGCTTGCCGCTTCTTGATACGGTGATTAAGGAATTGCGGGAAAAAGAGATGAACCCGGTGCATTGTCCTTGGGTTCGCAGCAAAGAAGTTTCTAAGAATTACTGTCAGTGGATTGAGTCCGGCGAAATCGGATCGATAGCGGTCATCATTCACTACGTTGAAACGATCATGACTCGGTTTGATACCAATCGGAATGACCACATGGAAACCGATGAAGCCTGGGTGGCATTTCCGGTTTTTCGCGGGTTGATTGGCAAACTTGCCCGGGCCGGCGGCCATGATTTGGATGACGGGGATCTTCAAGATGTCTACGGATACATTTTGTCCAATCGAGGCTCAATTCCCAGTGGTGGGGCAGGAGTGGTCTGGTCAAAGGCACTGAGCGGCTTTAGCTGGTCCATCAACCTAAATCGCATGGACTTGCTTCGCATTTTTGGAACCATCACCGACGGCGGCCAGCGCTTACCCAGTGCGCCGCGGGAGAGAGAGCTTTGGGATCAACAACAGACATCAAGCGATGAAAATCAATTGATAATGCCGATGGAAC
Source organism: Bdellovibrionales bacterium (assembly GCA_020850475.1). Lineage (GTDB taxonomy): Bacteria > Bdellovibrionota > Bdellovibrionia > Bdellovibrionales > UBA1609 > JADZEO01. Next base: position 42,799 of record JADZEO010000134.1, on the reverse strand, counting down.
TGCCAAATTAAACAGCGCAATAGGACTCCCCAAAGGGTGATTCGGTCAATATGATTTTCCTCCAACGACGGAGGAATGTTCATGAAGAAATTGGTTTTATTGTTTGCGGTGGGTTTAGTGGCGGCGATGACGGCCTCGGCAGTGCCCGCTTCAAGTGCTCAAAAGTTCAAAATTGATCCAGGCCACACTCAAGTGTTGTTTAAGATTAACCACTTGGGTTTTAGCTACACCCATGGAATGTTTGGTGACGTCAAAGGTGAGTTCACGATTGACGATGCCAATCCACCGGCTAGCCAAATTTCCGTGGAAATTGCTACGGCTAGCATCAATACTCTCAACAAAGACCGAGACGATCACTTACGCAAAGCGGATTTCTTTGATGCTAAAAAGCACAAAAAAATCACCTTCAAAAGCACCAAGGTGGTTGGACTGGGCGGCAATCGCTACGAAGTCACCGGCGATTTGACGATGAGGGGAGTAACTAAGCCCGTGTCGTTTAATTTCGAGCGTCTCAAGACCGGAAAAGATCCTTGGAAGAAAGATCGTACGGGTGGAATGGCCAAGTTTACGGTTAAGCGCACTGATTTTGGCATGAACTACATGGCCCAAGAGGGTGGTTTGGGTGATGAAGTGGAGATCACTTTGTCGGTCGAAGGCACTCTTTAATTGAGTTGTGATTCTAACGATTGCCTGGGGAAGTGCGATACTTCCCCTGTTTTTTTCCGTCGGTCTATTGGGGATCAACTTCCAGCTCGAGCGACGTTGGAATTGGACCTGCTGGAGTCTGGCTCCGGCCCTGGCTTACTCGGCTGCATGGTGGGCACTTGCTGGAATTCCCGTCTGGGAGTCCTTGAGCGGTAATGATTGGTTGGTGATGTGCTCGCCACTATTGGCTCTTTTGTGGAGTCTGGCGCGCGGTCGGCGAATACTAGGCCTAGTCGTTATGGCCTTCTCCATCGTGGTGGTGTGGCTCGTAATTAAACCCTTAGAGTTAGCTTGGGTCGAGCAGATCGGTGTCTACTCACTGTTGGCAATTTGGCTCGGAGTTGGCGAAGCGCTGGGGCGCTTTCGAGCGAGTGACCTGAGGGGGCGCGACGCCCTGCTGGCCGGAGTTTTTTCAACTGCCTATTTGGCTTGGATTGCGCTGCTGTGGGGGAGTGCGTCCCAGTCGCAAATAATTATGGGGAGCTTAACCTCTTTGGGGGTCTTGTTGGCCTTTGAGCTAATGGTCCGCCCAGGCTTGCAAGCCAAGCCTCTTGGTTGGCTTTGGTTATGGTGGTTTTGGCAGGCCTTAGTGGCGCACTATTACCTCGAAGTTCCCCTGGGGTGGATGGCTCCGCTGGTGTTGTTTGCGACATCGCACTTTTGGTGGAAGCAAGCCACTCGAAGTCCAGTGCCGCCAGGGTCTTGGCGCGACTTAATTGGGCGCGCCTTGATACTGACAATTCTACTGGCGGCCGCCATTGGCGCGTCGTTAATCCTTAAACCAAAAAGTTTTTTCTAATCCGAGATCGCGAGCCAAATCAGCTTTAACAACTTGGTCTCAACGACAGTCGCAGACCCAGTTCCCGCCCCCACCAGTTGTGGTCTTCCCAAGAGAATCGCAGGCCTCAGGGGGATAGTAAGGGCCGATCACGGCACTGGTGCTGTACCAAGCGTTTAGGCAAGTGAGCTTGATAATCTTTGAGACCTCGACCTTGGTATCAAGATCCTTAAAGTGCATCACGAAGTCACCGACCGCATCTCGTTGAAGCCACAGAAAATCTGCGGACATTCGCCAGGTCTGGTCGCTGGCATTAAAGGTCCAATCCTCTGTTGGTAAATGAGTCCAATTGCTAAAGTTGTCGCAACCGGTGTTACCCACCGGTACGGCACAGCCATAGGCATTTGCACTACCACCCCCTCGGACCACGCCATGAACAATTTCAAAGAGCCGAAAACTTGAGACGTTAGTGCCGGCGAGGGCATTGGCCATCGTATTCGAAAAGGTGAGCGATCCTGCCGGAGTCACAGGCCCAGGGTTGGGTTGCGGCTGCGGAACCGGATTGAACGGGTTGGTTTGTTGCGACCCCCCTCCGTTGGAATTTGCTGAAGACTTGTTAATCGACGGCGGTGGATTTTTGCTAGCACAACCAAAGGCCCACAGCATGGCCATTACCAATCCAATTCGCCAAAAAGACAACTGCCTAAAACCAAAGAATTGATCCATATCCCCTCTCCTTTTTAGAACACCTCATGCTTAGATTGAGCAAAGAGAGGGCCAAACGGAGGTGCCTTTGGGGCCACCAAGGCTCAAGCTAAGTTGTCGAATGTGCGGACAAATCTTGCGTGTTTCAAAATGAGAACAAGGGCTAGTGACTCAAAATTGGACAATTGCTCACCAGGATCAACGCTTTTATTTAACTTTGAGTCGCAGTTTGTTTGGCGACAATGTCGTGCCCCAGCCACCAGACCGGAGCTTGAGGATTCGCCGCTTCCGCCAGCATGATCTCCCCGCAGGCGCGAAACACAACTTCGCTGAGTTCAGCAGTCAGCAGATTTTTAGCGTCTCGATGCATCTCGATTAATCCGGTACTGGTCTCGCGCATCAGGGCCATTTGTTCGGCGCCATTATGTTGGGGCCACACATTGAAGCGGCTCCACTCCACACCAATGGTTTCAGAAGTGAAGTACTCGTCGGTGTACTCAAGCACTTCGTCTAAGGTGAAATCTTCTTTGAGAACACTCTGGCACTTCCTTAAGATTTCAGCAATTCGCGGGTGACGGCTAGCTTCTTTGCGAAGGGCACCCATCAATGGGTAAAGAGAAACCTCAACGCCCAGAAAAATGCTCGAAGAATTGGTGAGAATTTCGGGGGCATTAAACACCGTTACCTTGATTCCTTTTTGCCAATACTCTTGCGCAATGTTCTCGAGCAAAATTTTGGCAAAGCCCTGGAGGTAAGGGGAGTAAGACTGCCAGCGGTATTCACCTTCGATGAGGATTTCCGTGCCATGATAACCGTAAGCCGTGTAGGAGACCTTGCCCCCCTGAGCTTGAATTTTTTCTCTCAGCTGAGTGCTCAAATCAATTAAGTGGCGGAGAGTGTTGGCAGTGACTTCCTCAAAGCTTTGCGCACAAAAGCGGCCCATGTCGGTGTTCCAAAATTCCTCGCTCGAGGCAAATCGGTCGCCTGAACCTTTGAAGACCCGATTCATGGCGGGCATCACAATTTTAGCTCGAGGAACTCCACCGGCCATGGTGTGGGCAAAAACCACATTGGCACCGTGGGGAATATGTTTTTCGAGTTCTTGCAAATAGGCCCGCACCCGGCCCCGAAAACTTTCAATCCCCGAGAGTCGGCTCTCTTCGATTTGCTTAAAATTCATTTGCACGGAGTTCCACTCACTCAGTTTTTTGTTCGCCAGCTGATCAATCGGGCGCACTCCGGATTTGCTGGGTTCCATATCAAAGCCCGCTTCCAGGGGAACATTGATCAAGGGCTGATCCTTCTCGGCAAGTTCCTCAGGCGTCAGGGGTCGCAACTTTTCTTGATCATCCCGGCGGCCGACGGTGGAATAAATAACCTTCATTCCATGTTTCTGGGCTTCTTCGACGATGCCGTTGGCGTAGCCGCGAGCAAAAAGCTCCCCAAAAACGACTAGGACGTCGCCCTTTTTGAAATTGGCTGGGGGGGGAAGCTTTCGCAGTGGATTGAGGGGGGTCACCATTTCCTAACTCCTTGAATAGTGGGGTAGATTAAGCCGTTTTCCAAATTTTTCATAGGAAACTTTTCAAACCAACAATTTGCGGCCTAATGTTCGCTAGTTAGGCAGTCCCTTCCATCCTCCCGTTGTGTAAAAAAACTCGTATAATCAATAACTTATATAATGTTACGAGGATGTATAGAGCTTGCAAGAGTGGTCTCATGGAGTCCCCGGATTTCGGGGACGGCATTTACGAGGAGCAGGGAAATTAACTCAAGGACGTTGAACCCTCAAATTGGCACCCTCCCCATGGTGGAAGAGGGGCGTGGCTTATCGGCCTTGGCCCAACCAGTGGTATTGGCCGTATTGATGGCCGTACTTGTCTTACTCTCTCCGGCGCCGACGGCCCGGGCACTCGAAAACAAATCAAAACCGTCACCATCGGAAGCCAATTCCCAATCGCGCTTGCGGGTGGAAGATGAAACCATTGAAAAGCGCTTGTCTGGCGAATGGGCGATGGGCGTGGGTGGTGAATCATTTTCCGAAGCGCAAGATGAAGGCACCATGGTGGGATTTACTTTGCGCCCACGGATGACTTACAAGCTCACCGAGAGTTTTGATATTTATGCCGATGCTAAACTGCAGCTCATCACGAGCCAAGTTCAATCGCGCTTTAATGACTCCGTTCAATCAGGAATTTTGCCCTACGAAGTCGCCGCTCGTTTTCGGCCCTTTTCGTTTCTAGAAATCAAGGGTGGAGCTCTCAGCCAGGGCTACTTGAATGCGCCCTTGTTGATCACTGACCGAGCCTTCCCGGGCGTGAGCGAAACTCTGCGTGCGGGGAGCAAGAAAACTTATCTTGAGTTCATTGCGAGTCAAACGATTCCCACTTCCACTTCGTTTGAAACCATGCGCGTAGAAAAAGAAAAAACTCCCACCTTTGTGACCGAAACTCTGCGCGGTGGTCTCCAACTCAAGAATGCCTTTGAATTGACTGGTTCAGCGACTCATTGGAAGTACGGTGATCTTCCGGCGGTGGTCGCCTATGAAAGTTCGCGCTGGGGAAATTCCACTTCAGGCGAGCTGCCGGGCAATAGTTTTTTTAACTATGACTTTGAAGGCTGGCTGGCGGGCGCCGAAGCCTGCCTGTGCGTGCTGGATACTTTTAAAATTCGCGGCGGGGGTTACTGGCTGGAGAATACCAAAGCCGACCCCAGCTTTAACCGAGGTCAGGAAATGTTCTTGCGGGCCGACATGGGCATCATGGGTGCGGTGGTCAGTCCTTATTATCTTCAGTTCTTTAATGAGTCCGATACGTCGCCGGCCCGCTATAACAGTGGGGCGCGGGGGCACAACAATCGCCAGGGCGATGGGTTTGGCATTGAAATTCTGTTTCGTTCATACAATTTCAGGGTCGTAGCCGAGTACCTAGGAAGCGAAGTGATCAATCCGAACGCTTCTCAGGAGAAACTCGATTCAGTGTTCTTTAAGGTGGAGACTTTGTATGTGGAATTCTAGACGCGGCAAATTCTTAACGCTCGTCATCGGCAGCCTGTTGCTCACTTCATGTTGGCAGGCAAAACCCCATGATCAGTCAAAAATCAAAGCCATGTCTGAAGACCCTTCAGAGCAGAACACCAATTATTTGGTCGTCAATGTCGGGGGCAGTGCGCTCCCCACGCGTGAAGTCAGCAAGGACTGGAAGCTGCCGCTCGCGCGCCACTATGATTTTTATGCGTGTTTGATTGACCGAGCCACTCGCAATAAAATTCTCGGCATTCAATTTAAAATCAAAGTTGAAGACACCACGGTCGAGCCCTGGACCGATGAGAACGGCTGTCTGCATTGGCAAGAGCGAGTTCCGGTGCCGAACTACTATGCTGACGAAGCTTATCTGGAAATGGAAAGAACCATCGAAGGCTTAGGCGTTTACAAGGGGCCTCGTAAACTCAAGATCGCGGTAAATCCGTGGGCGGGTTTGCGTCGCACCGGTAACCCTGAAATTGTCTGGGTTAAAACCGGTGGCGAAATCCCCAAGGACATTAAAGTGGTGGGGCGCGAAAAAGTAAAAGAACGCTTGGCCGGCCGCTCCGGCGGGAATCCTGCGGCCCACAAAGATGATTCGGTCACCAAGCAACTCTACATGTCAAATGTGGCGTCCTATATCAAGCAAATCAAAGAGCTGGATAAAGGTGTGGCCCTGGAGATTCAGCTCTCCATGCGCCCAGTGGTGAAACTTCACAGTTTGCAAGGCGATCCCAGCCCCTTTCCGCTCACCGCCGGTCGCTTTCGGATATACGCCAACATTGTGGCAACCAACTTGGGTGGCAGTCGCGACGAGAGTTTGATTCTCACTCCTGAGATCCCCCCGTCGGTGGGAACCATCGAAGAGGGTGACGGAACTCTCCGGGTCAGCCTCAACGCTCATATCACGCGTCGAGTGGCGCGAGGAAATCTGCAACTCGCACTTCGCGTGGTTCCGCTGAATGCGCCCGAAGAGCTTGAACCCTTTGAAGGCCTGTTTGAAATTGGCGACTTTACTCAGTTGCAAGGCAAACAAATGCTGTGGTTTAACCCGCGTGCCTCGGCTGAAGGTGCAAGCTTTAAGTACGATGATTTCCTGAAAGCCACCAGTAACTACCAAAAGATGCTCGACGCTCACCAAGCGTTTAAGCTGGAGCCCTTTGAGTTTGGGACCATGCACATCAAATTTGAAACTATCAAGCCGGGTGAGACGGCCACCACGCGTACGGTCGAGTATTCGGTCGAAGCCTGTGTGCGCAACATTGTCAGTGGCAATCGAGTTCGTGATGAGTTCTTTTATATCGATATGATTCCGGACTCTCGCTATGCCGACTTAGAAAAGGCTTTTTATCCTGATGCGGATCAAAAAAGTAAGCCGTGGTGTCCCCTCGGGCAAAAGCCCGATGCCGCTAAGTCTTGTCGCGAAGTCGCGAAAGCCAATCATGAAGGGTGTTTGACTTGGATTGGGCATGTCACCCACAAGTATTACAAGCCTGAAGAATTGCTGTTCCCGTCGGTTAAGATCACTCATGTGGCGAGTGGATTTACCAAAGAGTTAACTCTGGCGATTAACCCCTGGGATCTGTTTGCGACCTTTGGACGGGACCGTCGGGTCCTGACTGACGAGTATGTTGAGTCTCTTCGCTCGGTGGGACCCGTCGGTGGGCAAACAGCGACCAATGGCCGCCAAAAAATTCCCTCGCTCTTTTTCCTCGACTACTTTAGCTACGACACGCTTCGTTTTCGCTATGAAATCGACGAATTCATGAATTTGAACGTCAAAAAGATGTTGCTCTTCCGGGTGGATCCTCGCGTGGTCCGCTACAGTAGTATCGTCAACGGCCGGCGGGCGACGGAGTCTCTCCGGGATGGGATTTACTTGCTTAAAGTGGCAGTTCAAAAAGACTACTTTGATGCCGCGGCCGAAGGGGTCTCCATTGGCCGCGACATGAATTCCGGCGCCACGCGCCTGCAGTTTGAAGAAGAGGCCAAACGGAAGCAATACATCACTGCCATCAAGCGGCTGGTTCGCGTTCAAGACGGTACCATTATTACGCCCATTGAAATTTCCATGCGCGATTTGCGGCTCATGCGAATTCGCGCAAATCTAATGGTGCAGCTCGAGACGATTGATGAGAAAGAGTTGACTAAAATTTCGATTATGCACGATGAGCTGCGCAAACTTGAGGAACAACGTCGACTCAAGCCGGATCGCGGGGGGTCCGAGGCTGAACTTAAGGCCTTCGTGGCGGCGAAAATGCGACCCATCCACAACTATGTGGCCAAGTTGTCTGAAATGGAACTGAATCGACCAGGAAGAACTTCGAATCCTGGAGATCTAGAAATCTTTTATAAAGAAATGGATGAAGTGAAGGACTTGCCGCCGGAGTTCTTTGCGCGAGTGAAAGACCGCACCATGCAGGCCTACAAAAAGAATGATCTGACTTACATGCCACTGGCCCCGGTCGTGGATTTGGATAGTCTGCGGGATCGTGATTCAGGTCTGGAGCCTCGGGTATTCTCAGGTCCGGTGACTTTGCTGTTGAACTCCAATCGATCTTATATGCGGCCGACCGACAATCTTGATGAGATTTATTGCCCGGCGAGTGATGACTGCGACCAAATTAAAAAAGAATTTGCCGACCTCCGTGGCGGCCGCAAGGAAGACGTTGAGTATCGCGACTCCCGCCTCTTTGGGTCGGTGAAACACCTCTATAATAAGAGTGTTGATTCGCTCATCGGCGAGATGGTTCGTCTTGAAGAGCAATATCGCGCCCGCAACTCGGTGGCATCCTTGCTTTATACTTTTGTACGTGATTTTAACCTCACTTACGTTTCACTGGTTGAAACTCCTTTGGTAAAATTTGACTCTGCCAAGTGCCAGTCAGTGGATGAGAATATTCCTGAAAAACGCAACTGCTTGTCGGATACTCGAGAGGGAACGCTGAGTACCGACAATTTTTTGCAGTCACTTAATAACTCTCGCTTTGGAACCAAACCGGTTTCAAAAGAAGATCTCGTCGCGGTCATTGATGGAGCTCCCCTGGAGATTCCGTTCTTTACTCGCTACTGTGACATGATCGGGCGGCAGGCGGAGCAAGCTTGGAAGCGCTACAATCAAAACAAAAAACTGTCGATTGCTTTTGGTGGCATGCGCGACATTCGCATGGAGCTGTCAAATCTTTGCATGACGACTCAGTTTGACTTCTTCAAAAATCCTGGAGCCAATGTCCCAGCCGTATTTATGGAGCGTAAGTACAAAGTTCTGCAGACCGGGAAGTATCGCTATAAAGGTGGTAAGTCGCTCAATCTCAACGTGGGGGCTAACTTTACTGTCAATTACAATCAGGCTTTGGCTTGGAGCCAGTCCTTTAATCCGCTTGGTCCTTTAAATGGAATTCCGGTCGTGGGTTCAGTTCTGAGTCCCTTCGCGCTAAGAATTGGCCACGAAGAAACCAGAAGCCGCGGGAACGGGACTTCTGTTTCTGAGCAGGCCTTCCTGGTGATGCAGCAGGCGACGATGGATCTTGAGCTTGTTAACTACGAGAGATGCCTCCTGCTTCGTCCTAATCCTTCTCTCGGGGAGCAATTGGTAATGTTCTTACCAATTAATCGTCGCAATATGTCGGATGAAGAAAAGCGCTTTGTTCTTGAGGCCACGCGAGGGACGATGATTTGTAAGGGTGCCGCCGAAGATAAGATCACGCCGATTCGAGAGCGGTACTACTACTTCACTCAGCACTTTACCGAGGGTGATCAACTTGACTCGAGCGATATCTACAATCACCCGTGGCTCTTGGCGCTGCGGGGAGTGCGTGACTTTAGAGCCTTTGCCGTGCTCCTGAAGGCCGTTCCGGCCAACAATAAGTTTGAACCCGTCGTCAAAGAAGAGGCTTGGAGTTTACAGCACATGATGAACACTTACCGCGGAGTGCATCCCACCTTTCCTGGACTCTATACGATTCTTGAAGAGGCGGAGGAAAAGCCTGAGTATCCATTTGAGGATCGTCCTCAAGACTCTTTCCGTAATGGGACGCGCCCAACTCCTGGGTCCGGAGCCCCTCCGGCAGGAAAGTAAGAAAATTCTGTTCAGCGCAGATTAAATTTGCTGCCCAAAGACTGCGCCAGCTGGATGCTGGCGCCGCTCTTTTTTAGCACTTGATCAATAATTAATTCCGGCCACCCCGCACGGGAAGGCCCCAGTTGAAGCAACAAAGCCAAGGCTTCGCCGAGGTCTTGGCTTGAGCGGCAAGTCTGAACCATGTGAAGTTGCGGATTTAAACTCTTGTGTTTAAACTCCATGGCCTCACGGTTGTTGTAATGATGAGGACCGACGAGGGTTACCGCTCCCGAGCCGAGAGGTTCCATCACACTATGGACGGAACCGCGAAAGGATCCACCCACAAAAGCCATTGAGCCCCAAGAGTAAAGATCAGCAAGAATTCCCACTTGATCCACAATCAGGACTTCGCCCAGATTGAATTCCGTGGCCTCACTATAGATCCGCAACGGAACGCCTAATTTGGTCAATTGATCTGTGAGCGGCCGCAAGTGACCCGGGGTTGGCTCGTGAGGGGCCAAAATCATTTGGAGTCGCTTTTCTTTGAGAAACGGCGCCACCACTTTAAGTAGGGCCGCTTCGTCTTCGGGCCAAGTCGAGCCCGCGACCAGTGTCTGAAGGCGCTGGTGGGGTTTTAAATTTTCTTTAAGGACTTTGCGATGACTCAAACGATAAAGAACCTGATCGTAGCGAGTGTCCCCAGAGGCTGTGACCGCCGACTTGGGAAGGAGTCGGCGCAGCTGAATTTCGTCATCTTTACTCACACAATGGATCTCTTGGAGCAAAGGATAAAGCCAGCGCACCAGAAGGCCCCTCAGCCAGCGATTGGCCTTGTCTTCTGCAAAAGTGGCGCTAAACAAAATCATGGGTAAACGCGCGCGATGGCATTGATAAATCATTTCCGGCCATACATCGGTGCGCGAAATCAATAAAGCGAGCGGCTTAAAGCGCAGCAAAAACTGGCGGCAAGCCGATGGCGTATCCAGAGGTAAAGGCTCATGCCAATCGACTTCACTGGTTTGAGCGATATTTTTTTGGTAGGTGGGCGAAAAATAAGTGACGAGGACGGGGGTTTTCGGAAAGCGGGATTTCAATTCGCGCAAGAGGGCTTTAGCGTATTCGAATTCCCCCGAAGCCGCGTGAATCCACAAAGGGCGGATCTGCCCAACCCAATCGGGGGCCTGGCGCAGAGGGGATTCGCGGCGCAATCGAAATCCCTGGCGAACTTTTGGTGAAAACCAAATCCCGAGAGTAAAAAACAGGCTGAGCAAAATCGGCAGGACCACCAAGCGGTAGACCAAAAGCAGGGGCCAAAAGTACCAAGGGACTCTCACAGTGGGCTCACATCGGTAAGTGTTGTTCAATCATAGATGCGACGACTTCGGGACGGATGTCAACGAGACATTTTTGGTACTCTTTAAGACGGCAGCGGCCTCGTCCATCTTTGGTGCAGGGACGGCAGGGGAGGTCCACTTCGAGAGTTCGACTGTTAGGCCAGCTGGGAAAGCCAAAGGCCGTAGGTCCGATGAGGGCAAAGGTGGGTCGACCCAAATAATCACTGAGATGCATGATCCCGGTGTCGGCACTTACAACTCCGAGTGAGGCTTGGATGAGTCTTGAACTTTCTAACCAGTTTAACTTTCCGGCTAGGTTTTGCACCCGAAGGGGATCAGTCTGAGCAAGCTCTGCACAAAATTGATCCTCTGGTCCCCCGAGAATAAAAAAATGATGTCGAGGAAGAAGTTGAATGAGTTTTCGCCAATGATCAGGTGGCCAACGCTTCATTTCCCAGGCCGCTGAGGGAGCCAGGACCACGGTCAGCTTGGGGTCAAAGCGCAATTGAGTTTTGAGTGCTGAGCTGAGCTCGGGAAATTTGAGAGCCTTCGGCAGGCTTTCCTTAAAGGCGATGCCCCAGGGTTTAAGCGGCCACACAAAGGACTGGGAACCGTGATAGGGCCAGGGTAAAAAATTAAAGCGGAGTTGAAAAAGTAAAAACCGTCGCAAGCGGTTTTTCGACCGACGAATAAAGCAAACTCGAGGGATCAAGCGAAGGCGTAACCACCAACTCAAAAAATGGCTCCGCACATTCGAGTGGGCATCATAAACATGAGTGAATTGTTGCCGACTGAGCTCACGTGCCAAGCGAACCAGACCCAGGAAACCTGACTTTCGTTCGAGCGCCCAAACCTGATTGATCCGTGGATGGGATTTCACAAAAGGGGCAAAGTCTTCACGGGTGGCCCAATGAATTTCGCAATCGGAAAAGTTCGCTGCCAAATGGTCAACAGAGGTTAAGGTTTGGATAATATCTCCAAAGCTCGAAAATCGAATTATGAGAACCTTTGGTCTAGTGTTTTTCATCTCAACTGTACTTTATCTCAATCCCCTTAGGTCGGCCAAGGAGTGTTTCGCTGTGGCGAGCCAAGGCGGCTGGCAGGGGGTTGAAAGAAAATGGAGTTTATTGAACAATCAGCAAGGCCGTGGAGCTCGGCGGGGAGGGTCTTGATATGCAGATGAGAGGTAATCAGCTGTGGGGGAGAAGTCAAAAGTCGAATTGGCGACCGGTTGTTCTTGCAGCCATAGCAATCCTCGCCTCTGCGGCCTCGGCAGAGTGTCGGTTGCCACTAGCTCTCGCGGCCGGGCAGTACCTCAATCAGCTGGAGAGATATCATCTGCAGAAGTACCAAAACAATAGTGTTTGTGAAGTCCTCAGTTACGAGTACTGGAACTGCGATTCTAAGCAAAAGGTCGTGCTCGAGAAAACGATTCCAGTCAAAGAGGTCTTAGGAAATTACTGTATGCCGCACCTGCCTCCGCCGGTCTCGTTTGAGCCAGGAGCTTTCACCAAAGGAGCGGAGCTTTTTAGTTGGCGGGACGATCATGGGTATCTTTGGTTTTCGATTATGCCAGGAACCAATCGCGAAAAAACCACGCAAGAAATTTCCGCGGCCAAGGTCAGTGAAGGCTTCCTTAAAAAGCAGTTAACCCAATTGCCCGAGGGCATCACCCTGTCCTGGAATTCCCTCTCCGCCGTTCATGAACCGAAGGAGTTGGAGTTTGCGCTTCCCCCCAAATCCCTGGTCACGGAAATCAAGCGTCTGGCGGCTGCCCGCAAACTCCAGTGGAACGCTGATTAAATCGACGGAAGATTGCGCGCTTCGCAAGTTAAATTAGGCAAGTGATCCCAAATTTGGAGTCGCAGCACCTTAGTCGCGGGAAGTTGGTTATTAAGGGTCGGCACTTCGTAATGGTGAATCGCGATGGTGCCAAGGTTCAAATACTCCGCCATTTGCTCACAGGCCGATCCGCGAAAAACCCACGAGACATAATTGAGTTGTCCGGGCAGTGTTCCTTCAAGAACTCCTGTGCTTCGTTCGAAGGCGCAGTTTTCTGGGGTGTTGGGATAAAGCATGTAAGAACTCACTGCGCGATTAAGATCAAAGCCCCCATCGTGCAAACCCTTTTCAAAGTTGGTCCATTCGAGTTGCAAGTGGACTTCCAAGGTTTGAATTTCCTGCCAGTAAATGCAGGATGGAGTGGTTCCGGGAGAAAAGCGCATTTGGGCTTCGATAAAATCTGGCCGTTCCTGTCGTGGTCCTGATTGAACCAAGGCGCTCGCAGAGATCGTGACAGCCAGCGCAGCAACAGTGGCCGCAAAAATTTGAATGAGATGGTGGTGGTTACTTTTTTGGTTCATGTTTTTCCCCCGATTGAAAACCTGTGCCGATTAAACCCATCTGGCGAAGTTGGATTTTGAGTGTGTCTGGATCACGAAAATGGAGGGCCAAGAAGCCTAAGTCAAGCGCGGTCTTTACGTTCTCCAAGCGATCATCGATGAAAAGACAATCAGTCGCTTTGAGTTGATACCTCTCAAGCAGGATCGAATAGATTCGAGGGTTGGGTTTGCCAACTCCCTCTTGGCCACTTAGCACCAAGCCATTAAACTGGCTAAGAAAGGGCAGGCGAGCAAGGGCTAGCGGGAAAGTCTCCGTCGACCAATTGCTTAATGCAAAAACCCCAAAAGATCCGACTTGGCGAAAATGTTGAAAGACCTCAACCACCGGATCAATGGCCCCCACAATCATCTCGGGCCAGCGCTCCCAGTAAAGGCGGATCTCGCGTTGGTAGTGAGGAAAGGCTTGGCAGCGTTCCGCGATTCCTTCGGCAAAAGGTAGTCCGGCATCGAGCCGCGAGTTCCATTCGCTAGAACAAACATACTGAAGGAAATGTTCCATCTCTTCGGCGGATTTAAAAACCTGACGATAAAGGTGTCGGGGATTCCAGTCGACAAGAACCCCACCCAAATCAAAAACGATATGTTTAACCATAAACATCCCCTGCTTGCGTGCGTCAGAGCCGCGCGATCGTCAGAGCCGCGCGTTCTCGGAGCCGCGTGATCGTCAGAGCCGCGCGATCCCCCCAACTTAGGCTGGACGATAATCCCCCAAGAACCTCGAGATAATCGCCCAAAAGCCTTGAGTGCATTGTGTTGCGTCTCGAGCCAGTCGTCGGACCACGAGCTCCTCATCGGGTCTCGAGCTCCTCATCGGACCCTTAGCGACTCGCTGAGCCGACCTAATTCCTGACGGTTAGACCCCAAAGAGCGCTTCAAAAAGAAGCCTAGCACCAAGACCTCAGTCGAGCCAAGCAATATCCAGAAACTCAATAAATGCAGTAACTCGGTTCTTGACCCCTCACCTGTGGGTACGCCTTTGGGTAAGGGTGAAGGCTGTTTGTGTGAGGGTGAGGGCGGTTTGAGTGAGCGTGAGGGCTAGTGATGGTACAAATCATCCGGCCTAAGGAAATACTATCCCGTCTAAGGAGATACTATCCTATCTGCGGAAACACTATCCCGCTTAAGAGAAGGCCTTCCTGCCAGAGAGCGGACTAACCCGTCGCAGGCGCAGCGGCAAAATCAAACCCCTCAACGTATTTTTGAGATTGTCGGCGGTTGGCTTGAATTCGATTCTTTGCAAAGTATTTTCTGATGACCAGAAAGGTCCTTCGTCCCAATGCCAGAATTTTAGTAAAAGGGCGCCCATCCCAAAAACTCTTGGGAAGAGGATTTCCTCTCTCGCAATTGAGTATAATCCGCGGGATGAGGCCCGTTACCGCGCGCACAAAGCGTATCAGCTGGCGACGGTGAGCGCATTTTATCAGTAGGTGGAGATGATTCCCCACGTTGACATAGTCATTCAATTGAATCCCATTAAGCCGCGCCTGCCTTCGTACTAATTGGTTAACTCGCGGGCTATTATTTTTGTGTAAGAATGATCGCGATCCCTTTGCTTGCGACGACTTAAGAATAAGGTGAATGAGATGGCGCCGCGAGAAGGGGCGCTTTGCCTTGGGGTGACTCTGCTGATGAGATCCTCCCCCAAATGGCTTACCAATCATCGATTTTTCATTTTGGAGGTCAAGCTCTTGCTGGATCTTGCGCGACATAGAGGCAAAGTAATTTCAAATGGTAGCGATGTCAATAGAAATCGCAGGATTTGTTTGGTGAAAGGATGGCAGGATGACCGGAGGATAGGTGTTTTCGGGAGCTATGGGTGTCATACTGGAAAACGGAGTCAAGTGACAGGGGCCCGCAGGGGTCGTCAGGTGCCAGGGGCCCGCAGGGGTCAGGTGCCAGGTGTCAGATGACGAGGGCCCGCAGGGGTCAGGTGCCGGGTGTCAGATGACGGGGGCCCGCAGGGGCCTGGTGACAGAAGTCAGGTGTCAGGTGTCAGGTGTCAGGTGGTCCGACCCTGGTAAATGGGTAACACGCTTTCGCGACATGGGTAACAGTTTAGTGTCTCGACAGAGGAACCAGGGCCCCCCAGAAGCAGGCGGGTACGCGGGCATCTCAAAGGCGGGCGAGTACGCGGGCCCCCCAAAGGCGGCGAGTACGATGGCCACTCAAAGGCGGGTGAGGTTTTCCCCGAGGCAAACTGGATCATTTTGAGAAGTGAAACTATCGGTAAGGGCAAGACCATAGACCTAAGTCCTGATCTTGCGGGTAGGTCTAACCTGCGCCCCGGGATCCGCCGAAACAGTGATTGGATATCGATATTTAATTGCGTGCTGAAGATGAGGCAGTCATGAATCAGAGTTTTAAAATTACTCTTTTTGTCACCGCTTGGGTGGTCCTACAAAGCTGTACGACGCCGAGTTTACGGGTGTCATCGGTACCTGAGGGCGCCACGGTCACGGTTGTGGCGGCCGGCCGCGAACCTGTCAAACTGGGCAAGACGCCTCTTGAGATCAATTCGAAAGATCAACCTCAACTATTCTCAGATTCAGCGCAAGTGCAAGTGACCCAAGAAGGCTTTATGCCGCAAACAGCGTTGATTCCGCGCCTGGGTTTTTCAGGAGTTGGGGGTCGCCTGAGGTTCAACCTGCAAGCCTCTGAACTTCCTAAGTCCTGTCAGAGTCAGTTGGGAACACTTGACGACCTCGCTCGAGGAGTGGCGGAAGTTTCGGGAATGCTTCAACGCAAACGTTTTAATGAAGCCCTCATGTCACTCCAGATGCTCACTTCAAAGTATGATCAAGTGAGTGTGCTGTATGATCTTCAAGGCAACGCCTATTACTTGCAAAAAGATCTGGCCAAAGCACTTGAGTCGTATCGTCGCTCGGCCAGCATTGCTCCCAACAATCCCCAGACCCAACGGATGATTGAGCGGCTTAAACAGCTCCAGGGTCTGCCGCCCGGAGGAGGGTGAGATGGCATTTCCATTAGGTTTAGTCATTGCAGTTGTTTCGATTATCGCGGCGGTTACTCACCTCAAACAAGAGGCTCATTACTTTTGGGACTTTGTGGCCTTTGCCTGCGTGTTTGGCGGAACACTGGCTGTGGCGGTGATCACGCTGCCTTGGCAGTACCGCAAGATCGTCTTCAAGTCACTGCTATCGCTGGTCGCTTCGCCCAAGATTCAAATGGGCGAGTTTCTCGCCGAGTGCATTGAATACATCAAAGCCGTGCGCGAAGGGAACACTCACTTTCAACCCTCGTCGAGCGGACTCGGGGCGCAAATCCTGAGAGACGGAGCTGAGCTCATTAGTTTGGGTTTTGAGCGTAAGAAAATCCATTCAATTCTCGAGGAGCGCATTCATCAATATTGTGAGCGCCAGCAGCGAGTGGCCAACGCAGTTCGTTCACTGGCCAAATATCCACCTGCCTTTGGGCTGGCGGGAACAGTGTTGGGTCTGGTGACCTTGATGCGTGCGGTTTCAGCCGGCGCTGATGCCAAGCAAACTGGTCTGGTGATGGCCGTTGCCCTCATGGCAACCTTTTACGGGCTGTTGGTGTCGAACCTTATTGTCAACCCAGCCGGTGAGTATCTGGCGAAAAAAGTCGGTGAAGAACGAAAGCTCGGCGAAGTGGCCATTCACTCCGTGTTGTTGGCAGGGGATCAAGCGTCGCTCTTAGAAGCCCAAGAAACCTTGAACTCCTATGTCCCTGAGCACCACCGCGTGAATGTGATTCGCTTTGATGCCGAAGGAGCTGCATAACCCATGGCCATTATTCGACGGCAGAGAGTGACCGATCACCAGGAAGTCGACTCCGAAGGGAGTTGGGCGATCAGTTATGGTGACATGATCACTCTGCTTTTGACTTTCTTCATCTTGTTTTTTTCGACCAATCCAGAAAAAGATCGATTGGAACACATGGATTCGCTTTTGCTGTCAAAGCTTAAGGGCGAGGGTGAACAAAAGCAAAAAGGTGAAGCCGGGGACCAAGCGGGAATTAAGACTGAAGGCAAAGAGCCTGGCCAAGGACAAAAGGGAACCGAAGGTAGTACAGAATCAAAGGCCGGGCGGGACCCAGCCATGGACGAGAAGGTTAAAAAGGACCTTGATGCCCAGGTTCACAAAGTGGGTAACCGGATGTTGGTGGAGTTTCCCGGCACATCCTTTTTTGATTTGGGCGAAACCACTTTGACTAAAGTTGGAGAAGAACAGCTCAAACAGTTTGTGGGTCGCTTTATGCCCTTTGCCGGCAATTACCTCATTGGAATTCGAGCTTACACGGACAACAAACAAGTTCGTAAAGACGCTCGCAGGTACAAAGACAATTTGGAACTTTCAGCCTTGCGGGCGGTGGCGACCATGCGATCTCTCCAGCATTTCGGGATTCCCTTGAATCGCATGCGATTAGGTGGTTTTGGCGAATTGCGCCTGACCGCTGAAGAGCTTCAGCGCGCGATTGCTTCCACCCCTGAGTATCCGCACAAGGGGTTAGCACTGGCGCGCAAAGTCGTTTTGGTGATTGAGCCTGATATTGAGGAGGCGTTATGAGGTGGGTTTATCAACTGGCCAGGAGTCCAAAGCTTTTGGTGCTATTGATGTTGGTGCTGTCAACCGGCATCCCGGTCATCGGTCAAGAAGTTCTTAAACACCCGAGAGTGGTGGAACTTGAAGACCGTATGAACAAAGATGCTGCGGCCTACATCAAATCACGCTTTCCCGACATTCCCTACATGGTGACTGTTCGCGTGGATCCTCTCCGCCGTGAACAAGGCAGCAGTTATCAGCAAAACGAAGTGTTGCCCTATTATGAAGAGAGCGCTGAGGAAATCAAAGACGAATGGGACAATCCGCAAATTCCGTTGGCGGCTTTGATCAACCGCGTGCGCCGCATTCAGGTGTCGATTTCAATTCCCTCCAAACTTAAAGAAGCCGAAGTTAGTGAGCTGAAAGAGGGAATTTATGCGATTCTGCATTTAACTCCTGCGCGCGATCAGGTTGAAATCCTGCGACGTGATTGGGTCACCCAAGAAGTTCCGTGGATTCTTATTTATGTGGCATCTTCGGTACTGATGTCGCTCTTGATCGGCCTCTTGATCATCAATCGTTCGAGTGCGGGCCGCATTGCCAAAGCTCTTTCGGACTTAAAACTGCAGGGTGCAGGCAGTGGCGGTGGCGGTGGCATGGGTGGCGGTGCAGTGATGGATCGCAAACCGGAGAAGGCTCAGGCCACGCAAGAGCTCAAGTTTAATGACCCGATTAAAATGAAGCAACTGGCCAACCACCACATTAGTTTTTTGGTGCAAGCCAAGAATTTTCCCAATCATTTAGACATATTTGCTCTTGATCAACTCGGTAAAGCCGACGCCCACAAACTGGGCGCCGTCTTAGCTGAGTTTCCAGCTAAAATGCAGCAAAAACTTTTTGCCTACAGTTCCGGCTTTTATTGGATCGAGGCCTTTCACTCGCCTGGGGTACTGGACTTTAAATGCACCGAGGTTTTGCAGCAACTGACGCAAAATCCACGCGAAGGTGACGATGCAGAATGGGAGAAAACCGTTCTGGCGGTTTGGCGCCTAAACGAAAATCGCACCCAGTTTTTAAAGAGTCTCCCGAAAGATGAGGCCTTTGCGCTATTAGCCGATATGCCTAAGGCCATTGCGGTTTCGGAGTCGCGCAAGGCCTTTCCGGGATCCTGGGCCGCGATTCTTGATCCCAACTTCAAGGGAGTTCGCCTCAGCAAAGAGCGCATTGCGGAAATCCAGCGAATGGCTCAAGGTGTGTTGCCACTCCATGATTTTGAAATGCTCAAGCGCTATCGCTCGGAGAAAGAGCTGCTTGACTACATTCGTTTGACGGACATTCAAGAGGAGCGCGACATTTATGGGGCCGCTCCCTATGATTCTTTGGTGCACAAAATGCGCCCACCATTTTTTCCGATTTTTGATCAATCAGAGGAAACGCTTCAGTGGTTTGCGCCGACGATTTCGACCGACACCTGGGCCTTGGCACTTTTTAATGTGCCCAAGCCCGAGCGGGCAAAGATCGACAAACACTTTAGTGAGAAGCAAAAATTCATGTTGATCGAAAAATTCAAACGCTTTGACGCCAATCCTCCCGAGCCATTGCAGGTTAACGATGCAAGGGAATTGGTGGGCAAAGCCTTGGATAAGTACTTGTCGGACAAAAAGCACGCGGACGAAGTGAACTCCGTCATCAGTAGTATTTCGCAAGACATCGGGGGAGTCAAAAAGGATGATCAAGCAGCCTAATGGGGGGCTAAGAATCGGGCTCGCGAGGGGGATCTGGGCACTTGTGTCGGGTCTTTGTTTGCTTGCTTCGACTGCCTTTGCCGACAAAATCGACGTCAGTGTCGGCGGGTTTAGTTTTGAAGCCACCAACGCGCGCAACAAATCTTCCAAGACGATTTCCGGTTTTGGGTCTTATCGCTTGGGATATCGCCGCACCTTTATGGATCACTATGAATTTGACATTAGTTACTCATTGGTTGCGACCGAGGTCATTGGTGGAGATTTGTCCTTTGGACTCGATGCCGGAGTGAACTACTATCCGTTTTCAGTCCCTGGCGACATCGAAGCTGATTCCGGTAAGGCATTTTTTGTTTTGCAGTCCCTGTGGCGCCCATTTGTTGGAGGCTTCTTTAGCCAGCGCAGTTTTCAATCGGTCAGCTCCCAGTACGCCGGGATGGGCCTGAAGTTTGGCACTGAATACCAGTATAACGAAAAGTTGAGTGTCATTGGAGTCCTCCGTTACTTCGGTTTGAGCGGACCGAATGGTTCTGAGGCGACTCAAATTGATATCTTGCTCGGGGGAGTTGTTCAGTTTTGAGAGACTTTTATGGAGCTCTATCAATAAATTGGACCTCGCTCGGTCTGGTGATAAAAGTTTGGTAAAATAGCGATATGGGACGTATTTTGGGCAGTAAAAATTCAATGGCATTTCTCATCAGCCTGGGGCTCTTGGCTCTCGGCACGGGCTGCACTAATAGTTCAGACGAATTTAGCACGGTCCTCGATGATTCCAACGGAGGTCGAGGGACCGCGAGTATTGCGGTACAGTCCTACTCTCCTGGATTAAGTTCAGTCGTAGTTAAAGCAACCGCCACGCAAAATTTTTTGGTCGTGGCCGTGGGGCAAGGGGAACTTCGTTACACTTGGACTCTTGATGACGTCGAGGTGGGAAGCAACCTGCCCACTTATTCCCTTAATGCCGCTCTACAAACTGTGGGAGACAAAACCTTAAAGGTAAAAATCAACGATGAAGTGGGAGAGGTGACCCAAGAGTGGGCCGTCAAAATCAATGGCACACCCGTCATTAGTGTGGCGTCCCCTTCGGCGTCGAGTGTGAATTTACGCCGCGCCACCCAACAAACTTTTTCGGTGACGGTGACTGATCCCAACAGCGACACCTTAACCTATGTTTGGAAACTTGATGGCGAAGAAAATGTCTTAACCTCCACAACGGGAAGTCAAAACTGGACTCCAGCAACTGTGGACGTTGGTAATCACACTGTGGTCGTGGATGTTTACGATGGCCCAGCCTCTGACAGTGGAACCTATAAAGTCACGCAGTCGTGGACGGTGTATGTGAATCACTTTCCCAGCGCCTGTAACAAAATGGAAAATGATTCGGAAACCAACAAGGCCTGCGTTTATGTTGGTATCGCAGGTGCGGGGGATGGGTTAAATCCCGAGACTTCGGCTTCTAGCATTTATGTGCTCCCTTCGGCCGTCGAGATGACGAACGAAGGCAACGTTTTCATCGCCGACCAATATGAACACTCAGTTTGGTTTTGGAATCGCGCCACCAGTCCGAGTGTCACGGTACTCGGCGTTTCGGTACCAATCAATACGATCAAGGTGGTGGCGGGTGTTGGGATTGCAATTGCTCCTGGGACTATTGCGAGTCCGCGCGACAAGGCCTTAAGAACTGGACTTGATACACCACGAGGGCTCCATTGGGACGGTAGCAATCTCTACATTTCGCAAGGGAACGATGGCAACAGTCGTGTGTTTAAAGTTGACTCAAGTGGAGTGATTTCCGTAGTCCACACCAACACGAGCTGTGACCAGCCATATGGAATCACCGTTGTCGGTACCTATTTGTACGTGGCATGCTATGACTCAAATCACGTTCGTCGGGTCGATCTTGGGACTCTCACTGCCACAACCTTTGCCGGAACTGGCACCGCGGGAGATCCAGCGAACACCAATGAAAGTAGTCCAACAGACGGGACCAATGGTGTCCTACGTGGCCCCTACGGAGTAACTTCAGACTCCTCTGGAAACGTTTATGTTGGTGAGTATACTGGTTGTCGGGTCCGGTTGTACAATCTATCGGGCGGCCCGATCACCCTCTTTGGCACATGGACCATTAACAATAATATGCAGCGAATTGTACTTGGTAAGGCCGGTTCCAGTTGCGCGGGCACCGATGTCGCAGTGGTGAATGGAGAAGCAGTCGATATTACGGGTGCAACCAATGCCCTAACAGCTCGACTGCGACACATTTCGCTTACTTCGACTGGCCTCATGGTCATTCCCATGACAAACTCGGCCGGAAACAATTCGGCTCACGCCGTGGGTATACTCAATTTCAATGCGACTGCTTCAAATATTGTCTCTGGAGTGACTGTCGATCCTTACAATTTTGCGAAAGTCTTTGGCCAAGGGGCTGCTGGATATTTAGAGGGAGGTGCGCCTCTGGTTTCAAGATACAACAATCCTTTGAGTGCAGTCTATGATCCAGTCAATGGTGATTTTTTCATTGCCGATTACAGCAATTACCGTTTTCGGCGAGTGAAGAATTCAGATGGAAAGTCTGAGCTTATGGCGGGCAATGGTTCTGGCAGGACGAGATCTAATGCCGGCCAAGGGTCGGTCGAGGTCGGCAGTGAAAAAATGAGCAGCGTGCGTGGCTTGGCCTACGACTCAGTGACGGGAGACCTATTTTTAGCCGACTCTGCTAATCATCGAATTCGAGTGGTCGATCGATATGGCACAGTTACTCAGGCGGTTGGTATTGGTGGCTCTTCGGGAGCTGGTTCCGAGGAAAATGAATGGCCTACCTCTTCGACGATGAATGGCCCTCGTAACTTGGTATTGACTCACAAAACGACTTCGTTTGGTGGGAATCTTGTTTGGGCAGACTATGGCAACCACCGGATTCGGGTTTGGAATCGCTCCACTAGCGACGCGACTTTGTTTGGGGTCTTTGTTGAGACGGGTAAAGTTGCAACCATCGGTGGCGATGGAACGGCTGGGAATGCAACCACCGGTGCGGCCCTTCAAAGCGCCTTTAATAGCCCGAGTGGAGTTGCATTTGATGGAACCAATCTTTATGTTGCCGACACGGGGAACCATTGCATTAAGAAAATCGACGCCAATGGAGATCTTACCGCCATTGCGGGTACTTGTGGAAATGCGACTGGTAGTCCATTAAATGGTCCAGTGAATACCGCTAGGATGAATGGTCCCGAGGGGATCGCCTACTATGAAGACGGCACTCACCGTGGTCTCATCATCGCCGTGACGGGTAACACGAGGGTGATGTTTCATCGCTTAGCTGGGGATCTGGAATTGTTTGGAAACTCCATCCCAGTAGATCAGTCCTATGTCGTCGCCTGTGGCGGGACTTCGCATTCAGATGGCGTTGTTGCCGTCTCTCTTGCTGCTTGCAGTGGCGTTTATTCGGTAACTCAGGTGGGTATTAAATTCTGTTACTCAAACTACAATTACCACAACGTGAGGTGCGTGGATACGTCTGGCATCGTACGAACCGTGGGTGGGCCGTTTCAGGGGAGCGGGACGACAGCTTATTACTTTCCCGGAGTTTGCAGTGCTGGCGCAGATTATGATTCTGCAAGTCCTAATTATGCGAGCCACAACGGAGTTACAGCGGCATATATTCCGAGCCCAGCATCTGAGATTCCCTTGGCCACAAGTTTTATGAGCCTAAACTATCCCCTTCCGGTGCTCGGCATCGACTCAGCCACCTTGTTTGTTTCTGATTACTCTCTCGGACTGACCCGCAAAGTGAAGGTCCCTTAAAAGGGATCACCTCCTTTGGACCGTCCTGTTTGATCCTTTATGTCCGGCTTTGACGCACCTATTTCGGCAACAAGTCTTAAGACCTGTTGCTCGCGCCTTTGGCGGGTGTGGCGGGGGAGGATTCAGCAAGGATAAGTGCCCCGCGACCTCGGGCTTCGGGGATTTCGGCGCTGGATCTATTCTGAGAATTCAATAAATCCGAAAAGAGAGTGATGGGGTGGACCTTGCAACGACGAGAAATCAGTCGAGCATTAACATTTGCCAATAATCCGCTGGTGGATTCGTCGGGAGACTTTGTTCGAACGGCAAAAGCCAACTTGGACATGAATCGGCAAGCAACCTGCGCATTAAATTTTTTGAGGACCCTCTTAATAGCCATGATGGTTTGGGGGACTGCTCAGGTCAACTGGGACCGTGCTTTGGCCGGCTCCAAGAACCAAGCAAGTAGCGATGTCAACTTAGCTGCGGCTGGTGCCGACAAAAGTGCTGCCAATAAGAACGAATCTGGCGACGGAACGAAAGACAAAGAAAGGAAAAAGCGGGCAAAGGCCAAGAGCAAAATCAAAACAGAATCAACAGGCAGTGCCGAACCTAAGTTGGCTCCCGAAGTAAAGACCGATCCCGAACCAATAGCCGCTGTGGCCACGCAGAACGAAACTAGCGAAAAAACCGGGGGCGATCCCTACGCTCACATCGAATTTATCACTTTACCCAATGGACTTGAAGTGATCTTGGCGCCAAGTAGCATGGCGCGCACGGTGAAAGTGCAGTATGAGGTGGACGTCGGCTATGGAGCCGAGGACCGTGATAACCTCGGCGTCGCCCATTTGCTTGAGCACAGTTTGTTCCGTCATCCTGAACTGTCCGACAACATGTCGTTTCTTGAGGTGATTCAAGAGCGGGGAGGCGAAGGCAACGGAGTTACGGGCAAGCGCCGTACCGAATATTACGCCACCGTCCCTCGCAAAGATGGCCCCTGGTTGGTCGAAACCTATGCCAAAATGATGCTCCGTCGCCTGTTGCGAGTCGAAGATCTCGAAAAGTCTCGTCGCGAAGTTCAACTCGAAATCGGCGAGCCCCATCCCGTTCATGATTTCCTAGGGTTTGATATTTATCACTATCTGACCCTCGACTATCTCGAGATACCCGATTTTTTTGAATACAACTTTGGCATTGATCTTAACTCCACGGCCTTTAGTGAAGAAGAAACTCGCCTCGCGAATCGGCGTCTCTCGCTTAAGCAAGTGCAGAAGTTCTACGACCACTACTATTATCCGCGGAATGCGCGGCTCTATGTTGCCGGCGCAATCGATCCGACAGAAGTAAAAACCAAACTACTCGAGGCCTGGAAGAATGATACCGATCGCTCCGGACTTGTCCCACCGAGGCCGGGCAAACCCAAGCCCCGGGGTAAGCCCCAAGTTGTTCATGCTTTGTCTTCGGATCAGACGCCGCGAATTCAAGTGGGAACACTCTTATATGATCTCAACTACGCCGAGGAAATCGCGGTTCATGTTTTTATCAAATACTTAGCCAATGAATTGATGAAGGAGATCCGCAATCGCAAAGGGCAAACCTACACCGTACTGCCTAATTACTTTACCGATTGGGGAGTGGGGCACGCCGACGTGGAGCTCGAAGCTCCTCGCGAAGGCTATAAGGCGATCCGCAACACAGTTCGCGAAGCCTTTGCCCGCGTCCGTAAGCAAGGTTTGACGGAGGAGGAATTCGAAAAAGCCCGCGAGTTCACCATTCAGCAATTTGGCTTAGTGGAATCTGATAGCGAATCACTTCATTATCTCGCAGGCTCTTGGCGCGAGTATCGCTACCGCTATGGTCAAGACATTGCTTCACCTTACCAAGTTCTGCTCCAGATGAATCGAGAGACTTTTAATCAGGCCTTGAGTAAACATTTAGCCCCCAATCGGCGCATGGAGTTTCTCGATGTGCCCAACGTTTTGTTTCGTTATGATGAATGGGTATTGGGGTTTTCGTTATTGTTGATGAGCCTCTGGATTGCGCGCTTTCTGCTTCTGCGTCCCTTTGATCACGCGGGAGTGCGCTGGATTCGCAAGGTCCGCTATCCAGGTCTTAAGCTTGTGGAGATTTTTGCTTGGGGTTCGGCGATTTTTATTTTTGGCCACCTCCGATATTTGATCGAAAGGTTTTTGCCTGAAGTCCTGGAGTGGCGACATCACGTGGTCTACAACGGCTACTTGATGCCGTGGTTTGAGGTCGTATTGGGGACCTCGGTATTTATTGGAACCCTCAGTTTTTTCCCACGTAAACTCATGGTCGAAAAACGCGCTCTCGTCATTAAGAGTCTCACCTATTTCTCACTTCGACTGCCTTTTGAGGAGATCAAAAAGGTAGAGGCCGTGCCGTATTGGTTGGTGCTCATGAGTCCCGGTCGATTGTGGAAGTTGGGTTGGCGCCACTTTGTCTTCCATCCCTACATTTGGCAAGATGCGCTTTGGGTTGAGACCGCCCGCCATGCTTTTGTATTTAGCATTAAAGGGGGACGGCAAGCGAGCGAAGAGCTCCAGTTGTTAATGAAGCAGGCCGATGATCATGCCGAGAATGGTGATCTTCGTCCGGATGGAAGCAAAAAAATTTTTCCTCTCCAGAGCCCGGCTGGAGAAGGCCTAAAGGCTTAAGCCCATGAGCCGACCCGCGAAGAAACGTCCCATTATCGGTTGGCGCGAGTGGGCTTCGCTCCCAGAGTTTGGAGTTTCAAAGATCAAAGTGAAGGTCGACACGGGAGCCAGGACTTCGGCCTTGCACGTAACTGACATCGAGCGCGTGACGGTGGGACGGCACGAGTATGTTGAGTTTAAACTTCATCCCAAGCAGCACAGCCGCAAACCCGTTAAGCGCTGCCGCGCACGACTCATTGACGAGCGACGGGTCACCAGCTCAACCGGCGTTGCGACCATTCGACCAGTGATTGAAGTCATGCTGAAGATTGGTGAATTTTCGTGGCCCATCGAGATCACATTGATCAACCGCGATATCATGGGCTTTCGTATGTTACTGGGACGTCAAGCGCTTAAGGGACAGTTCTTGGTGAATCCGTCGCGCTCGTTCTTGATTGGCAAATCGCCAGGCGGGAAGCATCTCGTTCCCGCCCCAAAAAAATCAACCTCAAGTTGATTTTTTCTTCTTCGCTTTCTTGCTGTGTTTTTCTTTCTTGGCTTGTTTCTTAGCCTCTTTTTTTGCCTTCTTTTCGGCTTTTTTTGCAGCAGCTTTTGGCTTTGGAGCTTCTTCTTCCGCCGGAGCCGCCTCTTCTTCAGGAGCCGCTTCAGCAGCGTCATCAGCAGCCGGAGCTTCGGCCGGAGCCGCGCCATCTTCGACGGCGGCGCCTTCTTCTTCAGCCGGCCAATCTTCTTCCTGGGCAAACGCTGTTGCGCTACTAAGAGCAACTACCATCAATCCCAATGTTAACAGCTTGGAAATCTTCATTCCTTCCTCCAATTGAATGAGTACCGCTGTCTCGGTGAAAATTTACCGAGACGAACTCCTCAAGTATTCAACGGCTGTTTAAGGACTGCAACGAGAGGGAGTAATTACGCAAGGCATAACCCGGTTGAAGGGATTTCTTGAAACCCCTTCCTGGTCGAAAGTCAGTGTGCTTGGTGTTGGGGTAGCTTCACTACCCCCTCACAAGTCTTGCCGTCGGAGTTATTCGTGGTAGGAGGCTCCGAGATAGAGTGCCTCTTGATTTGTCGTGTCGAGAAACAACACTCCGGCGCCCTCATTGTTGGAGTCGCTCCACTGAAGCGAATACACTTTTATGGAACTTGTCGCGTGTCGAATCGTTTGCGCAATCAAGTCACGCAAATCAAATAGACTCTGGTACTCATCAGGTTGGTCCTCGTCTGCAAATCGAAGGGCAGGTCCGAGGGCCGTTGAGGCAATCGCTTCTGGCCTTTGCTGTCCCTTGACCAATTGGATTTTCATTTCATTGAGGCCAGAATAGGTTCCAAGTACTTGAAGTGCCACGACCTCTTTAAGCTGCGAGAGGCTGGGGTTTTTCTCTGAGATATGAATGGCTGAGATATCGACGGTGGCTTGATCGAGATCCATCCCTTGATTCATCTTGGCCGCTTTTAAGTCATTAAGTTGGGCGTTTTGGAGTTCGCCAAAAAGGGGACGAAACTTTATTTCCCGGGGATCATTTAATAGCGACAAAAGCTTGCAGGAAGTGGTCTTAGTAGTTGGCCGCCCGGTCAGGATCTCGCTGGTTTTTTCGATGGTGAGCCCAAGCGGTGATTTGAGCAAATGCATGGATGTCTTCATCTCGAGATCTGGCCAGGTGCGGTTCCCATAGCGAATGAAGTGTTTAACGGCATGAAATCCGCGATCGTCAAATGATCCTGTCGAGATCTCTTTGCCGCCGGCACCCGTGGCGGTGTCTTCGAGTTTGCCAATAATGAGAGTGTCAGAAGTTGAATTTTTCAAATTGTAGGCCGTGACGATTAAAGCCGGAAACCGATCTCGATCCACGGTGACCTTGCGATATTCAATCACAACCCGAGACAGCCCACTAAAATCACTGATCGCGCAGGCGTTGCGGTCGATGGCGTATTTGCCAGTCACCTGGCTGCTCTCGGTGCCAGTGGCGATGGGGGATAAGGACAAAACCGCGAACACTAGGCCAATAATCGGGATCATTGTTTACCTCCAGACAAGATTTAAATCGCTCCGACCAATAGAGTTTTAGTTCGAGCAAATTGCTTGATGTGACGGTAATTGGCTTTATTTGATTTGGGTTTGGAAAAATTCCCCACCCTTCCTCGAACTTTCGGGCTGGTGTTGGCCGGCAATCATGAAAAATTTAATAGTATTAGGTATTTGCAGCTCATATAAAGGGGGCGGTCGGCGCTCGAGTTTGGCCTCAGAATTGGATCTCTCTGTGCCTAGGGTATCGAGACTAAGAGGGCCGTCCTTGAACACATGGAGTGAATCAACGTCGGTTTGGAATTATGTTCGCCACTTGCGGGATGCGGATTTTGGGTTGTGTAAATAGGTCGATGTTAAAGAATTTCCCTGACCTGCTGAAGTCGTCAATCTGTGCCGTCGTCGCTCTGTCGTTGTTGCTCAACAGCGCGAGCGCCTTCGGGCAAACTTCGGGTTCAGATCGAGGTACTCCCGATTTCACCAGTCGGGTGGGCAGTGAGTCGGCGCCTGAGTATCGGGTTGGCCCCATCGAAATCAGCAGCGAGCAAGGGCTGGTCGCGCAGACTTTTCAAGAGTCCCTGCTCGTCGACCCCGCACTGAGATTTCAAAACGCCTATGCGATTCGCATCGAGTTCAACGGGGGCCCCAGCTACAGTCTGGATCCACAGCAATACCAGTTAAATCGGCTGCACGTTGAACCCGACCTGATGCAAAGTTTTTTGCAAAACCGTGAAACGATCTTAAAGGGTCTCGCCCGAGTTCTTTCCTTCGGTCGACTTGGATTTGGCGTTGGCTCTTTGGTAAAAAACAAGGTTAAGCAAATGGTCGGCCGCGGTGGAGACACCCACCCGATTGAGGAATTGACCGGCGAATCGGTCCGAAATGGAATCGGCGAGCGTGGTCGGGTGGCCGTCGAAGGTATTTTGCGTTCCGTCGACACCAAATTGTGGCAGGAATCCCGGCGGGTCGCCGAGGCCAACGAATTCGGTGCCATGGCCTCAGTGGGCACAATCGCCGAAGGCGGGGCTCGCTCCAAGGGCGTCGGAGGCTCTTTTTCGATTGGGATTAGTTTTGCCTACAATGTAAAACAAAAGGCTCTGGTGTTTGATATTTATCGGCAGACCGAGCGCTTTCAAAAATCCTTGGCCGCGGTGGGTTTGGTTGGAGTTTTGCCCAAGGTCGGCTTTTTTCTCGCCGGCACTCCCGAAGGAGCGGCTCATCGCCCGCGTTCTGGCTATTCTTTTTATCCCCCAGGAGCGCCTGGCTACATGGAAGTGACCAACTCTCATTACAGTGCCGGATTTAGCACGTCTTTGTCTCTCCCGCCCCCGCCGTTTGTCGATTTGTTTACCTACACCAACAGCTCGCATCGAGTCTCGATGCTGAGAATTACCATTTCGCCCATCCTGCCGGGATTTGTTCGGGTCTCTATTGGTGGTCTGCCGGAGGGAGTTTCGTGGGCCCTGCAAAAGACCGAAAATCTTCTCCAAGAAATTGCGGCTCAGAGCCGTCGCCTTGTCACCTATGTCCGCTGTCGCATTCAAATGTTGACTTGGTAACCCGCCACTTCTTTTGATGACCTAAGTGGCGGGCTCAGTTTCCTCGCAAAAAGGGTGAATTACTGCTGTTCTTTGACGAGTTGGCAAACAACTGTGAAAGAAGGGGCATCGGCCGGAACGGGGTCAGGGCGGCGCATACGAGCAACCTTAAGAGTGGAGACGTATTCACTGCCGATAAAACCTTTGCGGCGGAAAAAATTGTAGCTGATTTGAGTGCCCATACGATCACTAAAAAAGCGGCCCGTGCTTACGAACTGAGCTTTTTTGGTAATCTGACCGAGCTCCTTCGGGCATTGGAGAATCCAATTTACTGAATCGATTTCATCTTGTTCCAGATCGCGCATGGCGGATGCAGCGGCGAGACCGGCAAAAGCGACAACGGCGGCAGCCATTAAAAATTTTTTCATTTCGAACCTCATTTTTTGTTGGTGGTTAACACTTACTTAAACGTGAAAAGCTGTAGTGCTTTGAGTGAAAAAAGCCAACTTTGTCAAAAAAGTTGGCCTTTTTTGTGAGAGATTCCGCTGGTTAAAATTCATCCCAGGAAAATCCTTACAAGTGAACTATGCCCGATAGGGCAATAGAATCTATTGCATGCTCACTGCAATCATCCCCATGTCGTAGCTCGCCCAGCGGTTGGTGTCTGGATTAAACAGGCGAGCCTTTACCTTGACTGGGAAGGGATTGCTGTAAAGTTTGAGTCCGTTGGCATCGTAAGAATCGAGGGGAAGAAAAGATACAAATGTTGAGCCACGTAGAGCCAGGCTCAAGGTGAGCTGGTCGACTGGAACCGGGTCGGGCTCTTCGGGGTCGTTAAATTTGGCCGTACTTAAAGTGGCAGTGACACCCGTGGGTCCCTGATAAAGGCAAGATTCGGGCTTGGTCGAGCTCAGTCGAAAACTCGCATCCAGCGGATCGCTCTCAAGCAGAGCTTGTTGCGCGGCTTTCCAGCCAGGGACTTTGCTGTAGATCGAAGTTTTGTAGACCTTGCTTACCGCCACGGTCAGCTCAAAACTAGCAGGACATTTTGCGGGATCAATCGCGAAAGCATTGAGACCAAAAAATAGAACCAAAAATGAAGCCAGTGATCGGATGAACATATCAACCCTCCGTTAATGATCAGTCGTTGGGATGTCTACCACAGCAAATCAAGGAAGAATTGCAGGTTCCCGAGGTTGAATCTTTTTCCGGGCGGCGAAAGGTTTCACTTTGGGAGTTGATAATTATTTATTGACCCTTTGGGGTTTCGCTGCGGGGAGGGGAGCCAGCGCCAGGACTGAGCTCGGTAGCCCAAGAGTCGCGCAATTGGCGGAGAAAACTTTCTTCACAAGCCTTGTGACGGCTTCGCGCGGTTCCTGCGACGACTTGGAGAACTTGATTGGCTTGCTCAACCGTTGCCGGGACTCGTTGACACAAATTGAGTTCAGAAACCAGGGATTGGTTACGTAACGCTTCTGGCGACGTGACAGTTGGTGCGATCATCCTTGAGAATTGCCGTCCCGCCCGATTGACTTCGCGCTCGCAGCGGTGATGAGGGACGTGGGCAAATGAAAACGGAATGCCTTGCCCCTGAACCTCCTGTCCAAACACGTAGCTGAGGTGATTGCAGATAAATCCCCCGGCGTCGTGCGATACCTGGAGTGATTGGCGCTCAGCTGGTGAAAGTGCACAGTACATCGAGAGCACATGATTATCGAAAGCAACACGTTCCGCCCCCTGTGGGTCGATTGGGGTCATGGCGCGCCGAACTCCATCGGCATCAGGAGTGCGATCGTTGTCCAGGTTACGGGCGAGGGTTTCAATTTTGGTGTCGCAGCTTGAAAGTTCGCCGAGCGCCAGCACTTGATCAGGACGGGGATTCATTCTTTGTAGACATTCCCGGGCGGCGGGCACGGCCCCTTGGTAGGAAACGGGGACCACGCAAATCTCCACTTCAATGCCTCGAATTCCGAGCTCGGTTTTTATCCTCTGGGCCACCTGGAGGGATCCGTTGCTTGGAGAGCCCGGATAGGGAGCAAAGGCGGTGATCAGAATTCTCGGGCGAGGACTCAACAAATTGCCGGAGTTTTGAGCGGCCGATTCATCGGCAAGAAAAATGAGAGCTGCGAGCAAGAGCCACATCAGGTTATTTTAGCATCATTACTCTCGGAGAGAGGCCCTTGATTTCTATCAAGCCAAGGCCCCCAGCCAAAAGGGTATCCACTTGAAATTACTATAGTAAATTAATTTGACGGAAACCCATTGTATATTATATAATACAACATATGTACAATTTATTATACAACCTATTCCCGCTCAAAGCGCTGTTGGCAAAGCTCAAGATTTCGGAGTGTGAGTTAGCTCGTCGCTCGGCCATTTCTCGACTTACGGTGAGGTCGCTGAGTCGGCAGTTTGAGGGGGCGAGGCTCAAGACTTGGGCTGAGGCCGCGGAAGGATTAGATTACGAAGTTGTACTCGTATCTCAATCTGCCAAAACCCAACCCGATTGTTCCGTGCAGGCGGTCGGCTATCAGGTTTTGTTGGATGGTGAAGACTCTTGGAAAATTCACTTTATGAATTTCGTCGACGAGTTTCGTCGAACTCTCGATACGCGACTCATTGTTTTGCCTCCGCCCCGCCAACTGAGTCAACGTCTTCAGGCGCTGCTGGGTTCAATGGTCAGTTACCTTTGTCATGAATCTGAAATTGCAGCGCCTAAGTGGGCCGAGCGAATTTTGCCGCTGGCTGATCCATGGTTTGTATCGGAGAGTGAGGCATTAAAGCCGATGATGATTTTGGAGACACCTCTCGAGTTCAAACGAAACTTAATTTTTGTCGGTGAAAACTTTCTAGATCGAGCGTGAGTCATGTTAGATGAAAAAAAGATTCTGAGTCTTTTCGAAAACCTGAATCAGAAACTTGCTGGTAAGGGTGAGATTGCCGAAATTGGCATTGTTGGAGGTGCGGTCATGTGTCTTGTGTTTCATGCCCGCAAAGCAACGCGAGACATCGATGGGATTTTTAAACCCACAAGACTCGTTCGAGATCTTGTGGCCCAAATTGCCGACGAAGAAGGTTTGAGTAGCGATTGGTTGAATGATGCCGCCAAGGGCTTTATCCAAGGAAACTTTCAGCGCCAAGAGGTCATTAATCTTTCGAATCTGAGGGTCTGGGCTCCAGAACCCCGCTATATGCTGGCCATGAAATGCGTGAGTGCCCGGTGGGATACTTCCGATAGGGATGATGTTCAGTTTCTAATTGGCTTTCTCAAACTAAAGTCCGCCGAATCAGTGTTTTCGATCATTGAAAGCTTTTACCCAAAAAAGAAAATTCCCCCCAAGACCCGATTTCTGATTGAGGAACTCTATGAAGGTTAGGCGAGCCGCCTAATGCGGCACACAGGGTGCGAACGGCTAGTCCAGTTCTGAAACCATTAAGGCCTTGGCCATGCTCTCAAGGCGGAACTTCAGTAAAATACGAGTTGAGGGGGCATGGCATGGCAAAGCTAGTTTTATTTTTAATTCTTGGTTTATTTGCGCGTGCCGATGAGGTCGCAAGTCCCGCCCTAGGCGGGGAGGAGCTTCGTCGGAATGAAATTGAAAACCAGTGTAAACGCGATTTGCAAAAGACTGAGGAGTGTTGCCTCAAAGGGAGTTGCCAGACGGAGGGCCTTACCAATTATGCGCTCGTCGTCGACGCCGAGGAAATTCGGCCACTTCGTCAAGTGTGTCTGAGTTTGCGGGGCGAGAAGCCGTTGAGGTGCCCCGGTGGAAAACACCTGACCCAGAAAACCTATTTCTTAATGGGTGGAGAAGCGAGCGACCCAAAGGCTTCGGATTCCGCTCAACGACTGACGCGGTTGGCTTTGTTCTCGGCGCGCCCTGAAGTCAGTTCAAAACAAGGTGATGAGGCCACTCTCGAATTGATTAAGCTTCACCGTAAGATTTGCCTGGCGACTTTAGATGAAATGCGAGGGGGTAAGGGTCGCGACTCCACGTTCTTTCAAACTTGTGATCAAAAGGTTTTTAGACCCATGGTAGATGAGCTGCGGGAAAAAGTTCATTTTGAATTGTCGGATTTAGTTGTAAATCCTAAACGACGGCGCATGAGTGGCGGGGCTTACGAGGACAAGTATTTGCAGACCTTTTTGGCCAACTCCTGTCCCACGGTGACCTCTTGGAATGGAGTCTTTAAACAGGAGCAGCTGACACCCATGGCAGGGTTGTCCCCTCAAATCAAGGCGGAGCTAGATGAGTTGATTCGGCGTGAGTGGGGTGTCTTGTCTAAGTCGGAGCACGAGATGTTGCGTTCGCGAGAGTGCATCCACCAAGAAACGATTCGCCTTAAGTGTTCCGCTCAACCGGTTGCAGAATTGACCACCCGAATTCCCTGCGATGGTCAAATCCATGTGGCCACCCAAAGGGCTGTGCCGTCACCTTCGGGGTCGACCGGGGAGCTGACTTCGTCGCCTCAAACGGCCAAGTGACGGAGTGGAGGGGCATCCAATGAGATGGCTCGAGCGGCTGTTAAAACTCCCCGTTGGAATCTTGGTGGCGGCCAACGCCTGGGCTTTGGCTTGGGCTGAAGAAGGCGGGAGCCACGTTTTGCGGCCCTTTCGGACCAACGGTTGCAGCGCCCCGTTTACCGTGACCATTCAAAGCTGGACAGATTGTTGTACTCATCATGACTTTGCCTATTGGGTTTGTGGGGATCGAGAGGATAAGCGCCGTGCTGACGCCGAACTGGTCAACTGCCTCAGGCAGACGGGAATTTCTGGAGCGATCGCCGCCAAAGTCTTTGAATGGGCGCCTCAGCGATTAAGCGAGTCGGCTTGGTGTTCTCGGTGGTCCAACTCTCGAAAGCCTGGTCCTCTGACGCCCTCTGAAGTCAGACAGGTCCAACAATACGAAGCCAGCTTTTCGCTTAAATTTCCGGTCACCAAAACGCGGGTGGGGCGAGACTGCTCGCCCGATGAACTGCCCGAGTCGCTGCGGGGACTGAATCATCCCGTCTGTTTTGACCTCGTCCAGCTGAGTTCGAGTCAAATCAACGACGATCGACTTGTTTATAGCGATGACTGTGTCGGGTACTTTATCGTTCATAACAAGATTTCCGCTCAAGGCTTTGGCCCGTGTGCCGACCTAACCCCAAGCCAGCAAAGCGGACCGTCAGCCAACTGCTATTTTGGTCCTTCGCCAATCTTGACCTACTCAGGCATCATTGATCGGATGAATCAAATCCTCACTCACCGTCCGCTAGAGGCATTCTGATATCCGCTATCTGTTTGAATCAAGGGTGTGAGCAAACACTTTGTTCTAGCTCGCCCGTTGGTTTTCGAGTAAAATTGAGTCATGGAAATTCAGGATATCCTGAGCGTAGCCAAGGGATCTTTAGAGAAGGAGGGCGTGAGGTTCGCCCTGATTGGTGGCTTTGCCCTGGCTGCGCACGGAGTGATAAGAGCGACCCAGGATATCGACCTTTTGGTTGATGGCGGGAAAAGAGGGATAGCAAGAAAGGCGCTCATCGATGCTGGGTTCGTGCTGGCCTTTGAAAACTCAGAGGTCTTGCATTTTTCAGGGCTGGGGCAACTGGACATTCTCCTAGCAAATCGTGATTCCACTTTGGACATGCTCAGGAGAGCAAGGCTAATAAATGATTTCCCAATTCCTGTCGTTTCGGCAGAGGATCTTATTGGCCTTAAGATCCAGGCCTACAAGAACAACCCGGACCGAGAATTTCAAGATAAGGCTGATGTTCAAGCTTTGCTCAAAACTGTCACAAAACTTGATTTTGATTTAATCAAAAAATATGCTGATTTATTTGATGAATGGGAATTTATTTCTAATCTTCGAAAGCGAAAATGAGCTACCAAGACTACATCAGATTTTTAAACTCGGTGCTGAAACTAGCTAAACCGAAGCCACGCGAAAACCCACCGGTGAATGTTCGAGAAATTAAGCTTTGAGGCCATATTGCGTTTATTTATACCACCCTCTGATTTTTTTATTTGCTGGTGGTAAAAACCGTCCCCATTAGGTATATCACCTTTCATGGACTCGCTGATGAGTCTGAGCAGCTTGGTGGGGGTAATGGTGAATCAAGTATTGAGAAAACCAGTGATTCGATTGGCGTGGTTGACATTACTGGCGTTGGGTTTCAGTCAGTCCGTGTGGGCCCAGTCTCCAGACCCGATTTCTCAGGCCATTCTCAAAATTGCTTCTCCTTATCAAGTAAAGCTTACCAGGACTGCCGAGTCGCTCCCGCGCTTAAAGGCCGAGCTGCTAAAATTTGAGAGCACCGCTCAGGCGATTCACCATGATAAAAATCTGAGCCATGACCAAAAAGTAACCCAACTCCTGCAGCTTCGAAGAAAATACGAACTGACTATGAGGCAGTGGTTTCAAAAATCCGCGGTCGACGAATTGGCCTATCGAGCCGAAGTGGAAGATCTGTTTAGAACAATAGAAGTGAGAACCAAGAGAAGGTATTTGAGAAAGTACCATGGATTCTTAAGTTATTCCTGGCGCGGAATTCCCGGAAAGCTTCTGCCGATCCTTCATGACAAAGAAATCGTGAGTGTTGCTCCCTATACCTATGAAATTAAAGAACCAGCATTAGTCGGCAATGTCGAAGCCGATAGGCTCACGGGAGAGCATTATACTCATATCCTCCTGGCCGCAGCAGGTTCATTCTTAAATGCGGCCGGCATCGGGCAAGAGGTCGCCTTTAACGGTGCCTTTCAGGAGACCCGGGTTTCGGCGACGACCATTGAAACCTATTGGAGTGCGTATTCCCTGGCCGCGCTTGCGGGGGCTACTGGGGGGCGAGTGGATTCACGTCTTTCAGTGGTGTCAGCTAGCGGCGATCGGCTATGCCAACAGCAGATCGAGCACACCTCAATCCTTGCGCCTGTTCTCTGGTTTGCACATGAAACCGGCACTGAGGATGTCCTATTAGAGTGTCAGGCAACACTTGGTGGGCGAGTCGATAAATTGATTATTGAAAAGCGTTCGAGCTCAGAGGTTTGGGCGATTGGTGCCGCGAGCTCCTCCTTCACTACGGATGGAAAGCTCTCTGAAATCCGCGTTCAGTTGAAGCGATAATCACGGCTTTGCCGGTCCTTCGAGGTCAAATCTAACTGTGGTTTTTATCTTGAGGACTTTGGCTTCAATGATTTTGGTGGACCCGATCGGGATCGAACCGACGACCTCCACAATGCCATTGTGGCGCTCTCCCAGCTGAGCTACGGGCCCTTAAACGCAATAACCTGGATAAATATCTCGCCTGACCAGCGGTGGCAAGCAATAAATTGCTTGAAATCCCCGATACTTAGGCACTGTAATAGAGGCACATGGAGGTGCATCAATGGATCCTAAGAACAGCCTGGGGCGCGGACTCCTGATTTTGCTGGTGCTTTTGTCAGCCGTGGCGCTTGGCTCGGGGCTTACGGCAAATGCCAAAGAACTTTCTAATCGCTTAGGAGTTGGGTACACCGACCAGTTCGCCGAGAGCCTTCCAAGTTTAGCCGTCCGTTATTATCCCAATGCGTCCTTGGGGCTTTCCGCCTCGTTGGGAGTCGACACTCGCAAGGACAATTCACGCTTTGGTTTTATGGCGCGTGTTCATCGAGTGATTTTCACCGAAGCCAACCTCAATTTTTATATGGGGGCGGGGGCTGGCATTCTCAGTGTTGAAACCGCCGGTAAGAACGAATCCGGCTTTGAGTTAAGCGGATTCTTTGGCGCCGAGTTCTTTTTGTACGGCCTCGACAGTCTGGCCTTTATGTTTGAGTCAGGAGTGGGAGTGACTTCGATTTCGAGTGAAGTGCGATTTCGCACTCTCGGCGATCATCCTATCAGGGCGGGGATGGCATTTTATTTTTGATCCAATTGAATGGCATTGAGGAGAAAAATGATGAAAAAAAATATTATCGAAACCAAAAGTGCGCCAGCTCCGGTCGGCCCCTATTCTCAGGCGGTCGAGTATGATGGGACTTTGTATTGCTCCGGTCAAATCGCCATTGATCCTGCGACCAATGCGGTTTTTACGGGTGACATTCAAAAGCAAGCGCAAATCGTCATGAAAAATATCGAGGGCGTCTTAGCCGCGGCCGACATGACATTTGCCAATGTCGTTAAAACCACGATCTTTCTTACCGACATGAATGATTTTGCCAAAGTGAACGAAGTGTATGGAACTTATTTTCGATCCCACCCCCCGGCGCGCTCCACCATTGCTGTGGCAGCACTGCCCAAGGGAGTGAATGTCGAAATTGAGGTCCTAGCGCGACGCTAGTCTCTATGTCGATCAGCCTTAAGTCCTGGTCACTTATCATTTCTCTTTTGGTAGCCAGCCTCGGTTCCTGGTTGTTTTATCGCGAGCTCAAGCGGGTCGAGGCTTCGACTGCCACGGCCTGGGAAGAAGATCACCGGGCCGATTGCGCCGTCGTTCTCACCGGTGGCGCGGGTCGAGTCCGCGAGGGATTTGATCTTTTGGCGCAAAAAAATATCAAGAAGTTGATCATCTCTGGGGTCTATCCTCAGGCCACGCTAAGGGAAATATTCCCACAGTGGGTGTTCTACGGAACCCTCGATGAGCGCGATGTGATTCTCGAAAAGAGGTCAAAGACCACCTATGGAAACGCCCAGCAAACCCTGCCCTTGGTCGAGGCCTTGCACTGTCGCGATTTGATCCTGGTCACCTCGCGTCTGCACATGTACCGCTCGCACCGCATTTTCTCGTCCGTGTTCCCGCATGATTTTGTGATTTATCCCCGCGGAATTGTCCAGGGCTCTTACCATCATAGTCGAGGGGAATTGGTGGTCGAGGTCATCAAAAGTCTGTTCTATTCGTTGTGGGCGTATTGAGGTCTGGATCGCCTCTTTCCCAATCAAGCTAAGAGCTGATTTTTCCGATTTTATTCTATGTCGGGAGAATAGGTTTTCATGGCAAAAATAGGATCCTTTGTCATCGCGCAAGTTGATGCCTTCGGCCTTCGGGGGCTGTCAATTGTTAGCTATACGATTCGCGTTTTCTCGATGATCTATTTATCGGTGCGAGCGGCGGTATTTGATCAAGCCCAAGGGTTTCGCTCGGTCATTAGCGTGATCTCGGCGCAAATTTATTTTACCGGTGTGCAGGCGCTTCCGTTGATTTCGGTGCTCGCTCTGGCGTCAGGCTCGATTGTGATCATGCAATCTAACATGCAGCTGAGCCTGTTAGGCGGAGCGGGGATGATCGGCAACTTGCTGGTCGTAATTATTGTGCGTGAAATCTCACCGCTCTTGACGGCCCTGGTGGTGATCGCTCGAAGTGGTACCGCGGTGGCCAGTGAACTCGGAAACATGAAAGTCAATCGCGAGACCGAGGCCTTGGAGTCAATGGGAATTAATCCGCTGAGCTACATCGTGTTTCCTCGGTTGTTGGGTGGAATTTTGAGTGTTCTCGGCTTGGCCTTTTATTTTATTTTGGTGGCGCTCTTGGGTGGCTTTTTGGTGACCTCGCTCATCCACGATATGCCGTTTACTTTTTACTCAGAAAGTTTAGCGCAGGCGTTTGCGGCAGAGGACGTGCTCCTGTTCTTGGCCAAGAACACCTTTAGTGGTGCGATTATCTTTGTGGTGTGCTCTTACCAGGGTTTGCTGGTGCGGGGCGGGCCAGAAGAAGTCCCACAGGTCACCACCAAAGCGGTCATGAACAGCATTATTTACGTCACTGTCTTTAATCTTGGAGTCACCACCCTCTTTTATCTCAATCAGCTCATCAAGTTGGGGGTCCTGTAATGCTTGTGACTGGGGCTCAACCCATTGAAGCAATCAGTCTCGAGGATATGGGCTATTCGTTTGGCCCCAAAGTAAAGCCCATGTTTGTTGGGCTCAATTATGAATTTAAAAAGGGGACGAGTTATTGGATTAAGGGCGGATCGGGGAGTGGCAAATCTTCACTTCTGAAAGTGATTTCGGTACTGGCCACACCCCTAGGAGGCGATGTCCTCATCAACGGTCAAAGTACTCGGGCGATGACTTTTGAGGAGTTTTTGCCGTATCGATTGCAGATCGGTTA
Organism: Bdellovibrionales bacterium; assembly: GCA_020850475.1. Taxonomy (GTDB): domain Bacteria; phylum Bdellovibrionota; class Bdellovibrionia; order Bdellovibrionales; family UBA1609; genus JADZEO01. The sequence continues at coordinate 3,447 of JADZEO010000134.1, read as the reverse complement.
CAGCTTTGAGCTGGGCGGACTTCTGTCGAACAAATCACTCTTTGAAAACCTCATTTTACCTCTCCAATACCATAAGCTGATGCCTGAGGATGAAGCCAAAACTTGGATTGAGGAGTTGGCGACCTTATTTGAATTGACTGAGTTTTTGCACAGTCGGCCAAGTCAGGTGTCCGGCAGTATTAAAAAAGCCACGGTGGTGGCGCGAGCCTTGGTTCTGCAACCCCGCGTACTCATTCTTGACGAGCCGACCATTGGGTTGTCGCAGTCACGCAAAGATACCCTGGGTCGTCTCATCCACGAGTGGCGCGAAGCTGGAAAGTTAGCGGTGGTGGTGATTGCGAGTGATGATGTGAGCTTTGCGCGCAAAGCAACCACCAAAACTCTGGAATTAAAAAGTCAAAAGATCGAAGAAATTGAGAGCGTACACAGTGCGTTCATTGTAACCCACAAGAAGGCAAGTTCATGATGATTAAACTCAACCGCTATGAGCGGGCCGCTGGAGTCTTTCTGTTAGCTGCCGTGGTAGGTTCAATCGCCACCACCGTGGGCGTGGCCATCAAAAAAGGTTGGTTTTCCACCAAGGTGCGATACGAAACTTCTCTCGATAACGCCGAGGGAATTCATCCGGGAACGGTCGTACAAATCTCGGGGCTGCGAGCAGGTGAGGTGAGCGAAGTCGAATTGATGAGCTCAGATCAGGTTTTGGTCAAGTTTAAAATCCTCGATAAGTTTTCTGACCGTATCCGGACGGACAGTCGGATCCAGGTCGTCAGGCCCTTTATCATTGGGGAAAAGGCCTTGGACCTGTCGGTGGGAATTGAAGAGGTGCGAGTGAGAGAGGGCGACGTGATCCCTTCCCGACCGAGCGTTGATTTGATGGACCTGGTTTCCGGCAAGAAAATGAATGAGTTCTTGGCGAGCTTTACCGGGATGGTGGATAGTTTGCGCCTGATTGCGCATGCCTTTGCTGATCCCAAGCGCACGCAGTCACTGATCTCAACTTTTGATCGTCTTGAACCTCTCGTGATCAACATGAACAAAATGGCGACTGAGGTATCAAAGCTCACGGTGACACTCAACAGAGACGAGCGAATGGAAGTGATGGCGAGCGGTCTCACCGATTTGGCTCGCGAAATGAAAGTGATCCTGCCGGAAATGGCCAAAGAGGCTCCGCATATGGGCCAGCAGTTGGGCCAAATGATTACCAGCTTGGGCATTCTCTCCAAGGAATTTGAAAAGTTGGTTCCCGCCATTCAAGCCGTGGCTCCCGATTTACCCCAAACCAGCCGCCGGGCTGTTGAGGCTTTGGATGAAACTGTCGTGTTGTTAAAGGCTTTGCAAAAGTCCTTTCTCTTGCGAAGTAACGTTCAGGACGTAAGAGAGGAAGAAGGCAAAAGACATCCTGCGACGGAAGGAACCAAGTAAATATGGTCGGAGAGTCGCAAGGCCACTCGCCCATTTTTTATTTCAACGCCCGCGATATCGGCGAAAGTCTAGAGGAAGTGGCTGTCGACATTATCAAGACGGAGAGTCAGAACATCACCAGCCGCTGGCTCCACAGTGCCAAAGAGGCGGATCTTTTCATTTGGAAAGATGAAAAAGAAAATATCATCAAGCAACAGATGAGCTTTTGCGGGCAAATTGTCGAGTGGAATATCCTAGAGGGAATCAAAACCGGGGTCGTGCTGGAAGACGAAAATGAACCATCGGGAGTTGAAGGATCCGAAGTGGTGCGGTTTGATGAAGATCCCCAGGTGGCTTCTGTGAAGCAAGCCATCGAGGTTTTGCGTCACGTATTAGCCCTCACCGAGACGGACCGCGAAATATTGCTTACCAATTTTAATAAGGCCCCCGTGGCTCACCACCTGGCGCCCGAGGAGTTCCTCAGGCGCTATGGCCCAAACAGTCCAAAATCACCACAGTCATGGTGGGCCCGCCTCAAACACTGGTTCTCCACCAAATTCTGACTCACGCAACCGACCTCGGCTTTCGCTGCCAGGTGCCCACAAACCCATGGTTCGAGAGGGATTGCGATCGAAGTGAGAACTCGGTTGAGGGGTTTTGAGAACTTGGTGGGGATGAGTCAGGGATTGAATTCGGCGTCCACCCATGATTATGATTTTGTATGACCTTAAAGTTTTTTGGCCGCTATCTTTTTTCTAAGCGCGCCGGCGCACTGATTCGAACCATCGCCTGGATTTGCATTGTGGGTATTGGTCTGGGCGTTATGGCTCTGGTGGTCGTTTTGAGTGTCATGAATGGATTTAACGGGACAATTCGCGAAAGATTGTTAGCCGTTGAGCCCCACTTGGTGATTGCACTCCCACCGCCAGCGCCAGGGGGGCAACCCCGAAGTCTTGATGAACTTGGAGTATTGCGAGGCGAGCTCAATCAATTACCAGGAGCCCGGGCTTCGATCGTCGAAAGTCAGGATGTGATTTTGCGAACGCTCGAAGGGACCTTTGGTGGTGCAGTTGCCAAAGGCATGGATGCGGAAGCGCTGGAAAAAATATTTTCTGACATTCAAAAGATCGGCAAAAAGCGCCACGGTAACTACAACGATTTTGTTGTCAGTCAGGGAGAGGGGCCAACGGACGATCCGACGGACCCTTCGGCGGAAGGTGATCTTGCCCAGCGGCTTGCGCATCTCGAGGCCGGCGAAGTGATTTTGGGAGTGGATTTGGCCCACTCCTTGCGGATTTTCGAGGGTGATCAGATTTTGATCATTCCTCCTGAGAGTTTACTTAAGCCGGCGGGAGAGACCCCGGTCTATGAAAAAGTGACGGTGCGGGCGTTGTTGTCCTCGCGAGTCGCTGATGTTGACGGGAAAATGGTGTTTTACAATCCCGGCCACACTCTAGGACGGTTTCGCGAGGCGGCCAGTCGCGAGATTTCTCTGGAAGTTCGACTACCGGAACCCTACGACTATGCGGCGATGGCGACCGAATACACCAAGCGCGGGTTTGCCGTTCAAACCTGGGTCTCGCGCAACGAGGCCCTGTTTTTTGCGCTCAAGATGGAAAAAATGGCGATGACAATTTTTCTCGCGCTGGCAGCTCTCATCACTTGTTTTTCGATCGTGACGGTATTGGTTTTGCTGCTCACCCAGAAACGGCGTGATTTGGGGATCCTCATGGCCATGGGCTTGAGTCCTCGTCGGACCCGGCAAGTCTTCACTCGAGTGGGGATTTTGCTGAGCGCCTGCGGTATGGGGGGTGGTTTGGGTCTTGGCATTGGCATTAGTTATTTGCTCGACCGCTACCCGATCGATATGCTCCCGGACATCTACTATGACTCATCAATTCCAGTGAAGGTGACTCCCGAGTTGATCTACTTTGTGGTGGGGGTTTCGGCAGTTGTGGCCTTTTTGAGCTCCTATTTGCCAGCCAGAATCAATACCTCGGCTCAACCTTCGGAGCTGCTCCGTTACGGGCGGAAGTAGCGTTT
>JADZEO010000133.1 GCA_020850475.1 Bdellovibrionales bacterium | reverse complement strand
CCCCCATCGCCCGTCACAACCTGCGCGTGGCCGAAGAGGCCCAAAGCACAAAACCCCGCTAACAGCCGAAGCTCAAGGGGCACACCAGTATTTATCTTTAACGGGATCTTTTACCTTGGGGTATTTATTGTTCACAAACATGGGGCCCAAGGCTCTTATGGTTTTCATCTTGGACTCAAGAACTCTCTTTTTACCTTCCTCGGTATTGCTGTCATCCCAAGGATTATCTGACACCATATCATCCACGGCACACTCCGTTTGAAAGGTGTTTTCAGCAAAAAGTCCGGTAAATCTGGTCGCATCAAACAGAAGGCTGTATCGCTCTGTTTGAAAGGTTGACTGCAGAACTTCAATTTGGCCTCGAAACATAAGATCAATGACAATTCCCTTGTAGCCGACGAATTCGCACTTCTCGAATCTCACCTTCTCCTGGTTGTTAAGCCGCAAAATGTACTTGGATCCGCTCTTAATCACTGAATTCTTGATCAAGACCCGCCCAGATGAAACAAACAAGGGATTACTATAGTAGTACTCATCATCGTTATCAGGTGAGACGTCACGTACAATTGTTACATTATCAAATTCAGCGAGCTGATCGACCTCCAAATTGACGTCAATTGCGGGATAGGTTTTAGTTCCTTTGATAATAATCTTACGGCGATCCCCTTCGCCCCGAATTTTAATCGGAACAACAATACTTGCTCCGCCAGTTGAATAAACTCCTTCTTTCACGACGATGGTTTCACCGGCGCGAGCCTTCGCCAACGCATCCTGCAGGGTCGAAAAATGACCCCGACCTTGTGAATCCAAAATCCGCGGTACTGTTTGCACATCCAGGCCCATACCCAGCAAGCGATCAATAATTTCAATGCGCGACAAACTTGGAAGTTCCTGAGAATGTAAAAACCAGTTAATGCGCCGATTGCGATCCACATTGTCACTGATCGACCACAAAAACTCATGCACCAGTAAAAAGGAAAGTTGCAATGGTCGTTCGCTCGCCATTTTCTCGAAGATTTTTGGCATGTATTTATACACAATCAGAGGTGAACCCGTAAACCCAGGGTTTTGCCGAATCACCGCCTGCACCAATTGAACCTTGCCATTGTCCCGGCAGTTGACGGGAATTTTTACTGAAATTGGCAGTTTCTCATCATCAAGTTCAACCAGAGCATAATCCGTGGGCTCCCAAATTTGCCGTCGGGACTGGTCTTCGTTGAGGATGTTATTCGTAAACTCGTCAAACACAGGCAACAACTCAGGTAACTTGTCGATAAACATGCGACGAATATTAAAAATCGATTCTTCCCAGCTCTTTACGGGCAGTGGCTGTTTGGCGCCGCTCTCGCGCGCAAAAACTAGATAATCCAAGGAGTACAGACCGAAAAGGTCGTTGCCACTGTAGGGCACGCACTTTACCAAGTCACCTCCAGAGCCCACGTCGGTGCCCGCCTGTAGAGGCAATGCATACACATTCAAGAAGACAAAAAGGGATAGAAATAATTTTAATTTGACCATGGAAACTTCCTATCTTTCTGATGGCGTCTCTCGATCGAGACGAAAAAGCTGAACCGACAAACGATAAACCGCCGTGTTTGATCCTGGCTCAACCAAAAATTCAGTTAAATTTTCTCTGAACTCCTTTATGAGTTTTCTGGCTTCTGGCAACTTGGCTATATTGATGGCGATGGTACTCCCGGTAATATCTAGGTCAGAGGCCGCATGGCTAGCTAATGCCTGGCCAGCTCGTTCCAAGAACTGACGATGATGTTCACGAATGGCCCGACTGGGAATGGAATCAACCTGCAGCATTTCGAACCGAGTTGTAATGGTACCATTCGTTTCCTCGATTAAATTTAAAGTCTTTAACACCTTAATTGCCGCGGTAACTTTTTCGCTCGAAAGACCGAGTTTTTGCGCCATCCACTTGATGTCATACTGAAACCCTTCAACTTCGGCGAGAGTCAGGAGCGCATGGTAATACCAATTGGCGACCATCTGAAATGTTTCGTGCTTGAGATTTTTATAGGAAACTCGCTTTTTTGATTTTTTGCCCAATTCTCGGCGTATTGCGGCCTTGTATTCATCGCTTTTGGCGTGTTCGAGCCTGACCAAGTTCAAAAAAAATTGTCGTTGCTTGGGCGAGTACTGGATGTTCGTTGCAATCTCCGACGCCTTATCGGGGCTCAAATTCTTCTTCGCCGTCAAAACCTGGCTGAGAAAGGCCGCGGACAAACCTAAATCACGCGCGAAGGCACGCTTAGAATAATGAGAGTTCTTTTGAACGCGACGCTCAAATTCCTGATTCAAAAGATCACGATAACTCTGCATGACTTCTCCTCGCCTCTTCGCGCGCACCCATTAACCAAAAGGGTGATCTACTGGTCAGTACTTAACTCCTTGTGTCATGTCGTAGAACCAAACGTGAAAGGACTCAGGCTTGTCATCGTGAATTTGTTGATAAAAATCATCGCCCTGCCATTCGACATCAATGGTGTCGTCAAGGTAGGTGGCCAAACGGGCAAAGGATGCCTGGATGCCGGGAACGCACTTATTCTGGTTTAATGCGGTAGCGACGATTTGCGCGCCCACACCGCGATCCATCGTGACCATCACATTTTCAGGGTGGTCATCTGGATGATAGGAGTGACACTTAAACGCTGCATCTCCTACGACCACCTCGCAAAAATCATGGTCGTCGCTATAGCGCAATTTCACCTTGAGTTCGCTCAGCAGATCCACTGTACCATCGACAATATTGGCGTACTGTACGTTGATTTTGAAAGTGGCTTTGTAGAATGATCGCGCTTCGCTATTAAGAGCCACAACGAATATTGGGACAATCGAAAGCAACTTTAGATATCTCATGTAATCCTCCTTGGATATTGAGTTGTTTCCCTTTAAAAAACACCTCTCCAAGGCGAACCGCAAAAGAATAGGGGCAAACGCGAAACGATCTGTTTGCCGAGAGCAAACAGCCTGGCGCTCGACTGCTCGACCCCCCGACCGCTCGACCGCTCGACTGCTCGACTGCTCGACTGATCGACTGATCGACTGATCGCTGATCGCTGATCGCTGATCGCTGACCGACAACTCTACCGTTTCGAGGTAGTGGGCAAGTGAACTTCATTTTTGCGTTATCACTAAAAACTGTTTGACTCGATTTTTTCACCAAAATCAATTTGCAGCGCAAAGCCAACAACCTTCGATAGCTGCCTGCCAGGCGCTCGAGTACGGCCTTGGTTGCAT
>JADZEO010000132.1 GCA_020850475.1 Bdellovibrionales bacterium | reverse complement strand
GGGGCAATGGGGAGCCCAAATCGCTCATGCTGTTAAAGCCCAAGGACGAGGATGTGAAGTTCACCTAGCAGATGCCTCAGAGTCTGCCTTGGCTCTGGCCAAGCAAAATGTTTTGCCATGGACCGAGCGAGTGAATACTCACGCAATCGATATCGTTGAGGGGCTGGGGACACTGCCTGAGTGCGATGTCGTGATCTGTGATCCCCCGGCGTTTATCAAAAGCAAGAAAGCCCATGGAGCTGGTCTGCGCGGGTATCTCAAAGTTAATGCCGCGGCTCTTGAGAAGGTGAGCCGCGGAGGACTGGTGGTCTCCTGTTCCTGCTCGCATCACTTAAGTGACGACGATATGATTGAGGTTCTGCAGAAGGCCGAGCAGCGCAGCGGGCGTCGGGTCCGCTGGCTGGCGCGAGGATGCCAGGCCCCGGATCACCCGATCCGTCTGAATTTTCCCGAAGGACGCTATCTCAAAGCTTGGCTTGGCCAGGTGGAATAAAAGCTCTCACTCGAGATGCGCGTCACTACCGAGCCCCGGCGGGCGACGTTGTACCGGATGCCGACATGGCAGATGGAGCTAAGGACTGCGTAGCAAGATGATGTCCACAGGCTTTGGCGATTTCGCCAGCCCACAGAAGCTCGGTCTGTCCAGCTTCGACCTTGGCGAGATCAACCGGGCGAAGCCGATAGCTGGAATAGCCGTTACTGAACTGCTTAAAGTAAGGTTGAAGGAGGCGACTACTGTGAAGAAGTTGCCGACTTTGGCTAAAGACATCTTGGGCGAGTTTTTGATTCCCCGAATAATCGAGATCCTTAATCCATTGAAGATTAAGTTTTTCACAACTTCGTATGTCGCTCATCAGATGGTCGAAGCTAGCTGCACTCGAACGGCGCAAGATCTCGCGGCAATAGCGATCGCTAATTACAAAACACTCTCCATTAAGACATCGGGTCTCAAAGTTTAGCTTGCCATCGGAGTTAATCGACGTGATCACGGTTTCGGCCGGGGGTTTGCCGCTCGAATTATGGAAAAAGCGATAAAATCCCTCCCAAAACCCAGGCGTCGGTGATTCCGCCGCGACAGCGATGACATGACTCAACTGTCCTTGTGAGTTGCGACCCACCTCGATTCTGGAGGCCTGTAAAGAGCTTCCTCGGCCCACAAAGAGCGTTCGTCCCTCTAACGCGCGGGTTTGTTCCCACAGTTCGGGTGCTACGTGCGCAGCTCCTTGGGTATCCAAGGTAAAACTTTCGAGTCCGCGGGGCAAGAGAAGGGGGAGTAGGCGCATGTTCGATTCGCCAGCGGCCGAACAGGTGAAGAACAGACCCATGATCAACACCCAATTGCGGTAAAGCATCAATTCCCCCAATAGGCTTCTCATCACAAGCCGATAACAGATATTGAATTTTTAAGATGCTCGGGTGTCAACAAGTGAGTAGTCTAGACAGTGCCTAATGGGTGGGGTTATTCTGTTGGGACATGAAGGAGGTGGATATGCGATTGATTTTAATTGGGTGCGGACTCGCCCTGGCGTGTTCGGCAAGTGCGGCCCAGCATGAGTACGAGGTGGCCTTAAAGGTGTATGCTGACGGCAAGCTGGTGTCGTCACCAACGATCACAACCGCCAAGGGTGAGGAAACTGAGTTGGTGCAGACCGCCTCCGCGATTAACTATAAGTTGAGCCTAAAGCTAACCGCCGATGACAAAGAACACCCCAACATCGGCAAGGGCATCAATTTGAAAATGACTGTGAATTATGAGTTGGGCAAGAAGGACGACCCCAAGTCTTATCGCCATTATCAAGCTCAGCCCGAGATTTTGGTGCAACCGGGCCGCGAAGGTTCCATCACGACCGGGACCGACAAGGGCGGCGATAAGCTGATGATTAAGGTTTACGCCAAACGGATCTAGCAATCTGCCCCTGCAGGCCGAAAAGTTTGGTTGGTCGCCGCACTAGTGGCTACGGGCTTGAATTGTCGATAAGATATTGTTGACTCGCTCTTTGGCATCACCAAAGAGCATTTTAGTATTGTCTTTGTAGAAAAGCGGGTTGTCGACGCCCGAATAGCCCGACGCCATACTGCGCTTCATCACAATTACGTCTTTTGATTTCCAGCACTCCAGAACGGGCATGCCGTAGATCGGGCTATTGGGATCATCAAGGGCTCCGGGATTGACAATGTCGTTGGCGCCAATGACCAGAGTGACATCGACTTCTGGAAAGTCGTGATTGATCTCATCCATTTCAAAAACAATATCGTAAGGTACATTGGCTTCGGCCAGTAGCACATTCATGTGGCCCGGCAGCCGGCCGGCGACGGGGTGAATTCCAAAGCGCACGTTGGCGCCCTTTTTGCGTAACAGAGAGGTGATTTCTTTGATGGGGTGCTGGGCTTGAGCGACGGCCATTCCGTATCCGGGAATAATCATAATACTTTGCGCATTTAACATGAGCTCAGCAGTTTCTTCAGCCGAAATGGAATGGACTTCTCCTGCGGGCTGCTCAGCCGCGCCGGTGGTTTTAGCTGGAGTGGCTCCAAAGCCTCCGAAGATCACGTTCCAGATCGAGCGATTCATGGCCTTACACATAATGTAACTCAAAATCGCGCCCGAGCTCCCCACCAGAGCACCGGTCACAATCAAGAGGTCGTTAGCCAACATAAAACCGGTTGCGGCCGCGGCCCATCCTGAATAGGAGTTGAGCATCGAGACCACCACCGGCATATCGGCCCCACCAATGGCCATCACCAAGTGCCAGCCCATAAAAAATGAAATCAAGGTCATGATCACCAGTGGCGGAATTCCTTCCGCGGAACCAGTGGCCTGCGAAAACATCACTCCTAAAGCAAGCGAGCCAACGAGCGCCGCCAGGTTGACAAAATGTCGGCCCGGAAGCAGCAGCGGTTTACTGCCGATTTTTCCGCGCAGTTTTCCAAAGGCCACGACTGAGCCAGTGAAGGTCACGCCGCCAATGAACACGCCGACAAAAATTTCGACTTCATGAATGAGTTTATCAATGCCCGACAAACGATCAACATCACCGGCGAGGTAACTGGAAACCCCGACCAGGACCGCGGCAAGACCAACAAAACTGTGAAGAATCGCGACGAGCTCTGGCATCGACGTCATGGCCACGCGGGCTGCGAGGATGGCGCCGATGACACCTCCCACCACAATCCCGGCGAGAGTTGCGGCCAAGCCCAAACCACTGGCGCCAAGAATCGTTACCATCATGGCGAGGGTGATGCCGATAATTCCGTAGGCATTTCCCTTGCGAGCGGACTCTTGATTGGAGAGGCCCCCCAGCGACAAAATAAAAAGAAGGCTGGCGGCTAGATAGGCAACGGTGAGTAAGCCCTGTGACATTCTTGACTCCTACTTCTGAAACATTTTGAGCATGCGTTTGGTCACTAAAAAACCACCCGCGATGTTAATCGACGCAATGACCACAGCGATCAGAGACAAAATTCCCGCCAAACCCGAGACGTCCGAGCGCAACTGAACCATGGCCCCAATAATGATAATGCCGCTAATGGCATTGGTAACACTCATCAAAGGAGTGTGAAGTGCCGGTGTCACATTCCACACCACCTGCCATCCGACCACGCAAGCGAGGACGAACACGCTCAAGTGCCCGAGAAATTCGTGAGGAGCGCCTTGGCCAATAATAAAAAACAAAACGGCGAGCCCGATCAAGGCAAAGTCGAGCGGAGCCAATCTTCCGGGCCGTTTTTCAGTTTGAGCTGCGACGGGAGCGGGGGAGGCTGCCGGTTTTGCGGCTTGGGGTGGGGGCCCTGCCGGTTTGGGCGGCGGCCAGGTGATTTCACCTTGATGAACAATCAAAGCACCGCGGATCACTTCATCATTGAGGTCGACGTGGTACGCGCCCCCCTTGGTCATGTCGGTCAACAGGTGAGTCATATTGGTGCCGTAAAGCTGGCTCGCAGTTGACGGCAAACGACTGGGCAAGTTGGAGTAACCGACGACGTTGACTCCGCGTTTACGCACGACTTTGTCTTTTTCCGTGAGCTCACAGTTACCGCCCTGTTCGGCTGCCAAATCAACGATCACTGAGCCTTCTTTCATGAGGGCGGCGGTTTCGGCGGTGATCAAGCGAGGTGCAGGCTTTCCCGGGATGAGAGCGGTGGTGATAATGATGTCGACTTCTTTTGCCTGTTGAGCAAAAAGTTCCATTTCGGCCTTGATGAACTCAGGACTCATGACCTTAGCGTAACCACCCGTGCCGGACCCTTCTTCTTTAAAATCAAGTTCGAGGAACTCAGCCCCCATGCTCTTCACCTGGTCTTTGACTTCAGGACGAGTATCAAACGCCCGCACGATCGCACCAAGTCCGCGAGCGGCGCCCACGGCGGCAAGCCCCGCGACTCCGGCGCCGATGACCATCACCTTGGCCGGAGGAACTTTGCCGGCCGCGGTGATTTGCCCGGTAAAAAAGCGGCCAAACAAATGAGCGGCTTCAAGCACTGCGCGGTAACCCGCGATATTGGCCATCGAGCTGAGCACGTCCATCTTTTGCGCCCGCGAAATTCGTGGAATGCAATCCATCCCGATCACCGTGGCTTTTTTTTCTGATAAGCGTTTAAGTAGCTCAGGATTTTGCGCGGGCCAAATCAAACTAATTAAATGTCCTTGCGGTTTAAGGAGGTCAACTTCATGACCACCCAGGCGCGGATGGAGGGTGGGTGGATTGATCTTCATGACAATATCGGAAGTGGCCCAAAGAGTTTTGGTGTCTGCCACAATCGCGACTCCGGCTTCTTGGTACTTCTCATCGGGAAAGTCGGCCCGGCTGCCGGCACCGGCTTCCATTTGCACGGCAAAACCCATCTTTAGAAGTTTTTTGGCTGTGTCGGGCGTGAGGGCCACGCGACATTCACCTTCTTTGATTTCGGTTGGAACACCAATCTTGAGCGGATTCATAAAAACACCTTTTGACGACCTAAAATGCGCCGGCGGAGTTCGTTCTAAGGATTACTTGTTTCGAGAGGATATTTTACGAGAAGGTTCAAAGATTGGGGATAGATAGTGCGTTGCGAAAGTTGGTTTGCCGGGTCGAGAAGTGAACTTCGTCGAAGTTCGAAGAGTGACCTGAGCTTGCTCGCTCGGGTCACTCGCAATTGAGGTCGGGGTTACTGAAGTCGATGTTGGTCCTGCTTGGTGCGAATGTTACAGGCCGAACAAAAGGCTTCTTCCTTTACTTCGAGAGTGAGGAAGTTGGTATTGTGAGTGAAAATGAGTTCACTGCCGCAGAGACAACAATGATGATAGTCCTCTAAAAACGCCTCGCGCGGGTTGGCCGTTGGTACAATTCGAAATTCCGCGACGATCTTGGGCTCCTGCGAAGGGATTTCTTCCTTATCAATCTTCTTGAACGCGTCCATGCGTTGCCTCCTTGCTCGATTGGTCTTCACACTCTTGGTATCGGTGCGATTTTGGGACTCTCGAGGCAAGGGGCCGAAATAATTGTTAATTTGGTCTTGGGACCGAAGAAATTTTTGCCGGGTCGAGTTTTGATTACGCAGACAGACAACCGATGACCTTGGGGTGTGACTCAACTAAAGTTGGGCCATGTCGTTGTTGTTGGCTTCTCCACAAAAATATTACTGGCGCGAAGTCCTCGGCATTCGCGAAGTGCTGATGCCCGAGTCGGCGTCCGGCCCTTCCTCGTGGAAGGTCGAGGGCGAGCTTCCGACCGCCGAGGTGATCGCGTTTTTTGCTGAACCGTGGACCGCTGCTCAGCAGGAGCTGTGGCAGCGGCTCAGCGAAGCGCTCAAAATTTCGCGGGCCTTGCTCTTGAGCGGCCGAGGCAGTGAAGGGGACCTCAGCCAGGTTCTGAACTCCCCGAATCTCAAAGGAATTGTTTTTGGTAGCCGGGCCTCAGCCGAATTGGGGTTGGGCAAGGCTCGTCCTGGCGAGCGCCACTCTTGGGCGGGAGTCCAATGGTGTGTGACTCACGCGCTGAACGACATGTTGGGTGGAGGACCGCAAGTTGCTGCGACCAAACGCGAAACTTGGGGGCATTTGCAGGAGCACCTCAAGTGAGCTGGGTCATTGGCCTTCTTGGGCTGGCGTTCTTAGGTCTCGGCTCGGTCCCTTCGCGGGCGGAAACTCCCGCCGCAACGGCTTCGTTACCCGCCGGGCGATGCACTCTTCAAATCGAAGTCGCGGGTCCTATTGGTCCGGCGAGCCTTGATTTACTTCAGCGGGGATTACAGCGAGCCAACGAAGCTCAGTGTGAATCGTTGTTGATGTTGATCAACACCCCCGGGGGAAGTTTGCAGACCACGCGGATGATGGTGGAAGAGATCCTCAATTCACCCATTCCATTTTTGTGCTTGGTGTATCCCAGCGGTGGGCACGCCGGCAGTGCGGGGGCCATTTTGCTCCAGGCTTGCCATGTGAGTGGAGCCGTCGAGGCGACCAACATTGGTGCGGCGACCCCGATCGCCTCAACGGGCGAGGAATTGTCAGATGATTTGCGAAAAAAATTGCTTAACGACACTCGCAGCTGGGTCGAGGGGTTAACCAAGCTACGCAAGCGCAGCGAAAAGTTTGGGCAAGACATCATTCTTGAAGCCAAAGCAGTCAGTGCCCAAGAGGCCCTCAAGTTGGGAGCGATTGATTTTGTCGGCCGCCAAAAACAGGACTTTGTCGAATTTGCTCATGGGCGCCCGACTCAAATTCGTGATGCCAAGACCGAAGCCGTCGTGGTGGTCGGCCCCGTAGAAATTTGGGAGCCGGATTTGCGCCATCGCTTGGTTTCGTTTTTTACTGATCCACAGACGGCTTACATGCTGTTTATGGGAAGCCTCGCCCTGCTTTATTACGAGATCACTCATCCAGGCCTGATGGTTCCGGGAGTGGTGGGTGCGGCTGGATTGATTATGAGTTTGGTGAGTATGCACAAGCTCGATGTCACTTGGGGTGGGCTGTTGTTGTTGTTGCTGGGAGTTGCACTCATGATTGCGGAGTTATTTGTGGCGGGCTTTGGCATTCTGGGCGTGGGTGGAGTCGCCTGCTTTGTCGTGGGGAGTATGATTTTGTTTGATCCGGCACGCACCGGAGTGGGGTTGCCACTGGGCGTGATTATTCCCACGTCCGTCGGTTTGGGCCTGATCATGTTGTTGATCACTTTCTTGGCAGTGAAAACTCGCAAGGTCCAAAAGCGGGGTGGCTTTGACGATATGATGGGTCTTAAGGGCAAGGTCGTCGAAGTGAATCCTCAGGATCCACGCGAAGGACAAATCGAAGTGGCCGGCGAAATCTGGCACTTTAAGTGCGACCATCCCGCGCAGTTGGGCGAACAGTTAAAAGTTGTTGGACACAAGGGTTTGACCGTGCAGGCGGAAAAACCAAAGGAGCAATAGAGTATGTTCTCAAGTGAAATGATGTTTTTTGTCGCCATCGCGATTGTGGTTTTGTTTTCAGTCATAAAAATTTTGCCGGAGTGGGAACGAGGAGTGATTCTGCGCTTTGGTCGCTCCATCGGCGTGCGAGGTCCGGGTTTGATTTACTTGATTCCCGGGGTTGAGCGCCTCATGCGAGTCGACACACGAACTATTACCATGGATGTGCAACCCCAGGATGTGATCACTCGCGATAACGTGAGTATGAAGGTGAATGCCGTGGTCTATTTTCGGGTGATGGAGCCAGAATTGGCCCTGACCAAGGTGGAGGATTATTACTTTGCCACCAGCCAGCTCGCCCAGACGACCCTGCGCTCTGTGCTCGGCCAATATCAAATGGATGATTTGCTTTCGAGTCGTGATCGCATCAATCATGCGCTCCAAGAGATCTTGGATAAGGCAACTGAGCCCTGGGGAATCAAGATTGCAGTGGTGGAGATGAAGCACATTGACCTGCCCAAAGAGATGCAGCGGGCGATGGCCCGCCAGGCGGAGGCCGAGCGGGAACGTCGAGCCAAGGTGATCAGTGCGGAGGGGGAACTGCAGCGCGCTGAGGTTCTCGCTGAAGCATCTAATAAGTTGGCGGCATCGCCTTCAGCTCTGCAGCTTGCTTACTTACAAGCCCTCAATGACATTAGCGGCGAAGGAACTAAGACCATTATTTTTCCGCTCCCGATTGACCTCGTGACGGCCTTTCAGGAGCAATTGAAGAAGTAAACAAAATACAAGGATGTTGATTGGTGAAAGAACGGATTCTTTCATTCAGAAACGTAATTCTCACTTCGAGTCTATTCGTAGTTGCAACTCTACTCGTCGGGTTTTCGGCTCGCGCCAGTGAATTGGTGCGAGTCCGCCTCAAGCGGGCCGCCTCGGCGGTCGAAATTCAAGCGATGGATTTGCGGGTGAGCTCGCTTCCTTTTAGCGGTTCGGTACGACCCGCGGCCATGGGTTCCATGCGTTTTGAGTCGATTGTGGTGCGAGTACAGCGGGCGGCCCAGGGTTTACCTCTTTGGAAGATCCGTCGTCGGGATTCGGGCGTCACCGAAACCACCCGAGCCCTGCCTCTTGAAATCAAGGGCGAAGTGATGCGCCTAGGGCTCGAACCCGTTCCGCGCCATCTCAAGTTGTTCCCCCGCGAGGACGGATCGATCGATGTGGTCACTGAAATGGATGTGGAATCCTATTTGTCGGGAGTGGTTCCCTCCGAGATGCCGGCCTCTTGGCCGCTCGAAGCACTTAAAGCGCAAGTCATCACTAGTCGCTCCTATATGTATAGTCTGATGAAGGAGCGAGCCAACGAGCACTTTGATCTGGAAGCTTCGGTATTTGACCAGGTCTACTCGATGGTGAACGAAGCGGTCACCAATCGCCAATTTCGTGAATCCGTCACGCGCGCGTTGCGCGAAACTCGTGATCAGGTGCTGATGAGCCCCGAGGGTGAAATTCTGCGGGCGCACTACCACAGTGATTGTGGTGGGCGGACCGAAGAGGCCGACCAGGTATGGGGATCGGGCAAGCGTTGGGGTACCGTGCGCGATCCCCAATGTCCTTTAAGTCCATCAGGCCTATGGACCTTTCCCATCTCGCGAAAAAATTTGGGCGAGAAACTCAAGCGCGCCCTCAATCGTGAAGGGGAGTTGCTCAGGATGACCATCGAAGAGCGCAGTCCCTCGGGACGGGTGGGGCGACTTCTCCTCGCGTTTACTGACGGCGAGGCGCCGATCACTGGGCAAGAGTTGAGGCGAATTTTAGGTTTTGCCAAACTCAAGAGTACCAATTTTCAGTTGCAATGGGTGGCTGACGGCTTGGTGGTTCATGGTCGGGGCAATGGCCATGGAGTTGGAATGTGCCAATGGGGAGCAAAAAACCTGGCGACCCAAGGGAAGAATTTTCGGGAGATTTTGCTTCATTATTATCCGACGGCCCACTTGGCTTTGATTTCGCCCCCGTTGGCCCTCTAGGCCGGGGACTGTGGGTATCATAATATTTAAATGATGAGCTCTTTAAGCCATCATCCCCATCAGTGCGCGGACTACAAAAAATACCACCGCGCTGACAGCTATTAGGTTTACGGCATTGACCCTTACCATCTCGAGGCTCCTTAAGAATCCTGTCGGTCGAGTTTTTGGGAACTTGAGTCAGGATCAAGAATTTCCATAAAATTCCGGCAAGTTAGAGTTTTTGTCAAAGGTTTGGGAGGGGGTAAATCACCCTTTTGAATCTCATAAATATATGAAATTATTAGATTTAATCATTTACTGACAATAATCGGCTAGACACCCCGGGTTTGACACTCTTTCAGGGTGGCTTCGGAACCATCAATTTGAGTCTATTTTTGAGTCATTTCAGAGGTTTGTATCACTTTGGGCCAACTAGGCACAGGGTTGGCACATCAGGAAGGTAGGAAAAGGACCCCAAAAAGGAGAGGTCCACCTAAACGAGGGAATTTTTATGAAGCACGGTTTTAAAACAATAATTGCGCTGATCAGCCTGGTGGTACTGGCTGGTTGTGCAAAAGAAAAGAAGAAGGCGACGGCTTCAGAGCCTCCGCCACCAGTGGTTGCGGTACCAAGCGGCCCCTATGTTCCTCCGGGAAGTGGTCCTGGCCAAGGCCCGGGTCAAAACTGGGAATATGGTGCAACCGCCGAACTCAAACTTGTGAGTTTGTCACGGATGTCGGATTACACCGGCCGTCCCATGAAGAATCCCACTAATATTAAGGTCAACGTGAACTTGGAAAAGTACGGTAGCGGTTATGGTGGACACGTCTCCATCAGCTACGACGACAACGGGTTTCACGAAGAAGGTTACTTCACCTCTGGTTCCAGTGAACAAGAAGTGAAGTACAACATTTGGTTTCATAAGAGCGGTGAATACGCCTACCACGGTTTCTTCGAAGACTTTCTCGGTGGCGTGATCTTGGTCATCGACGAGTGGATTGATCTTGGTGATGGCGCCGGTCCTGAGGACAAGATTGGTGGTTCGATCTGGTTTAAGAACTTTGGTCTTACCTATGCTCCTCACCCACCGACTCGTTGCTGGTTTGTCAGCCTCGGGCCTTATGACTGCCGCAGTTGGAAGACGGATCGCGGAGTGGAAACCACTCGGGCAATTGATCCTGACAGTGGCTATCAAAAATTAGGAACTTTTACGGGAATGAGTTTGAAGGACGCTTTTAACGGCCAGACCGAAGAGATTCTGGCAAATTTTTGAGGTTAGTTTTATGAAGACGCAAACTTTTAACAATTATCGAGTGGCCTTTGTGTGGACCTTGTTTGCTGCCCTGATGATCACCATGGCGTTGTCAACGACCGCCTGCGGGAAGAAGGACGGCAAAAAATCTGCGGCGGCTCCGGGTGCTCGGCGCTACGACCCCAACTGCCCGAATTGCTACGGTGGCGGCTCCTTGTTGGGAGCGGCTCTGGGCTTTAACGGCGGCGCTGGCGGCGGCGGTGCGTACCGCATGCAGCTGGGTCTCGTTCTCACTGGTCAAGCTGGCGGCACGGGTGGCTCTTGGGGCTACACCGGTCCGGTTCAAGCCACGGGCGTGATGTTTGTTAACTCTTCGGACCAGTTTTGTCCGACACCGATTGGTGCGTACACGATCACCACTTACCAAGCCGGTCAGTGGGATGGTTCCAGCGGAGCATTCCAGAACTTGGGAATCGACGCTCGCCATGGCAACGGCACGATCCTGCACATGCGGGTGATTTACGGTGTGGTCGATGATGTTCAGCCCAACTTGGCTGACCAAGAAGGCTTTACCTATCCTTATGGATTTATCGGCGACGTCGTTATTGAATCCGTCAACGGCACTGCGTGTGTGGCCGGATTCCCAGGTCTGCCGCCTTTGAACCAATTTTTCTTTAACTACTAAATTTTGGTCGAATGAAACATGAGGAATGACCGTGATGATGAACAAGCCAACCACATTGATAATCCTGGTGCTCGGGCTGTGGCTCTCCGGTTGTTCCTATCAATGGCGAGAAGCCGAGGCCGGAATTACCGACGACGAACTCATGGATCTGATTTCCGAGATCAGCAAAGACGCCAGCGCGACCTCGGGGACAGGCAACATGCAAAAATTCATGTCCTTGGTGCAAGACGAGTTTTCGACGATCTATTTTGCTGAAGGTTATGTCGACAATAGTGGAACCATGGGCCCGCCGGCCAGCATCCTGTCATTCTTGGATTTCACCTTCCTCGGCCGAGACAACCTCAGTGTTTGGGATTTGGATGAAGCCCGGGCGATCTTCGTCGATACTATCGACGAAGCCGGTGTTCGCCAAAATGCCCTTTTGCTTGATTTAATGGTTACCGGTGAAAGCACCATGACCACCAAAGTCTTCGTGGGCTCCGGCGACAGTGGCGTCAACGACGGGCAATTTTCCGCGACTCTCAATGGCGATTCCGGCGGCCCCGCCCTCGTCGTGCGCAGTAACGATGTGGAGCTGGGCTCTGACGAATTGGCTGGAATCATCCAACTCCAAGTCTGGGACTTCAACAACGAAGGCGAAGACTACCTCGGCAAAATTTCCACCTTGGTGGGATTTAACTAACTCAGTTT
>JADZEO010000131.1 GCA_020850475.1 Bdellovibrionales bacterium | reverse complement strand
TCGAGTCAACAAAAACTGGAACGCGAGGTCTCTTTGGCCAATCCCCGCGAATCGGGCCGCGGGCGGATGAGTTATGTGCCGGCACAAATCGAAATTGCCGAGAAGGTGGTGGTGCAAACTTCCGAAGTGTCTCGGTCGGTCGCGCCGGCGCGGGTGCAGCTGGAAGTTGGAATCTCGGAAAAACTCATGATCAAAATTCGTCGCGCGCAGGGACTCTTGAGTCAGCGGGTGCGACGGGGGGCCACACTTGAGGAGACACTGGAAGCGATGGTCGATGTCTATTTATCAAAGCACGACCCCACTGAGCGGGCGAAGCGCCAACTGCTGCGTGGCAAATTAAACGATGAACAAGTCTTAAGACCTGCTGCCGAAATGGGTGCGTCAAACGCAAGTAACGAAAAAACCGCACGTAAACAATCAGACGGCGCTGAACAGGCAAGTGTACCTGTACAGGCAAGTGTACCTGTACAGGCAAGCGTACCCGTACAGGAAAGCGTACGCGAACAGGCCAACCAGCGACGCCCACTCGCCGCGGCGACCAAGCACCGGGTGTTCTTAAAATTCGGTGCGAGGTGTAGCCACATTAACAATCAGGGTGAGCGCTGTTCTGAGAATAAATTCTTGGAGGTTCACCACTTAAAGCCACTTCACTTGGGTGGGGATGATCGACTGGAGAATCTCACTTTGCTTTGTTCGGGGCACCATCGAGGGGTTCACTTGAGGTGAGTGAAAACGGGAAAAAACTCTCCCAGGCTAACCGCTGGACAGTCGTGAGAGTAGAGTGCAGCTGTCATCAAAATTCGTCACTCAGGCCGGAACACAACAATCTCGCAACAAT
Organism: Bdellovibrionales bacterium; assembly: GCA_020850475.1. Lineage (GTDB taxonomy): Bacteria > Bdellovibrionota > Bdellovibrionia > Bdellovibrionales > UBA1609 > JADZEO01. The sequence goes on along the minus strand of JADZEO010000131.1, from coordinate 22,700 downwards.
TGGGTTTTCTCGCTCGAGGTAACACTCTGAAATGAGGTCTTTCCGCCTTGGGAGGGCAAATCCGTAATGGTACGAGACTTGATATTTAAGAGAGTAACGGAGGATTGAAGCATGGGAAATCAAAGCCAAGTGAAGTATTTTTTGATGATTTGGGGTGTGGCGCTGGTGGTGGTTCTTGCTGGCTGTGGCAAGGGATTTGAGGCGCGCAACGGCAAGGGAGCTCAGCTCCTCAGCGCTGAGGCCGCGCACTTGCAGTCGATTGATCAGGATTTGAGAAATGAAATTGACGACTTAAAGCGTGATGGGAACCAGCTCGGCAGTGAGTTGGAAAATGAAGTTATCGCCATGGTGAATGACCTACTTGACAAGGTGGACGAGGTCTTAGAAGAAATCAGCAAAGTCGTTGATTTGGCCGTACGTTATTTGCCTCAGGAATTGCGCCTTGATTTGGCCAGAGAGTTGGGTGAACTCGAAGAACGGCTGCTGAAGTTGATTGCGAAGGCCCAGCTCGAGTTAGATTTAAGTAAGCCCTCGCACCAGGATCTAAACAACCGGTTGGAAACGGTGAAGCAACAAGTCCAGGCCGAGATCGCGCGCCTGCGGCAGCGTCTCTAGGGGTCGGCCATCAAGCGGTTGGGCATCAAACGGTTGGGCATCAAACGGTTGGGCATCAAACGGTTGGGCATCAAGCGGTTGGGCATCAAACGGTTGGGCATTAAACGGTTGGGCATTAAACGGTTGGGCATCAAACGGTTGGCCATCAAGCGGTTGGGCATCAAACGGTTGGCCATCAAGCGGTTGGGCATCAAACGCTCAGGAGAATCCGAGTTGGTAAAAATACGCTGGAATCCCCAATTGCTTCGGCTGTATCTGACTTGTGTTCTCACGGTCATGGTGGGCTCGTGCCAAAGTGTCCCCACTTTGCCTGGGGCCGATCGCAATCTTCGTTATCTCTCGCAAGGCAATGCCTCTTGGTATGGCGATGATTTTCACGGTCGCAAGACCGCAAGCGGTGAAGCCTACGACATGCATGATCTCACTGCAGCCCATCCGAGCTTACCGTTTGGTAGCGTTGTGGTGGTCCAAGAAGTGACGACTGGAAAAACTGTTACTGTTCGAATCAACGACCGCGGGCCTTTTGCCAAAGGTCGCGTGATCGATTTGTCTTTTCAAGCGGCCAAAATTCTCGGTCTCATCGAGCGCGGCGTGGGCAGGGTCAAACTCTTCGTGCGAAAACCGTCCTGAATTTTCAAAATCCAACTCCTAGTTACTGACCTGACCTTGACGAATTTTCGAATTCTCAATCGCGTTTGACGTACTCCTTGAGTTTGGACACACCTCCGTCATGGAGAATGTGAATAAGTATCACAACTACCGTGAATTTCTTAATGACCACGTTGCGGAGATGAAGAGGCGCCATCGCGGTTGGAGCCTCAACCGCTGGCAACGTCAGTTGGGTCTTAAGAGCAGCGGCACCTTGAGTATGGTGCTTTCGGGGCAACGGCAGTTAGGGGAAAAACTCACGCAGTCGTTAATTCGCTACTTTAAATTTAACCAAGAACAAGCGCGGTTTTTTGAGCGTTTAGTGATGCTCCAAAAACGCCAAGAGGATCCCAAACTCCGCCTCTTTCTGACGGCGCACAAGCCGGCCAATGACCCAGAGGGGGAATTAAAGCCAACGCACTCACAAGTCGAACAAGTCCAGAGACTTTTGCTCGATCGCTTCACCCATATTTTGCGAGAGATTTTGTCGCTTCGGGATTTTGTGCCAAACCCAGAGTGGATTGCGCGGCGCCTGCGTCGGGGCCCCACCGCCGAAGTGGTACGGGAACACCTTCGGCAACTCCAAGACGCCAAGTTGGTTTCTCAGTCGGGCGAAAATTCTTGGCAAGCGGTGCCGACCGCGCTGCAGCTGCCTCAGCCTGACGCCGCTCTCTTAGCTCAGTTCCATCGCCAAGTACTAGAAGACTCCGCTCGGTGTTTAGGAGAAGTGCCCGAGGCGGAGCGGGCCTTTCACGTGAGTTACTTGAATGTCCGCCGTGATCAGTTGCCGCTTGCTAAAAAAATGTTGCGGCAATTTCAGGTCGAGTTCAGTCGTCTCTTCGCCGAGCCGCCAGGTGACGAAGTCTATCAGCTTAGCCTGCAGTTTGTCCCCATCACCCAAGGGCCTCAAGATTCGAGCTCCGAGGCCGTCCCGCATTGATCACCTGCTCACTCTTGGTGTGAGTGGTTTTTCGCTCCCGACACGAATCTCCGGTTGCCAAGCCGAGCGTGGATTTCGTAAATCAGCCCCGCACACAACATGAAATTTTTACTGCATCACCGGTGACAACCGACGAAAAGGGGGAATCATGAAATCAGTTCTAATGAGTCTAGCAGCCTTCGTGGCTTTGGGGAGTCAGGCAGACACTCAAATTGTTTATGGCCAACATGAAACCACAATCATCAAAGACACCATTCACTTTCCTGGATACGGCGACGTTGCAGCCAATAAGGTCTGCGTGAGTGCCGATCAACAAACGCTCCAGGCGCGGGTCGAAGAGCGAAGCGAGCGTCGTTGTCTTGAATCATATATTGATCGCTCCGATTCCACGCGGCCAGTGGTGGTATGCACCAAGTGGGAAACCATCCAGGTTGCCGCCGTTGATTTGGTCCGCTTCGTCAATCAGAAGTCGCGTGGCTGTGTTCGTTGGCAAGAGGACCACACCGATTCCACTCGCCCCGTGCGAACTTGTGTGGAGTTTGGTGAAGTGGTTGATCGTGCGCCGCTCAGCTATGAAGTCATTCACTATCGTCTCGACGACTATCGCCACGAGCGCCCGACCTACGCTCGTGAAAACCTGAAGACCTGCAACTAAAAGGTCGCAGTCAATCATAGCGGAAATCAAAAGGTGAGGCTTAACCCCCGAGGAGATCCTTGGGGGTTTTGCTTTAGAAAGTCATCCCGAGGCCGGCGCGAATCGAAATCACACTGGCACTGACTTGCTCACTGGCGGGAAGCATCCCGTACTCGACTTGAAAGGGAATATAAAAACTGGGGTTGATAAACCAATCAAAACCTCCACCCACAGCCATCACGCTGGTGTTGGTGATGGAATCTTCTTCAAGGGCAGTGGTGTCTTGGGACATGGGGAACCACAGTGAAAAGCCCGCGCCGAGCCAGGGGCGAAAGGTCCCGAGTGAGAACAAGTACCGGCCCCAAAAATCAAGAGTGAGATACTGAATCGTCACGGAGCAAACTTTATTTTCGCAAGCTGAAGAAGCTTTGTCGCCCTCGGCGGCGAAGTTCTCGATACCGAGAAATCCGCGAAACCAAATTTTTTCAAACAAGGCATAATCAAACAAAGCTTTGTAACTCATCCCCGAGCCCGACAAGCTGGCTTTTTGGGCTGGGGTGATGTCGAGGTCCACTTCCATGGAGTCCATGGACATACCCAGCATCAGACCGGCAGCCATTTCTGAGGTGCTCGCCGAACCACCACTTTCTTTACCTTCGGACTTATCACCTTTTTCTTTGTCTCCGCCTTCGCCGCCGCCTTCTTTAGCTAAGAGTCCCATGCCCTTCTTGGCTTTACCCTTGCCCATTTTGGCGATCGCTTTTTCGCCTTTAATGGACATGATTTTAAGCACACCTTTTTTGCGACCTTGCTCATCCACGACGTAATAGACCTGACCTTTTTTGGCGGGTTCGCCCTCAAGGTCGATGAGAACTTTCTTGCCTTTAACTTTTGAAACTTTGGCCGCCCAAGCCGAGGGGGTGCTGAACACCACCAGCGTCAGAGCGAGAAAGAAGGACAACACGAGGGGCCTCAAGATGATTTTCATAGATGCACTCCTGCTCTCTATAATCTTAAGGAAGTCAGAGGTTTAACGCAAAATTAAAGCATCTTTTCAGCAGTTTCAGGACTATTAACCCGGCCCCACTTACTCCGATTCGCGTCCACCTCTCTCGAGTCGCAGGCGAGTGAGCTGGGGGCAGCTACGGGTTGGTTGAAAAAAACTTTTCGAGGTCGGCTGAGGTGAGCGTGGGTGAGGGTGGCGTCAGAGGAATCGGATCACAATAGAGAATCGCATCTTCGCCGATCGGGCGGATTTGCACAAAATGTTGAGATTCTCCTGGACCTTGCTCCTGAATAAACGTGCGCACATCCCATGCCGCATGGTCTGGCGCCGAAACCACAAACTCACCGGAAGAAATCAAGGTCTCGGGGTGGGCCGAGCGATCTTTGGAACAAGAGGAACTTTGGTATTCGAGGAAGTTATTCAAGCTCGTGGCGGCAAATTCGAGTCCTTGTTTTTCGAGAAATTTGCGGCCTTCGGATTGCCACAGCGAGCATCCGAGCAGCCAACAGGTGACCAGAGCCCAGCCGAGAAAGCTGATATCAATGCGTTTATCGTGCAGCTTCACCTGAGAAACCTCGCGTGCGAGTCGTGGGGTACAGCTAATTTTAACTAAGAACTGAGGTGACGGGAATGAGGAAGAAAAAAGGGCCCCGAGATCAGGACCCTTTTTGGTAGGCACAGCGGCTGGCCTCTAGAAAACAGCAGACGCAAGTTAGAAAGGAATTTCCTCATCAGCGTCAAACTTGGGTTCTGGACCAAAATCTTGCGGTCCAAAGTCCTCTTTCGTGCTGTTACGTGAAGACTCAGCTCCACCACCCAAGAATTGCACGGCGTTGGCGACGATTTCGGTGGTGTAACGCTTTTGTCCCTGTTGATCTTCCCACGAGCGAGTTTGCAAGCGGCCTTCGACGTAAACTTGGCGACCTTTGGTCAAATATTTGCCGCAGAGTTCAGCTTGTTTTCCCCAAACCACTACGCGGTGCCACTCGGTGCGCTCTTGGCGCTGACCGTCGCGATCTTTCCAATTTTCACTAGTGGCCACACTTAGTTGGGCCACGGTGTTGCCGCTAGAAATGGTTTTAACTTCCGGATCTGCTCCGAGTCGTCCGACGAGAATTACCTTGTTTACTCCAGACATGAAAAGCCCCCCAATTTTTGAGTAAAACTTCTTATGAACCATTTGGGGAGGGGTTGCAAATTATTGATACGATCTACTGTGATGCGTTGCATAATTTATCGGCGAAGGACTCAATAGATGGCAACTAAAAAACTGGGGTCATTCATGGACCTTTAAAGGCGGGGCTGAGGGTGAGGAGTCGATTCTTTGGGAGCTTGACGGATCCGGCTGAGATGAACCGGCGAAATGCCGATGCACGAGGCGATCAGATACTGAGGAATTCGCTCTAAGTGCTTCCCAAATACCTCAACAAAACATTGGTACCGAGCCTCGGCGTCCAAAGTTTGAAACTGCCGCTCTCGCTCTTCTCTTAAGATGAAAAGTCGTTCGGCGAAGATCCTTCCCATGTTGACCCAGCAAACATGCCGGCGATAGAGCTTCAGCAGGTCGTCGTACCTCAAAACGACGAGAAATGTCGGCTCCAAACACTTGGCGGAAAAATGGGACGGGCGGTTTTGGATCAGAGCGGCATATGGACAGACCGGAGTCCCTTCCGTGGCGATATATTTGACGGTTTCGATTCCAGAGGCATCGAGGTAGTAAGTGTAGAGCAGCCCGCGAACCACAAACCCAATTTCGTCAAACCTTTCCCCTTGTCTAAAGTAAACTTCACCTTTGCGGAGTTTTCGAAACTTCAGCATGCGCGCAAAAGCGAGCCATTCAGTGGGGGGGATTGCGACAACTTTAGCCAGGCTCGAGCGAAGACTTTCAATCGCGCCAAATGAAGAAATATCCATTGTTGGCATCTAAAATTGGTCACGGATCAGGGTCAAGGCACCACCGGCGTTTGTGAAAAATCTCGGATCTCTTAACCTAGGTTAATGAAGCAGAAAGTAAATTTTGAGATACAGGTCACTCAAAGAGTGGCCAAGTAAATTCACAAAAGAAGTGAAGAAGTAAAATAGGAGAAGCACATGAAAACAAAAATTAAGGCCTTAGTTGTTATAGTGGCGACCGCACTTTCGGCGAATGACGGATTTGCCAACGATTGTGGTTGGAGCAGTCTCACGGCGGCCGAACAAGGAGTCGTAGACACTGGAAAGCCAGTGATGAGAACCAGCGATGATACTCTCGTTAAGGAGAAGTCTCACATCGATATGTGGGCCTACAGTGCCAACCCTTCGCTCACGGAAGCTGTCGCGAACTGGTATGACGAGAGTTCCTTTTACAATGCCGGGGGTGTTGCCGACATCACTTTAGCGGATGGCGAACTTCCCAGTAATAATCCGGTCATTTTTCAAGTGACTCCAAAAGCCTCGAACCCCTTTGGCCCACTCTACCAGCCATTCTTGTTCGCGGGCAGAGTTCGAGTTGATGGCGATGGCTTTAATGTCACGGTTGATTACCTCACCTCTCCTGGCTTGATCAAACATGTCTTCAATGACATGTGTTTTGCAAGAGTGAACGGTAAGGTGCTGGTGCGTTTTCTTTCAACGATTACCGATTCCGACAACCCGATGCTTTCTCGAGAGAGCCAAGCCTTCGGCTGGCCGGTTCGCAAAATGCTGTGGGGTAAGATTTTTTCCGAAGGGATCGCTCGATCAAGTGTCGTAGCCCGTCCCGAAGTCGTTGAGAATTTCAAAAAAGCATTACTCGGTAAGTTTGGAGAATAAAAGTGAGAACAATTCATTGTCTATTCATTGGTCTGCTACTGGTCGGCAACTTTGGCGGGGCCTCTGCGACCGTTCTGCGCGGGCCCTTGGATGTCAATGATGTCTCTTATCTTTGGCCACCGGTTTACAAAAAAGATGCGAGTGAGGCCCAAAAGCTAATTGGGCTCTCACCCGTTATCCCTCGGGGTTTATTCGAGGAGATTACGGCATTTGCTCAGGGACAGGAATTACAGGGGCAGAAATTGGCCTCTCCTGTGCGCTTGCCGCCGGAGTCAGTTCAGATCGACAATTGGAAAATTGTTTCGATGCGAATTGATCCTTGTGCACCGGGCCTGCGATTTCACCAAGGCAACTTGAATCATTGCATTCAGGAAGTGCGATTGGTCGCTCAGCCGATTTTCTTTAATGGGATTTGGGAATACTATGACTTTGCCTTCCACATCATTTTTGAGGTGAGCCGTGGTACTCCTCGGGACTCGGCCTTATTCGCCCAGCTCCTAGAGGGCCTGGTGGAACTAAAGGAGCAAAATCGGCGAGAGGGTCAGGCATTCGATACCAACGGAGTGCCGCTCAAAATACATCCTGGGTTTCGTCGGGAAGGCTTTCGCCTGGGACTACAGTCGCTCTTGATGACTGGGCTGAAGAGCTATCAGTTAAAGAAAATCACCTTTATCGGAGCTGATTCGCATAACGGACCCTGGGTTTTCTTTCAAGGCTTAGTCAGTAACGGTCATTACCAATTGGAATCGGACGTCAATCTGCAGGGCAAGTCGCACGGACATATTATTCCCGAGCTGCCGGGGCGAGGTGGTCAAATCGAGCCAGTCCCCACGAATCAGGCCTGGCCATTTGCTGAGGATAATTTCTTAGGGCCAAGCATTCGTGATTTGTTTGTGGTTGGACAACTCAATCCCCAACAGCCAGCTCGGTTGCCCGATCATTCCGAGAGTAAGGTGCTCAAATTAGAGGATTTGGTCCAGGCGTTTAGCAACCCGCGCATCACTGACCGCACCAATACCGATTGTTTCAGTTGTCATGCCTCGATGTCGCGGGAGCTGATGTTGAAACTGCCGATGCGAGGACCATTTTCCTACACCACGGCCAACAACCATGTCAGCTTGGGTGAGGTGGCCGTCAATGAATCCATCACCAACTTTAGAACCTTTGGCTGGTTTGGCCCAACGCCCATCATTTCTAAGCGAGTCATTTTTGAGAGCGCCGAGGTGGTTGATCTGCTGGAAAAACAATTTTAGTCGGATCTTTGGTGTGCCCGCTCGAGTTGTTTGGCAGCTCGGCGGTGCTGGTTAAAACGACGTCAGCGGGGCAATGACGGGATTTTCGCCAAACCGGGTGCCGGAGATGCGAACCGCGTAACTTGCGCCGTTAAAATTGGGTTTCTTGTAGCCATCCAAGATCCCCAGAAACAAAGACAAGCTCTCTTGTGCAGCTTTATCGACGTTGAGTTTCATCTTGAGTTCATAGGCTCCAAACTGGGGAGTGGGGCCGGCTCCCGTATTGACCATGTTGACACTAATGGATCCCTTGAATTGGCCGTTAAAGGAGTCCTTGCTGTCGCCAATGTCGGCGTTTTCGATAATCAACTTGCCGCCGGAGAGACGCCCCTTAAGTTTTACTTGCGACCATTGAAAGGCCGGCAGGCTCAACGGGCCGTAATAAGTAGGCACGGTTGAGGGCGGCAAATCAATCCGACCCGTGTTCAACTCAATCTCACCGTCTGGTTGATCGCGATAGGTCGGGTCCACAATTACTGAAGTCTTCAGATTGGCTTTACCTTTGAGCGGCACGGGAAGTTCAATAAAATCCTTAAGTGCACCCAGCTCCAAGCCCCCCACGCTGAGTTCGATGTCTTGGCGGTACACTCCCTCCTCGACCTTGTCGCCACTCTTAAAGTTAAGATGAATGTCGCCCGCGAGAAAACCCTTGGCTCGAGCCACCACGCCCGGTTTAAAGGTCAGCAGGCCTGCAATACTGGGAGAAAGGGTGAGCTCGTCGGCCTTAAGCGCCGGCAGGGTGGGGGTGGCCACTTCCACTTGTTCCAAATTTAGACCTGGTGCCGGAAAGACATCCAGACCGAGATGTTCAAATTGCAAGAAAACTTGGTTGCCCGAGAGTTTTGCCACTTGCACCGTGATCACATCGCCGAGGTCGTCATAAGGAAACAGCACCACGCCAAAGCCGAGAGCACTCAAGATCACAACCAGGATTTTTTTCTTGTGGTACTTAAACACCTGCTGCAAGAACCCTGAAATGGCGCTGATGATCGACATTACTTGCCTCGCAGGCCTTTTTTGCCCCGGGCCGGGGGTTCTTTCGCTTCTGGATTTTCTTCGGGCTCTGGGAGCGAAAAGCTGATCAACTTAAAGGCCACCGTAAAATAGTGCGGATCTTCCGCCGTGGCTTGAATTTCCAGTCCCGTCATCTTCACACTGGGGTCGAGATTTTGTAGCTCGTAGCCCACATCAATGATTTGCCGCAGATTGAGTTGTTTCAGTTCAACGCGCACCCCTTGCTGGAGCACGCTGGAGGGAGCCAGTCCACTTTGAGGATCGCCTTGCGGGAGAGGGAGAGTGGAGCCAATTTGCGATTCCAATAGTCCAGCCGACGTCAACATCGTGCGCGCCCGTGACTCAATTTCTCCGGCCGACATTCCCCGGGGCAGGGGAGTCCCTTTGGCCATCGAACGGGTCTTAAGCAAGCCGCGAATCAAATCCCGGCTTTCTTCAAACTGGCTGACAAAATCACTGGAGGAGCTTAAAAAACTCCAAGGAATGGAAAGCAAAATCATCACCACCAATCCTGCCGAGCCCATCACCACCGCTTTTTGCGTGGCCGCCGGCAGAGTCTCGTAGCGCTCGCGAAGAGTATTATAGACGGAGCTCTCTTGAATCGTTTCTTTGAGTCGATTCAAGCTTTCGGTGGCCTTATCCTTGAGATCGTCAATATTGATCAAAAATCACTTTCCCTTGATACGATTGACCTTGAGTCGCAAACCAAATGCTGTCTTTCCGGCCGGGACTGATAACGTCGGAGTGAAGCGCTCAATTTTGTTATCGGCAGACAAACTCTTCCAAGCGTTGGCGATTGTTTCGATGTCGGCACCTTGTCCCACCAGCCCTTGGACTTCAACCCGCTCGTTATCAACCACAAATTTTTGAACATCGAGGATCACATTCTTTTTGGCTGGAGTCGATTCGGTGAGACGTTTAAACACATCCATGGCCGAAGAAATGGTCTGAACTTTCTCGGCCAATTTGCGGTTTTTCGCCTCTTGCTCCTGGTCGCGAATGTACTTGCGAACCGAGCTGGGATTGGCCCGGGCTCCCTTGAGTTCACCATTGGTGACGTTCTTGGCTTGAATCTTCATCTGCTCATAGGCTTGGTTGGCCATGTCTTCGGCAAAGGAATCGCGGAGAATTGACCAAAGGAACAAACACAAAAAGGCGGCCGAGCCCACGGCCATTGCGTGTCCCCACTTTTGCAGAAAGCGCTTAAGAGTTTGGCTTTGTTTGGCCAGCTCTCCCCGCAGAAGATTAGTGGCGGGGTTGCGCGGGCGCTTAAGTCCTTCGATTGCCAAAGCAATCGCGATAGCCTTGGAGACCTCTCCGCTATTGCCGCTCTCAAAATTGAGCGAGGCGTGCGAGGGAATTTGTTTTAAACGATTAAAGGGGACTTCCAAATGTTGGGTAAGGTAGGGGCCCAGATTTTGAATCTGGCAAGCGCCTCCTGTCATCAAGGCCTTTTCCACTTTGACTTGAAAGTCAGCTTCAATTTCAAGAAGTGCTAACTGCAATTCATGCACGAACTCATCGACCACGTGCTTAATGGTGTCAGAGAAAATGACTTGATCGCGGGTCGCGCCCTCGTTGCTGGTGAGAATGAAGGCCTTTTTTCGCAGCTCCTTAAGGGCTTCAACAATATGCAGATTGTATTTTGCCGCCAGTGCTCGAGCGACATCCAGTCCACCCCAGTCCAAGGTGCGGGTGGTGAGCAAGCGGTCTTCGCTTCGAACAATCATCAAAGTCGAACGGTGCCCAATGTTGAGAATGAGTTGGGCTCCAGCGGGCGTCACTGGCGCCGCCGGGTGTTCCTTGTCTTTGTCCAACACCAGCGGCGGGCCTTCCGGCGGCGGTTCGGTCCACTCTTCAAAAAGATTCGCCAGCGCCAAACCTTCGGTGCTGACAATCGTCGGTTCGATTCCGCCATCGCGGGCCACTTGCAACAAAGCGTGAACCCGCTCAACCGGAGTGGCGACAGCGATGACTTCGGCACCATTGCCTCGGTAGCGAGTCACCTTGGCGTCGAATAAGGCCCCTTCGCCAGAAAAGGGAATGTCGTCTTCGAGTTCAAACGGGACACTCTTGAGGATTTTGTGGCGTTCGCGAAACGGAAAATCTTTGCTGCGAACAACCACCTGCTCTTGAGGCAAACCAAACACAAAGGTCGTGTTGGCCGAATCAAACTGTTGAGCCAGATTTCGTAAGAGGTCGAGGATTTCGATTTCATTGTCTTTGGTGGGGTCGGTGCTGAGAGGAAACTCCTCAAGACGAGTGAGAGTAAAAGAGCGATTGAGTGCTTCGACTTCGGCTATCTTGACGCTGAAGCGGCCGATATCGATACCGACACTTCTCATGCTGACGTTACCCCAAGACCTTCCATGGTGTTGCTCACGTTGGCTCTGGTCACCGCCTGAAGCGGCAACCACTCCCTGATGCTATCAGTTCTCGTACCAATATACTACTGTAGGGCGGCCTTTGGGGGCATTTAATTTCTTGGATTTTTTGGATTTTTCGTCTTTATCGGATTTGCCGTCGTCAGGAGTTTTGTCTTTGGCTTCGTCGGCCTTTTCCCCGGCTCCCTCTTTTTTCTCTTCCTCGGCTTTGGTCAAGATATCGATGTAACGTTCTTTGATATTATCGAAGTCGTAAGTGACCACCTCAATGGACCGAACAACTCCGCCGTACTGCCCGACGGCCTTAATTCTAAAGTTAAGCTCCGCATCAAACGTCAGGGGGATTCCGGCCGGATTAAAACTGTCGGTTCTCACCCCTTGGCTCCCCAAAAAATCGAGAAAGTCGTCTTGGTTGCGAAAGGGGCCGCCCTTATCCGGCGAATTACGGCGTTCAATCACTTTGGCCACGACCTCATCGGTCATCTGAATATCGAGTGATTTGAGAACATACTTATCCGAGTAGTTGACGTTTACTCCCTTGGATCCATAAACCGTGATTTGCTTGGCGAGCACCTGAAAGATTTTGTCCGTCATGGTGGCCACCATGTGCAGCTCATCCAGGGTCTTAAAAGGTGAATTGGGTGGGACAAACTCGCTCTTAGAGTCTGGGTAATAGTTGCGTTCGGCCCCGCCCACCAGGCTCTCATCGTTTTCGTCCACCCAGTCGATGATGTGATTGACCAAATCTTCAAAATTAAAAGTGCGATAGGTTTCGGCAAACTTCTCATTGCTTTCGAGTTCAACCTGGAAGATTTGCAGCAATTGGTTGCGGGTGGCTTTGACCATGGCTTCCGAATCGGCGCCCAGGTCATTGATGTCGATTTTTCCGCCTTCGGACTCAATGGTGACGGAGTAGGTGGCGTCCATTTTGGATTCCTTTACCGCCGCTTGGATTTGGCTCTTGTCGACTCCTGAGACTTCATCCGGTAAGACGGGTGGCCACATAAAAGGAAATTTCCAAATCGGATCCAGCATGGATTTATTTTCGCCTAACTGTTCGCCAAACGAGGCCATGGCCTTTTTGTAAAGTAAGATCCGAAACAAACTGAGCTCGATTCCGGCCTTTGCAGCATAATAAGCGCGCAGGCGCGAGATGCCCTGAACGGCGATGTTGTTCTCAACGCCGGTTCGAAAGGCCACCTCGGTGGCCAGGAAAGTCAGGATCATCATCACGAACAGGGCCATCATCATGGCCACTCCACGAGCGCTACTGACTGGTGTCAGCAGGCAACTCAGGATTCGCTTCTTGAGCTTTGCCATCGGCCGGTTCCTCGGTTTTGTTATTCGGAAAGCGCACCGCCGCGACCAGGGTCATGGCGACAGCCTTTTCGGATTCGACATCCTTGTTGTGGTACTCCAAGGTGATTTCCACCGCATACGGAAACTTGCTATTTTGACTCTCATCTCCTTTGTCGGTCTTCCATTGCTTGACCCAGTCCTCTTCCTTACCAGGACCGAGATAGCGCAATTCAAAGCGTTCCACGTGTTCAAGCAAAACTGTTTCGGTTCCGCCTTTTTCCACATCATCATCAATGATGGGGTCCAGCCGTCGCCACAGGCATTGGCTTTTGGCCTTTTTGTTGAAGCGACTCCGGCAGTCTTTGAGAAAATAGCCCACTTCCCCTTGGTCGCTCGACTTGTCGTCGTTGCGAATGCGGCTGTTGTTTAAGGTGGTAAAGTGCAAGGAATCTTCGTTGCCCAAAAAGTGGGTGAAGATTTTCTGTTGCTTGGGTTTGAATTCCTTGGCTGGTTGGTCGCCATTTTTGGCCCGTTCTTCCTCGGCCTTGCGTTTGGCTTCCTCGGCCTTTTTCTTTTCTTCTTCGGTCATCTCCTCTTCTTTTTTTTCATTCGATTTGTCAGGTCCTTTTTTGAGGCGCTCCAGACGTTCCTTCTCGGCGAGATTATAAAGATCCACATTGATGTCGCGGTAATGAAAAGCAAGATTGATATCTCTTTCCATAATGCGAAGGGCATCTCGCACACCTGTGACCCGATCGACTTCCTTTTCCACCTTTACTTTTGAGCGCACGGCATTCTGGACACTTTCGGCGGTGTACACCGACAACACCGCCAAAATCGCCGTGGCAATGACGACCTCCAAAAGAGTCAAGCCAGACTCGTTGCGGACACTGAGGTGTGAGACAGTGATCATTTGCCCGTCCCTCCACCTGCGTCCCCGGAACCTGATCCTGAACCTCCGCCGCCGGTGGTTCCGCCCCCCGCTCCACCCGGAAGTCCTAGGTCTTGTTCCCAATCAACAAAGTAGGTGGTGATTTTGTACGGAACTTCCTTTTGCGAGGCTTTAACAAAGACCGTGAGAGTCACTTCTTTAACGGCCTTTGAGACAAACTCATTGACCTGCTTGATCATGGTGATGAGCATTTCGTCGGCACCACCTTCTTGGGAAGTCAGCAGGGCCGTCAAATCGGGCATCTGAAATTCTTGTGAGGTCAAAGCCCAGCGGTATTGGGGATAGTCCGCGCCAAAGTCACCGGCCTCTTCTTCGGGAATTTCGGCAACCGGTTTGCCCTTGTACTTGGTTTCAAGTTCCACCATCTTGCGTTCGAGCAGGGTCGAGACGTTATTAGCAAAGTTGATCTTGCGAACCCGGTTAAAATTGCCCGACCAGGTGGACGACACGGCGACAATCACCATGGTCAAAATCGACATGGCAATTAAGACTTCGAGAAGTGTAAAGCCCTTGGTTTGCGTCTTCACTGATCGCGAATATCCTTTAATTCCAGGAACTCCGTCACAATTTCACTCTTACCCGTCAGCGGGTGAATGGCAAGCGTCCAACGAGCCTTCTCGTGAAGCCGAAAGTGGACGGCCGCTTCATCGACCAGCCCCTGAGGGAAAAAGTGAATGTAGGCCACCCCGCTCACGAGCGGCGCCTTTTCGCTGGCAACCTCAACACTTTCAAAAAAAAGTGGTTTCGGCAGGTTCTGCCGTTTCATGACCCGCTCTTCGATAGCAAAGCCATTGGGGTCAATGGGATTTCCGGAGTCGTCCTTTTCGGGTTCTTTGTCTTCTTCTTCGGGGCCGGGGAGAACCACTCGTTGAGTGGACTTTTCGACCCAGTACTGATGTTGGTTTTCACCCTTTTCCCATCCGTCTTTCATATCAATGACCAAGCGATAGGTGGCGTTTTCCAAGCGGGCTCGGTGCCGCAGTTCTTTGCTTAAAACGGTAAAGCGGCGAATGGCTTCCTTCAGTTGATTATTTTGATTTCCCACTCGGGGCAGAACGGTCGCCACGAGTGCGGCGATAATCACCACCACGATCATGACTTCCATAAGAGTAAAGCCCGCCTGATTGAGATGGCGAAGCTGAGAATCACTCGCGGTACTTCGAAACCAAAATCGGAAATTAGAGATTTTCAGATGAGAGATCTTCGTCTTCGCCAGTGCCACCCTCGCGGTTATCACGCCCCAAAGACTGAAGAACATAAGTTCCACCTTGAGATTCGTAGATGTACTCGTGATTCCAGGGATCGCGCGGTACTTTTTTGATATACGGATCCGGTCCCCAGCTAGAACACCCGTCGCCCGGGGCCTGAACGAGCGCACCCAAGCCTTGTTCGGATGAGGGATAAGCTCCGCAATCGGTGTAATACATGTCGAGAGCTTTACCGACTTCCGCCATCGTAATCTTGGCTTGCTTAATGCGAGCAGATTTAAGTCGACCCATCACCACGGTCACCAAGCTGGCCACGAGGCCGCCCAAAATCACCAACACGATCATGATTTCCAGAAGTGTCATACCCTTTTGGTTGTTGGTGATGACTCGAGACTTCAAAATGTTGCGCATACTCAATGCCTCCAGGAGCAATCGTCAGAAAGAGGCTCCATTTTAGCCTCCCAAACCGGACATTTCAAATACTGGGATCATGATGGCAAAGACAATTACCCCGATAACGCAACCCATTAAGATCAGCATGACGGGCGTGAGCAGCGAGGTGAGACCTTCAACTTCCGTCTTAACTTGGAAATCATAAGCGTCGCTGACTTGCGTTAGCATATTTTCAAGTTCCCCGGTCTTTTCGCCAATATTGATCATGTGAATGACGATCGGAGGAAACTGCCCTGATTTTTTCAGAGGACCGGCGATCGATTCCCCTTCGCTGATATTCTCGCGGGCCGTGTCCAATGCCGTGGCCAGCACCTCGTTGTTAACCACGTTGCGGACAATTTGCATCGCCGACAACATGGGTACGCCGCCACTCAATAGGGTTGAGAGGGTACGGGTAAAGCGAGAAACCGCTACGATACGCACCAGTTTGCCAATCACCGGTATTTTGAGCAAAATTGCATCCCACTGAGTGCTCCCGCTCGGAGAGCTTTTCCAGGCCTTAAACGACACGCCCAAAATCACAAAGGAAGCGATAATCACATGCCAGTAATTCACCAGCATCCCGCTAAAATCAATCACCGCGACCGAATACCAAGGCAGGACCAGCTCGGGGTTTGATTCAAAAACCATCACCATCTTTGGAATTACAAAAACAAAGAGGGCGGCCAGCATCGCCAACATAAACACCGTCATCAGGACCGGATACATCATGGCGGATTTCAGTTTATTGTTGAGCTCGTTTTGTGACTCGGTAAATTCCGCCAGGCGCAGCAAGATCACGTCCAAAGTGCCCGACATCTCGCCGGCCTCACACATCGACACGTAAATCTTGTCAAAAATCTTCGGGTACTTGCGCATCGATTTATGTAAGGGGGAACCTTCATTGACATTGCCTTTGATGTCGGCCAACGCCTCTGACAGGGTCTCATTTTCGACTTGCTCGGCCACGGCCCCAAGACTGTCGACCAAGGGGATATTGGCCTTTAACAGGGTTGCCAACTGACGAGTCATCAAGGACAAGTCGTTAACGCTGACCCCTTTGTTATGGCCGCCCTTTTTCTTTTCTTTTTTGGTGCCGCGGGATTTGTCCTTGAGGTCGACGACGTAGATTCCGTCTTTCTTGAGACGAGCTCGCGCGGTACGAGCATTGTCTGCATCGAGCGTGCCGCGCACATTTTTACCGACCTTGTCGAGGCCCTTGTACTCAAATAAAGCCATGAATGGGACCGTCCCTGCCTATCACTTTAGGCATCGACTTGGGTATTGGTCAATACTTCCTCAATGGTGGTGATGCCCTTAAGCACCTTTTGAATTCCGTGGTCGCGAAAGGTTTGCATTCCTTTGACGAGGGCCGCTTTTTTGATCGTCCCGCCATCTTGGCGTTGCATGATGAGCGAGCGGATTTCATCGGTGACCATGAGCATTTCCTGAATGATGGTTCGGCCAATGTAGCCCTTTTGGTTGCACTCGTTGCAGCCCACCGCGCGGTGAATATGGGCATTGCGGATCTGATCGCGGGTGATTTCCAAAGAGTTGAGCTCAACATCGGTTGGTTCATAGGGCTGTTTGCAATGAGGGCACAACACCCGGACGAGACGCTGCGCCACCACCCCAAGGAGGGAAGTGGCAATCAGGAAGGGCTCGCAACCCATATCAATGAGACGGGGGAAAACGCCGGCGGAATCGTTGGTGTGAATCGTGGAGAGCACCAAGTGACCGGTGAGCGACGCATTGATGGCAATCTCGGCGGTTTCCAAGTCACGAATCTCACCCACCATGATCACGTTCGGGTCTTGACGTAGAATCGAGCGCAAACCGTTGGCAAAGGTGAGACCAATTTTCGAATTCACCTGAATCTGGCCAATGCCGTGAATCCTTTGCTCCACCGGGTCTTCGACCGTGATGATGTTGCGATCGATGGTATTAATTTTACTGAGGCAGGCATAAAGGGTCGTGGACTTACCGCTACCAGTGGGGCCGGTCACTAGGAAGATCCCGTAGGTCTTGGTGAGGAGGTGATGGATCTGAGCCAAACTGGACTCTGAAAATCCCAACTGCTCGATTTCCAAAACCACATTCGAACGGTCCTGCAAACGCATGACAATACGTTCACCAAAGGCCGTCGGCACCGAACTCACCCGCACATCGATGTCTTTTCCAGCAAGTTTAAGCGGAATGCGTCCATCCTGTGGCAAGCGTTTTTCAGCAATGTTGAGGTTGGCCATCACCTTAATCCGCGAGGTGATGGAGTTCTGCAATTTCTTTGGTGGCTTAAAAATATCAAACAAAATACCGTCGATGCGAAAGCGCACGACCATGTCTTTTTCATAGGGCTCCACGTGAATGTCCGAGGCCTTTTCTTTTACCGCCCGAAAGAGCAGGGTGTTGACCAGCTTAATTACCGGAGCGTCATCATCGCCAGCTTCCAATAAATCAATGACCGGATCGTCGAGGTCGTATTCTTCGCCTTCAATTTCGTCCAGGCCCTCGAGAGCCGCCGTGCTCTTTTCATAGACGCGGTTAATGGCGTCCTGCAGGCGCGAGCTCGTTGTCACCCGCACCTCAATGCGCTTCCCAAAAAGGACTCGTAAATCATCCAAGACCTGAAGATTAAGAGGGTTCGAGGTCAAAACGATCAGGCGATCCGACTCCAGCTTAAAGGGTAAAACCTCATGATTTTTGGCGTAGTTGATTGGAATATCGCGCACCAGATCCACTGGAATATCGCCAAACGGGATGTCTTTGATAAAATTAACTTCAAGACGCTCACAGAGTTCGGCCAGGGCTTCTTCGGGCGTATTGTACGACTTGGCTTCCATCGCTTCGCGCAGACTTCGCCCGTCGCGAGCTTGGGTCTTGAGCAGCGATTCGAGCTGCTCCTCCGTAATACCGGTCCCCTTGACCAAGAGCGAAGCGTAATTCTGAGTTGCCATAGTCGTTCCTTAAAAAGTTTCGATCGCCGGTTCCTCTTTGGACTCTTCACCCGCATCGCCGCCTTGATCTTTGAGCGGAGCCGGAGTTTTGCGATTGGTGCCGAGATTACGGCGCGGCAATTTATCGATGGCTTCGCCGTGAGGGTCGCGACCATTCATAAAGCGCTGAATGAAAGTGATCCGTTCATTAATCTTGTCATTAACCAGATTGGCGTTGTCGGTGGTGTTACGAATGATCTTGGGGGTAATAAAAACCACCAGGTTCGATTTGCGTTTATCCACGGACTTACCTTTGAACAACCAACCCAGGATCGGGATATCGCCGAGTACTGGGACTTTGGTGATGTCTTCAGACTCCACATCCGACATCAAGCCTCCCAAAACAGCGGTGTCGCCTGAGTTCACCACAATTTGCGTTTTGATCACGCGCTTGGTGGTAGCCACGGCTGACTTCGCCAATTCATCCGCTTCCACCTTGGTGCGCGACAGCTGTTTCACTTGTTGCTCGATTTTGAGCTTAACTGAATCCGTGTCGGGGCTGATAAATGGCGTCAGGTTGAGTTTAATCGTGACATCCTCGCGATTGGCTGTAGTCGAAAGAGTCCCCGCGGTGGCCGAAGAATCTCGCGAAATATTCACCGGAATGGTTTCACCCACTTCGATTTCGGCTTCTTCGTTATCCAGCGCCATCACCTGTGGAGTCGAGAGGACGTTGCCGCCGGCAGCACCTTTGAGAAATTTAATTAAACCCACGAGGCTGGTCACCGTGGCGGTGACATCACCGGCTTTGAGTTCAAAGGTCTGTCCGCTGCCAAAGCCTAAGATAGCACCCGAGTCGGTGGCGGGATTGAGCAGGTTGCCAATCGGCGAGGAGCGAAAACCAATCCGGCCCACCCCTTTACTGTCCCGATCAAAGGCGTAGTAGTCCACACCCCAGGTTTGGGTTTTGGTGGCATTCATTTCCATGATGATGGTCTTTACAAACACCTGATCACGGGCAATGTCGATTTTATTCAAGATGCTTTTGACGATCTCATAATCCTGACGACTGGCAGTGATAATCAAACTGTTGGTGTTCTTTTCGGCCGCGACCTTGACCTCTCCGCCAAACACGCTTGCGGACTGGGCAAGAGGGTTGGTGGTTCCGGTCGGTGAGGGAGTTGCGGGTGTCGTCGCCGCTCCTGTTTGCTTGGACTTTTTGGATTCCGTTGCAATGCCGTTAAGGACGTTGGCGATTTGCTCAGCTTCTCCATGGCGAACGTAGTAGACAAAAACGCCCCCTTGGTCT
The DNA here is from genome assembly GCA_020850475.1 of Bdellovibrionales bacterium. GTDB lineage: Bacteria > Bdellovibrionota > Bdellovibrionia > Bdellovibrionales > UBA1609 > JADZEO01. Next base: position 3,244 of record JADZEO010000131.1, on the reverse strand, counting down.
TCGGGGCGAAGTTTAAAATCCAGCTTCGCAATCAAGGTTCTAATCTTGGCAATCCCGGCTTTGTTGCCGACCACAATGATGGAGTTCGTGCGGTCGTCCGAGACCACCAAGGAATAAGATTCCGCGCCTGAGCCGCCGCCGGTGGATTGCCCGGTGTTACGACGAAAACGGGGAACTCCTGAGGAGAAGGCCCCGCCGCGAGTGCTTTCCCCTTTGTTGATAATTTGGTCGAGCAAATCAGCAACATCCTTCGCCTTGGCGTAGCGAATTCGAATGACCGCCAGTTGTTCTTCAAAGCCGGGGACGTCGAGCTGATTGATGATGTTCATGACCCGTTCGATGTTCGCGCCGTAGTCCGAAATAATGATCGAGTTGGTGGGCTCATAGGGAACCATTTCGCCGTCTTTAGATGGCAAAATGCGCAACTGTTTGTTCACTTCAGCCGCACTGATGTACTTCAGTTTGATGATTCGGGTGATCATTTGGTCGGTATTGGGAAAGTAATTGCCCGAATAAGTCTCGATGCTGTCACGCTGGGCATTTCGTGCAGATTTGATTTTCAGGAACTTTCCTGAGGGCACCACCGTGTAACCGTTGATCGCCAAAGCCGACAAGAAGGCCTTGTAAGCCTCTGCCACCGACACTTGGGTTGGCGCGATGATTGTGACTTTGCCTCGCACCTGAGGATCGACGATAAAATTCTTGCCGGTTAACTCACTGATCGCCTTGATCACATCGGCAATGTCGGCGTTGGGGTAGTCAAAACTCTCGATTAAGTCTGGAAAATTCTCGTTCGTAATGTCCTCGGCATTGGCGTAAGCGAACTTTTTCTTTTTAGGGTCTTCTTCGTTCGGGCTCGGCTCGGCCGCTGGGGTGGGTGCCGGGGCTGGAGCAGCGATCGCCGGGTCGGTGTCTAACACACCTTCCTCTTCAGGCATATTTTCGGGAGCTTGGCCCCACGCGGGTCCACTGTTAAGTGCCCAAACCAAAAGGAGTAAGATCGCTGTTGTGGTTCTCATGAGAGTCCTTCCTTGATTATCCCGGCCGAATCAATCGTTGCCGATCAACATTCTGTTGCTCAAAAAACCGAACCGTTATTCTGTCACATTGTAGTTGAAGTTTTCGTCTCGACCGTTGCGTTCAACTCCAAGCTCAATGTTGTTTGCCGACTTCAAAGCATTATAAAATTCCATCGCTCGCGTGGGACTGTTCACCATTTCGCCATTCACCGATTTGATAACGTCCATTGGTTTAAACCCGAGCTTTTCGAAGATGCTGCCCGGGTCGATGGCGACAAAGCGAAAGCCGTCCACTCGCCCTCCGGAACCTGGAACAATATTGGGGACCATGCGCGCTTGGTTAAGAATGTCCGACAAATTGGAGGTGTACTTAGCGAGGTCACTGCGCTTAATCGAGAAGTCAAACTCGCCGCGCTTTTCAACTTCACCCGCACTGGCGGTCTTGGGGGCCGTCACACCAAAGTTGATCTTAATGTCTTTGGGGATCTCGATATACTCCAAGCGGTTATTGGCGAGGTTCCTAAACGTCACTTTGCGCCGCTCGATCTTGGTAATTTTCGCAATCCCCTCAATTTCTTCATCAGTAAAAAGCGCGACGGTCTCATTGCGATTGCGCAAGTTAATTGAAGCAACCGAACGCTTGACGTTGGAATGAACAATCGTCCCTTCCAGCTTCAGTGGCAATTGCGAGAGAGTGGCGGGCCCTTCAATCGGAGCTTCGCCTTTTCCTTCGGACGCGAGTGAGAGCGGAATTTTGCCGTCAGAGTTAAGAATGTTGCGGTCCACGATCGATTCATAATCCATCTTGGTCACGATCCGCGGTTGACTGGTGGGTCGCATTTGAGCGGGAGGTGCTTCGGAAGGCAGCATGCCGGGACGGTAGGCGAGGATCGACAAGTCGGCAAAAATGTAACCAGCAAAAGCTGCCAGCAAATAGATATAGATCGCCTCAAAAGGGGGACGCCCTCCGAGTTTGACGTTATCTAATAATGATCCGCTTCCCCGCATCCAACTCATTGATAAAAAGTTTAGCAACGGGAGGGCTCAGTGGCCAAAAAAAATTCGATTTTTTTGAGTGATTCAAAGGACTTTACTGTCCGTTTGCGAGCCATGACTGCCGAGTCCAGCTCGGCCCTCGACGTTGGGCCAATTAATTTGAGGTGATTTCTCGACCTAGGTCGAAGAGTGAGATGGAATTGGTCGAAAATTCCCTTGGTTTCTTCAGAGGATCGAATCTTTCAAGGCTGTGTAGAATTAATTCAATGACTTTAGTCCTGGCGGGGCTGCAGCAATTTTCCCAGATCCAATAGAGAGGGGTTAGGGCCTGTTTTCTCGGATTTAGGCTCTGGGCACGGAGATTGCTGAATAGTCTAATGTATCGACAGCCATTCCCATGGCTGCGATCGAGGGGACTCAAAAATTAAACGGTGTGATCAAAAGGGTGATCGTCTAATTCGCAGGCGAAGTTCGTTTGTGTTTTAACCCGTTGTTGGGGAGGGGAAATATGTCTGAAGCAGTGGTGTTTCAAGGTCTTAATGCCCTTGATTTCGAAGAAATCCGCGCCAGTGTCGTGCGCATTCCAGAAGTGACCAGGAGAATTATGGAAGCCCAACAACTTTGGGATGCCAGTGAAGCTCCTCACTTTGATCTTTTTAACTTTGTCGCCTCCGAGGACCGGGTGTTAATGAGTAACATCCGTCTCAAGAGTTTGGCTTCGGCGGTGGTGCAAGTGGGTCTTTACGAGCGCTACCTGCGGTTTCACAAGGCTCCGCGCTTTTTTGTTGGCAACACCAACGGTGATGCGGCCGTTAAGGTGGCGGCTGGAATTCTGACCTTTGCGGAGTTGGTGACCGAGAGTCCGGCCCTCAAGCAGCTGCGCCCGGCTGCGCCCCTGCAGATTGCCGATGCTCCGATTCTCAGCGGCATCGCTCTGACTGAATACGGCGCCTACGAAGTCACCAAATCAGAAAAAGGTGAGTCAGCGGTTAACGAGCTGACCGTGGATAAGATTGATCCCGATAAAATCATTGCCTCCTTAGTCGAAGAACATGAAGTGCGTGGATTCATCAACGTCGGTCCTGGGAACTTGTTGTATCGCCCACTTGAAGATGACCTGCGAACCGCAGAGATTCAGGTGTTGGAGTCGGTCGATCTGGACCCGATGTTAGCTTGGTTTTGGGGTGGCATGCGCAGCCGAGAACTGGCCGCCGCTCAGTAACCAGCTT
>JADZEO010000130.1 GCA_020850475.1 Bdellovibrionales bacterium | reverse complement strand
ATCTTAAGGCGCGGCCCGAGGAAGCCAAAGCCAAGAGCGGCAAACTGCTGATCCAGTCGCTCGTCCTTTTCAAAGCCCAAGCGCAACGCCACTATTTCGTTGGGATAGGTTTCCGCGCCAATTCCGACTCGCATTTTGCCGTCGGGATTTTCTTCAAGCGTGCGGACAACATCCAATCGCGCCTTGAGGATGCGTTCAAACAACACCACGGTTCCTACCCCCACTTCCGGCAAATCTTCCAGATACCCGGCGCGCGCGGTCTTTTCCTTAGCCGTGAGGTTATGTCCAACAATGGCGATACCCCACGTCGGGCTGGGTGCCCACAGTCCACCGAGAGTGGCGTTCCAATAACTAAAATCCACAGCGCCCTGCTGATCGACCGAACGAAAGTGGACCGCCAGCCCCAAAGACAAGTGTCGGGTCACAAACGCACCGAGCGCGGCTTGCCAATACTCTTCATTGACTGCAGGAAATCCCGAAAAGGTTTTTCTGCGGCGAACGTAGCTGAGTGAGCCCGGCAAGAAAACGCCCTCAGTATTATCAACAAAACTAAGAGCTAAATCCGTCTGCCCCAAGCCGTCGCCTTGTTGACCATCACCATAATATAAAGCCGTAGAAAATTCTTTGGCGTGCGCGAGGACCGCAGGATTTAGAAAAACCCCCTCTTCAGCTTCGGTCGCAGCTCTCCCGGCGCCACCGAGGGCTGTGGATATTGGTCCAGCAAAGTATTGGGCTTGCGCTACCGGCGAAATCAAATACACTGAAATGACAACTACGCAAAGGAAGAGAATGCCTCGCTTGCTCGTTTCATCTTTGATCGGTCTTGTCATTGCCATGTTGCTGCCCTCTCCTGGCTTGAGCGCGGTTCCTTCTCCCAGCAGCTCGACCAAAGGCCGAGCGCCTCTTCAATACCTCACAAAAAGCGGGAAGGATCAAGTGCTCTGGCCTCGTATCAAACCAGGTGAAACCGTGTATTCATTGATGCGCAAACATGGTTTTGCCGAGCGGTCGGTCACCGCTGTCATGCGCGAGAATCTTTTTCCCGCCAGTCTCACTCTCGTACCGGACGCTCTGTATAAGGTCACGACCAACACGGAACTTCAACTCAAACAGCTGACTTTCTTTGATCCCGACTCCGATTCTTCCTTTGTGGTTTGGCAAGACGGGGGCTCGGCGGGCTCGCGAGTTCAGACTGAAGCCTTTGTGACCAAAATCAAGAATGTGACGGGGCGGGTTCGTGGCTCCTTACTTGAGAGTCTCCTGCGAGCTGCCCCCGACACGCGCGTCGCCTACCGCTTCATGGACGCCTATGTGCTCGATTTTGATTTGCGTAAGGCGGTCCAGCGAGAGGCCTTTTTTCGGGTGAAATACGAAGAAAAGTACCAAGCCAACCGGCTGGTCAAGACCGGGGAAGTGTTGGAGACGGAGCTGGAAGTCGGCCCTTCGCGCCACCCGCGCAAATTCGTGCACTACGAAGGCGGCGGTAGCCACGTTGGTCCCATGGGGATGACGAACGCTCGCACGCTTTACTCACCCGTCAATTACCAGCACTACTCGAGTCTCTTTATCCCACGCCGCTTTCACCCAATCAAAAAGCGCCGACAAGCCCATCTTGGGCTCGATTTTGAAGTGCCTGCGGGTCACCCGGTTTTCACGGTGGCCCCAGGACAGGTCATGCGCGTTGGAAAGAATCGGGCCGCCGGCAATTTCGTCGTCGTTCGGCATGCTGGCGGACTGGAGTCCTACTATAACCACCTTCAAGCGATTGATTCCTCCATCGCCCCCGGTCGCACGCTCGAAAATGGCCAAAAACTGGGAACGGTGGGATGTACCGGCTATTGCACGAAAGCGCACCTCCACTTTGCACTCAAACAAGTGGGTCGCTTTGTTAACCCAGCCAAAGTCCTCCAGCCCTACGCTTTCCACGGGCGCACGGCGGTAAAAAATTCTGTTCAGCAATTTGCTGAAGCTGAGGTTGCTCCTAAATCGGCAGGAATGTGATTCTTACTGGCGTACGCAGACGCTCACATAGTGGGGACAAGAAAGTCCGGTCGCTGAACAGTCGCCGCCGTCGTATTTGATGTCAAGTTTGCCCTGAGTATCACGACCGTAGCAGTAACCATTGCTCTGTTTAGGCATCACACATTTGCGACCCAAATCTATCCACCAGTCTTCAGGACGCAGCACGCGACGAATCGCCTCGAGCGCCGGACGATCGGCCGTCGAAGGGGTCAACGGATCAGCCATGCGCAAACAGGCCGTCTTTCCGCCGTCCACGTCCTCTGGTCGCACGATAATAAAGGTGTAGGTGTTGGAGCAGTCCCAGGGCCGCAAGTTGGCTTCCGCCGGAGAGCGCCGCTGCAGGTCCACCTCTTGAATGCTATTAATCACTCGATGAATTCCGCGCGTAAACACCGGGCGATTGGAGGCGTTGGCTTTGTCAATGCCAAAGCCCATGCGAAAATCAAGTTGGTAGCCTTTGCCGTAGGCCTTCTTGCGATCGGTGCTGTCCGGAGTTTTTGCAGCAATTGAGTTGGCCTGCATGCCGTCGGTGTAAGTGACCGTGAGCATGCCCGCATCGCGCAAATTTTCCCTTACACTTCCGGCTGCCACTTCCGAATCCAAGTACCTGACATTTCCTTCTAGCAGGCGACCCGACAGTCCGGGCACACCCGTGAAATAATGAATTCGATCGGTTTCACCTAAGGAGACCAGCCGTTCCGCAATCGCCGGGCTATCAAGGGGCGCCAACATATTTGAGTAATCTTTGTTCTCTTGAACCGAACCCCCGCCCGACGAAGCCAGGACACTCTGCGGATCGCTGCGCTGTCGCACCGAGAGCTGCAACACCGTATTGGCGTTGGTTTCGTTTTGAGCCAGAGAGTCCGCCCGTTGACCCGGGGTAAAATTACTGGTTGCACTCAAGTACGGGCCACTCAGTCGCAATCCCGAACCCACTCCGTAGCCGCCCGCACGAATGGTAAAAAACGCTCGCGGATTGTAGTCGGTGCCCATCTCGGAGCACGACATATAGGCAATGGTGTCAATCTCGGTATCATAAGCAAAGGGAAGTGTGCTCGCAAAGCTCGTCGAATCTTGGTTCGCCAGATCCAAAGGATCAGCACAGTTTTGAAAGACAAAAAGCAGCAAAACTGTGAGCGCAAACGCCGAGGTGGCCAGACGAAATCCGCTGGCACGACTCTGTCTCATTTTGATCCAATTTAAGCCCAACCTCATTAAAGCCTACTCCCTCAACCCATAAGGCAGCACATCTCGTGCCGAAGAGCCTGTTCAGCTGGTCCTAAGTTGAGGACCTTGGGGGCGGCATAACCATCTGAAATCATGCGCTAAATAAACACTACTATGGAGCCCTGCGCCAGCCTTGCCCGGTCATGGTCTTGACCTCTGAACAACCACTGTACAACTCCCATCTCATCGGAAGAATCTCAAAATAATTCAAGTGGAAAAGTGTTCCACGCACTCTCGCCGACAGCCCCCGATCCTTGCCAACCAGACGGGCCTGTGCTTTCTTCTCTCTATGTCACAAAAAATCAAAAAGGCCGTCATTCCGGCCGCCGGCTTGGGCACGCGGTTTTTGCCCGCCACCAAGACGGTCCCCAAAGAGCTCTTTCCTCTCGTTGATCGCCCGATTCTCTTGCTGATTGTCGAGGAGGCGGTGCGTGCCGGGATCGAAGACATTGTGATTGTCGCTGGTCGGGGCAAGACCGCCATCGAAGATTTTTTCGATACCTCGTATGAAGTCGAGGACAAACTCTACAAGGATGGCAAAGAGAGTTTGCTTGCGGAACTCCTTCGCATCAAATCTCTCGCCAACGTGATCAGCATTAGGCAAAAAGAAGCGGGCGGCTTGGGGCACGCCGTGCTTGCCGCTCGCCCCGTCGTGGGAAATCAGCCCTTTGCTGTTCTCCTCGGCGACGAACTGCTGGTGTCACAAAAAGACGAACCCACCGCAACGGCCCATCTGGCTCGTTGTTTTGAGTCTTCCGGTGTGAGCACGGTGGCGGTGATGGAAGTGCCCACCGACGACGTGAATAAATACGGCATCATCGCCCACCAGGGCGAAAAAGACGGGGTCTTCCAGGTTTCTTCCGTTGTGGAAAAACCCCGCCCCGAACAAGCGCCCTCGCGGTTGGCACTCCCGGGCCGCTACGTTTTTGATTCCGCCATCTTTGAGCATTTGGCGTCGGTTCGGCCCGGAGTTATCGGAGAGATTCAACTCACCGACGGCATGACTTCGTTGGCGCAAAAAGAGGGGCTCAATGCCACGCGGGTTCCTGGACGCCGCTTCGATGCCGGCGATAAGTTTGGCTACCTCCAAGCCAGTATCGAGCTTGGACTCGAGCATCCAGAAGTGGGAGATAAGTTGCGTCGCTACCTAAAGGATCTCGCCTCTCGCATAGGGTAAACAAGGGGATGGTTCATGGCTTTTCGTTTTCTCGCTTTGGTTTTTTTGACTTTCACATTTGGCTCCACCTCGCACGCCTATATTCCCGACTTCAAGATGATCATGTCCCGGACGGCGGAAAATCACGGGCGCGGCACCTTCCAGATTGTTCAAGATGTTGTTCTCCAGGAGGAGCCCGAACAGCTTGTGGTTCGCGAAACCTGGTACATTAAGAATGAAAATCAGATGCGTCTCGAAGTCCGCGGCCGCAATCGCCTCGAGGGCGTGGTCTCAATGTCCTTTTTGTACGACGGGTCCCGGCGGCTTTACGTGGACCCCAACGGCGCCAAGAAGGTCTCGCGCGTCAGTGACGACTGGTTTGAACCGTATTTTCATTTTCGTTTTCAAAAGAACATTAAACCCAAAATGGTCGCCGCAAAGATGGCGCCGTCCGACATTCTCGAGGAAGAAAAACGAAAACCCGGGCCCTTTAAGCCCAACGAGCCGCGCCGCCCTCAACCTTATTTGCGACTGGGGCGCGTCGGGGGCGTGGTCGCCTATGCGGTTGGCGAACCAACTGCCGTGGGCGCCACCGAAAGCGCACCTGGGATGTGGATTGAACAAGACCAGTTCGTCGTTCGCAAACTTCGCTTTCCGTCCCAAAGTACCGTGGTTGCCAGCGACTATTCAAATTACACAAATCAACTTTTTTACCCCAATCGGATGACCGTCTCCTGGGGCAATCGCACCATACAAATTCAAGTCATCGGCGTAGTTCCCGTGGCCGATTCAAGCAAGGCCGCCTCGTTACTCAATGAAGCGAGTCTTGATTTCGGCAAGGATCCCT
>JADZEO010000129.1 GCA_020850475.1 Bdellovibrionales bacterium | reverse complement strand
CTGCATTTGAGTCCCCTAGCCAAATATTCTCAAGCGAGCATCTTTGGTCAAGGAACAGTTCCCTCTTACAAAGGGACCGAGTATGGAGCGAATATTGAATATCTCATTGGACCTCGAGATTTTTCCATCGGCCCTTACTTTGAACTGACCTCAGTCACCCTGGACAACACCGCCAATAATTCGGCGCAAAAGGAAATTCTCTCGGGCACGGTCGCCACACCCGGCCTTAAGATCTACACGACTTACACCTTCCTCAAGATTGGTGCCCCACAAATGAACTTTAAAGACAAGGCCACCGGCACCATCACCAATTCCAAGACCTTTAAGAGCAACGGGCTGCAACTGGGTGCAGGACTCAACTATCAGCTCTCAGACTATATCGCGGCCAGTGCGGGGCTGGATATCCAATACTTTAAACTCGATCCGAACGACAATGACATCGCCCAACGCCTTGATTACATGAGTTACGCTTTTGTTATCAGCCTCCGCTTTACCGTTCCTTCAAAATCAGCTAAGTAGTCTTAGTGATCCTGATTAATGCCCACAATCTGAGCAAAGCCTTTGCGAGCAAAACTCTGTTTGCTGGCGTCAGCTTTGGCATTGACGAAGGCGAACGGGTTGGCTTAGTGGGACCCAACGGGGCGGGCAAGTCCACCTTGTTAAAGATCATCGCCGGACAAATGGCACCCGATCAGGGACAGGTGTCCCCCAAGCGAGGCCTGCGACTCGGATATTTGGAGCAGACTCCTCAGTTTAGTTCGGATGAAACGATTATTCAGGCTCTCCTTAGTCGGACCGACCATCCAGACGACGCCTACGCCGAAGCCTTTGCTTGGCTCGGCCAATTGGAATTAGCCCAGTTCGGCGAAAACTTTCCGGTCCAACAGCTCTCCGGCGGCTGGCAAAAGCGCGTGGCCTTGGCGCGCGAACTCATGCGCGAGCCTGAGCTTCTCCTCCTTGATGAGCCAACTAACCACCTTGATGTTTCCAGTATCTTGTGGCTTGAGGAGTTTTTGCGCCAAGCCCGATTTTCAACTCTGATGGTGACGCATGATCGATTGTTTTTACAACGCGTGGTAACCCGAGTGATGGACCTAGACCCTCGCAATTCTAATCAGTTGCTGGTCGTCAACGGCGGCTATGATAAGTATCTCGAAGCCAAGGAGTTGGAACTGGCCGCCTCGGCTCGACATGAAACGGTCAAACGCAATACTCTACGGCGCGAAACCGAATGGCTCCGACGAGGTTCGATTGCCCGGCAAACCAAGCAACAAGCCCGTATTGATGCTGCTCACAACCTCAAAGATGAAGTGGCTCAACTCGAGAGCCGCAACCGGCATCGCCAGGTCAAAATCGAATTCGGCGAAGCTGAAAATGCCCCTCAAAAACTGATTGAAGCGAAGTCGATCTCCATGCAGTTTGGCGAGAAGACCTTGTTCTCACAACTCAACGTCTTATTGCGACGCCAATCGCGTCTTGCCATTTTGGGCGACAATGGGATTGGTAAATCTACTCTGATCAAAGTTTTGCTCGGTGAGATTTTGCCGACCAAGGGTGTGGTGCAGAGGGCCGAGAATCTTCAGGTCGCTTACTTTGAACAAAACCGGGAGACCCTGAATCCGAATCTAAGTGTCTTAAAGAATATTTGCCCCGAAGGGGACTATGTGAGCTACCGCGGCCAACATGTTCATGTTCGCTCGTACCTGGATCGTTTTTTGTTCTTTGGGCACCAAGCTGAACTCCCCGTCCATCGACTCTCTGGTGGAGAGCAAGCTCGCCTGCGCCTCGCTCAGGTGATGCTCTCTGATGCTCAAGTCCTGGTCCTTGACGAACCGACGAATGACTTGGATGCGGACACCTTGGATGTTTTAGAAAATTCTCTCAGCGAGTTCCCGGGGGCCTTAATCTTGGTAACCCATGATCGATATTTCATGGACGCCTTGGCCGATGAAATCTTGGCGTTTCCGCCCTTGGGCTTTCCTGGGCGCGAGCTGGTTAAGTTCTCCGACTATTGGCAATGGGAAAAGTGGTTTCGCGCGCTAAAGCCTGAGGCCCGCGCCAAGGGTCCTAGTGAGTCAGCGCCCACACCCACGGCGACGAGCGCATCCCGCCGAGTGAAACTGAGCTTCAAAGAACAATTTGAGCTGGACCACATCGAAGAAGAAATCCTCAAGCTTGAGCAGCGCCAGCAGGAACTGCAGACCGAGTCCCAGCTGCCCGAGGTTTTGACCGACCGCCAACGTTTGCAAAAGCTGATGACTGAGCTTTCGAATGTCTCGATGCAGATCGAAAACAAATACGAACGTTGGGAATTGTTAAGCGCAAAATCAGCGGGAAAAATTTAGCAGATTCCTCATGGCAATTGTCTTTACTCTCCAATAAGTAACAAGTAAATTGTGGCGATGAACGTCCATTCACCCAGTGAACTCGTCCGCGGCCTAAGACTTTCTGACGCCATTTCCATTGTCGTGGGGTCGGTGATTGGCACAGGTATTTTTCTAAAAACCGCGCCAATGCTGCAAGAGGTGGGCACCCCTTGGCTCGTCCTATTGGCTTGGCTGGTCGCTGGCTTGTTGTCGCTGGCTGGGGCCTTTACCTATGCTGAACTTGGCAGTCTTTTTCCTCAAACTGGCGGAGAGTTTGTTTATCTTCACCAAGCCTACGGCAAAGTCCCGGCTTTTTTGTATGGCTGGGCTCGCTTTGGCATTGCCGCTCCAGCATCAATTGCGGCCTACGCAGCTGGCTCAGCGACCTTTCTCGCCGATGGACTGCAGTTGAGTCAGCCAGGGTTTCGGCAGCTCTTTGCTCTCGGTGTAATTCTAATTTTCACTTTGTTTAATGTGGCGCGGGTCCAGGTGGGCGGACGAATTCAAACTTTTCTCACCGGTCTTAAAATCAT
>JADZEO010000128.1 GCA_020850475.1 Bdellovibrionales bacterium | reverse complement strand
TCAATCTGCTGAAAGGCCAAATGCAAGAAAAGCAGGAGGAAGTTGAGCAGTTTAAGGATTATTTGAATGAAGTGTCCTCGCGCTTGTACGGGCTCGAAAATTTGCACGCCAATTTTGAAGGCTTCGAAGATGGGGTGAAGTCCGTCATGTTGTGGCAGCGGGCCCAACAGGAAACCCACGCCGATGGTAGTGTAACGACCACGGTGAATTTTCAGCCGGTGGCGGAAATTGTCGAGGTCCCGCAACAGTATGAGCTGGCGATGGAGGCCGCACTCGGTAACCGCCTGCAGATGCTGGTGAGTGAAAATGCCCAGACCACGCTCTCGGCGGTTGAATATTTAAAAGAAAAGAAGTCCGGCCGGTCGAGCTTTGTGTCTCCGGATGTGTTGCCATCGTACCAAGAAGCCGCGGAAGGTGGCCCGCTGCGTGGGAGTGAGGGCTTTGATTGCTACCTTAATGAAGTGGTTCGGGTCCCTGAGAAATATCATCAACAGGTGAGCTTCTTTCTCAAAGAAGTGGTGGTGGTAAATTCCATTAACACGGCTTTGCGCTTGCGCACGCAGTATCCGGAGAAAACTTTTGTCACTCTGGATGGCGATACCCTGACGGCCGAAGGAATTCTGACGGGTGGAGCTGCGGAAAGTGCCGAGTCGGGCGTATTGAAGCGCCGCCGGGAAATCAAAGAATTGTCGCAAAAGCGCGAAGAGTGGGCGGGTAAGCTCGCACTGGCGCAAGCGTCACTTAAAAAACTCGAAGCGAAGTTCGCCACGGTGGCTGAAGAGCTTGAAAACAGCCGAGTCCGCCAAACTGAAAAAGAAGTATTGGTGGCCGGATTAAAAAAGGATCTCGAACGGGCGGAAACGGAACTGGCAAATGTGAAACAGGCCCTCACCAGACAAGAGGAGCAGGTTTCCCGGGAAGAGGCCCAGTTGATTGTTTTGCAAGAGCGGGAAGCGGAAATGCAGCAGGCGCTGACGGAAGTACGGGAAAAGCGCTTGGCTTTGGAAACCCGGGTGGAGGCCCTGACCGAGGAACTCAAAACTTCGCGCGAAGGGATCGATGTTTTGCAAACTGAGGTCACTCAGCTGAAGGTTGATCTCGCGGCTAAGAAGCAAGAGCTGGAGAGTTCTCAGAGTCAATTGACCATGATCACGCAGTCCCTGGATGAAGTGAGTCAGAATTTAGCCAAAATGTCTGAGGAGTCCGAGCGCAGCTCGGAGTCGTTGTCGTCCAATAGTATTAAGATTGAAGAACAGAAGTTGGAACTTGAGCGAGTGATTGCTCGCGCTCGGGAAAAAGATGAAGAGCTGCGCGTGGCTCAAAATGATTACGAGACCTTGGCGGCCGAGCAGCGGGAGCTCGAGGACAAGCTGTCCAAGGCTTTGCACACCATCAATGAGAATCGGGCCCGACTATCTGAGGCGCAGCTAAAGCTTGAGCAACTCAAGATGAAGGACCTCTATATTGTTGAACAGATCCGCGAGCGCTATCAATTGGACTTGGCCGATGAGGCACCCAAGTATCGCGATATTCCCGGCGATCTGCAGGCCACCGAGCAAGAAGTTGAGGAGCTCAAAGAAAAGATCAAACGCATAGGCGAAGTCAACCTCTCGGCCATTGCGGAGTACGATGAGTTGTCCGGGCGCTATCAGTTTTTGTCGCAACAACATCAGGATTTGACCGAAGCCAAAGAGAATCTTCGCAAGGTGATTGATCGGATCAATCGCATTTGCTCTCGGCGGTTTAAAGAAACCTTTGAGATGGTGAACGAACGCTTTATCAAAGTGTTCCCCGTCCTGTTTGGTGGGGGCGAAGCCCGCTTGATCATGGTGGAAGATCCAGAAGCCAACGAAATGGGAATCGATATCGTCGCTAAGCCGCCCGGTAAGAAACTCCAAAACGTGGGTTTGCTGTCCGGCGGAGAGAAAGCGCTGACCGCGGTGTCGTTGATCTTCTCCATTTTCTTGGTGAAGCCGTCGCCTTATTGCCTGCTGGATGAGGTCGATGCTCCCTTGGATGATGCGAACGTTTTCCGGTTCCGCGATTTGGTTATGGAGATGGCCAAGCGAAGTCAAATTATCGTTGTGACTCACAACAAGCACACAATGAAGGTGGCCGACAAGTTGTACGGCGTAACCATGGAAGAAAAAGGCGTGTCCAAGATGGTCTCGGTCAATCTGCACGAAGCGGAGAAGGTAGCTGAAGCTTAATGGACATGAGTTATGAATTGATTCTGGCCGTGAGCTTGGGGCTTGGCGCTCTGGGCTCGCTCGGTTATTTGATCTTCCGCAATTACATTAAAAATGAAATCCGCGATGAGACGCAAAGCCGAGCAGCCGATGCGGTTCGGCCCGCGTCGTCGGCGGCTCGCCAGTCAGCGCCGGCGCCCACCGCCCCAGCGCAGGCGCCCGCGGCCCCAGCGCAGGCAAAATTGAGGGAGCCAGCTGAGTCGTTGGTACCCGCAGCTTCGAGTCCTGTCTCTGCGCCAATTAAGCTGGACGTGGCGCTCGCCAAGACCAAGAGCAGTTTGTTCGGTCGGATCAAGGGCTTGTTCGCGGGAGGACGTGATCGATTGTCGGCCGACGATCGCGAGAGTCTGGAAGAGATTCTTTACACCAGTGACTTGGGACCGAAGACCGTGGAGCGTTTGCTTGAAGCGGTTGATTCCCGGCTCACTGGTGATCAAGGCACGGATCTCAATCAAGTGCGCACCACTTTGCGGGAAGAAATCCTGGCGATTTTCTCGGAGGTCCAACGAGGCCCAGCAACCTCAAGTGATGTTGCCGAGGTCCTCCATTTTGCTGGAACTTTGCCTACCAAACCTCAAGTCTGGTTGGTGGTGGGAGTCAATGGCGTTGGCAAGACCACGACGATTGGCAAATTGGCTTACGCCGTTGCGCGCTCCGGGAAAAAAGTCTTAGTGGCGGCTGGCGACACCTTTCGGGCGGCGGCCGGAGAGCAACTCAAAGTTTGGAGCGAGCGGGCTCAAGTCGAAATTTTTTCGCCCGAGGGAGTGAAAGACCCGAGTGCGGTGGCCTTTGATGCCTGCCAAATGGGATTGTCCCGAGGTTTCGATGTGGTGATTGTCGATACGGCTGGACGACTGCACACCCAAGACAATCTGATGGAAGAATTGCGCAAGATCAAACGAGTGGTGCAAAAGGTACTACCGACGGCTCCGCACGAAACTCTGCTCGTGCTCGACGCCAATTCGGGGCAAAACGCGCTGATGCAAGCCCGAAAATTTCACGAAATTTTGGAACTCTCGGGAGTGGTGCTCACTAAAATGGACGGCACCGCCAAAGGGGGAGTCGCGGTAGGGCTGGCTTGTGAACTCGAGTTGCCCATTCGTCTCATTGGTGTGGGCGAAGGCATTGATGACCTTCGCCCGTTCCGTTCGACCGAGTTTGTTGACTCCATCATTTAAAGAGTCCACGGCCCAATCGGGCTTGGTACTCTAGCGACCACAAATCCGCGCGCCATAATTTGCAACCACGTTTTCAAAGTCAAAGCAGCTAAACTCCTTGTCATCATCACGAAAGCGATCGAGTGACCGCACCGGAGCACACAAAATTTGGCGAACGGCCGGATCGCTTTGCGCCAAAGAGCTGAGTTGACGATTGGCCGCGCCGCCGACGCGAAAGGCTTCGGTGTCATTTTTGAATTCGCGGCAAACGGCGGCGATCTGTGGGTGAGTTGGCACCCGTCGCTCGCCGGCCCTGCCCGGACCCTGGTTGCCAACGTTCGTGGCGATCACTTGGTAAATCGGACTCGGCTGATTCCCTGCCATTTTGTATTGAAGTAGTACGCTCTCGAGTTCCTGGGGGAGCGAGCTCAAATGAATGGTCTGGCGATGGTGTGCCGCCAGCGAAAGGGCCAAGCCTGTGGCAAAGGCCGCGCCCGTGCAAGCCTCGGCCACGGCGGTGTGACCGTCAAAGAAGCGACTGTGGTTGCGCATCCGTTCAAACAAGTTGGCGGCCGAGTTGTAGCAGCCACCCATCAATGCTCCGCCGGCCAAAAGGGGAGCGGGTTCGTACCCGCGCGACGCCAAATAAACCGTTGGTAAGGCGACTCGGGCCATGCCGTTGACGGCCAGGTTAATGGTTTCAGACTGTTGGTTACCGGTCGTGAGGTCGAAGTCACCGCCATAGCCGAGAAATGCGCCAGGCAACATCAGGAGTCCGGCCATTGCTCCGTCGTGCGCAAGCTGAGGATCTTGCTCAATGACCCCATTGAGGAGTCCCACCAAGGTATAGCCAAGTCCAACGAAGGTGAGGCGTGCGAGTTGCGTGCTGCCCAATTGAATTCCGCCGCCGCGGGAACGCCACATAAAGCCACCGGCCAGTCCCGACAGGGCCACTCGTAAAATGAGTCGAGGGATCGCCGAGCGTTCAAACTGCGCTTGCGCTTGTTGTTGGCTCTCGAGGTTTTCTAAGGCGCGGGTGAGTTGCGTGCGAAGCGCGTCGGGCAGTTGCTCTTCTTGCTGTTCGCAGCGGCCCATGGTGTAGCGCTCAATTTTTTCACTGGGTGTTGAACGCTGATTGTGTGAGCGAGCGTAATTAAAACAAGACTCTTGGGTGAGTCGGGTCGCCATTTCAGCGCTTAAGCCCCGAGCAAAGGATTCACCCACCCGTTCATAACGGTCGGTGCGGCTGCGCGCTTGCACTAAGCACTCGCAGTGGGCGGTATAAAAGGTTCCGCTCCTCAGGCTCTGACGAATGGCGGAGTCGCCCGGTAATTGGGCGATGGGGGTATCAGTGATCGGAAACACCGGTGTGATACTCCGCTGATTGGAGTCGCGTTGAAGAATAACAAAAGGTGCATCGGCATTCACATCAGGGCGTGCCGGGGGTTCGATCGCACGGGTGGGATACACCGGGATGGGAATGGTCCACCTGAGGACCAACTCGAATCCCTGTGCCCGTGGAGTCAGGCTGAGGGAGCCAAACACGAGCGACGCGATCATTGAGTAACAAATAAAACGACCAACGAACCTATGGGAGCCATAAGCATTCATCGAGTACTCTCACTTTTTTTGGGGAGGCGCGGGCCTCCGTTCTAAGATACGACCAATAGTTCACAGCAGAGCAATCCATGTTCCAGCCAGGCCCCTGCTCGGATTCTCGTGGCGACTTAAACTGTGAAATATTGTTAAAAAGTGGTGACAAGTCAGGCGCTTGCACCGTGTTAATGTGACGAAACTCGGAGGCGTAGTTTACCTTTGTTCACGCCGCTGGAGCTCGCGAGGGATTCTTTTGCGAGCTGTGGCTGGCACCCAGAATGTAGTGTTGTCGAGTGACAATTGAACACGGAGGTGGACCGATGAAACGGTTCTTGGGCTATGGAAAGCCTATTTGGACAGGTGTATTTTTAGTTGTTTTGTTACTCATCCAAGATGCTTGGGGTGATCCTAAGGGCGGAAGGGTGCAGGCCTTGTATCCCGGCCCCATGGACATGGTGAAGCGGCAAATCTTTAATGAGTTGCTGAGTGCCGAAACCCCACAACTCAGTTGGCCGCCCTTTCCGCGCTTGTGGCTCGAGAAACATCGGCAGCGAGTGATTACCACCAATACCTACATCGGTCTAAAAATTCCGATCGCCGTGGCCTCGGGCGGCGCTAAATTGAACATCCAATTTAAATATGGTCTCAAAACAACTTTCACTTTGATCTCGTCCCGGCGTAAAGCTGAAAGCAGCGATCCCATTTCTGAGAGTTTAGGACTCGAGTTCGCTAAGGGCGACAAGGAAAAACAAATGTTGCGCTGGGATCCACAGTACAAAATGGCTTTTCCCGATGTGCGCGACGACTATCCGATGGTGGGACTCTGCGCCTTTGAGGCGTCACTCGCGATCGACACCGGCAAAACCCTCAACTTTGAAGTGTTGGGATCGGGCGCAAGTGTCGAGCACTCCGACATTGAAACCAACAGTCACTCGATCTTTTCAAACTTTTTTCAGGTGCGTCCTGATGTTTCCGTTGCAGCTTATCTTGATACCGTCTGTGACCAGGTATTTCGTCAGGACGTTGAGCAATTTGTGCTCCAAGATTTTTCAAAAGTGGTGATTGAAAAAGTCGTCCACGCCAATCCTAAAAGTGAGTGTGCCCCACCGCGGGGACCCGAAGGAGCCTCCTCGCTGGCCGGCGATGCGAGTTGCTTGGATTGGCATCGGAAGAACTTCCACCGCACGGTTCAAAACACCACCACCGCTCGCTGTGAACTCCAAAAGGACGGGGCCCACCGGTGTGAGCTCCGCTCGAAAGTGGGAGGGGCTTGCCCGATCTATTTGAATAGCCGGACCGGGACCTATAGCGAGACTCGCGACGATGAGTCACGCCTGAGGGTCACGCAGGGTTACCTCGAAAACCCCTGCGATGAAACGAGCGGCCTGCGCTGCCAATTGGTGTCGGAGCCCTGGATGGTCTGGGGGGTTCCGTTGTGGTCCGGCAAGGGGCGCTGTCAGTAGTAAGACTCGGTCAGTTGGGCCAACTGCTTCGTAGTCGACAGAGTGGAAGGGGGTTAAGCAGAAATGCTTCGCTTCCGATTGAATGAGAGCACGGGGATCGCTATCATCGAAGATCTGGGGCTTGGACTCAACCAAGGTCCAGTGACTGGCAACTGGGATTAGCGTAGGAATGACAGAGACTCACTCATCAATCTTGATTACCTTCGGCGGTGTCTCGCTCTTTATGCTCGGCATGACTTTGGCGAGCGACAATTTGCAAAAGCTTGCCGCCAACCGCATCCGCGATCTGTTGGCCACACTTGCGCGACGCCAGTTCTTTGGCTTCTTCGTGGGAATTCTTTTGACCCTGGTCATTCAGAGTTCGGGCGCGGTGATTTCGATGTTGGTGGGCTTGGGTTCGGCGGGAGTTTTTTCGCTCGCCCAAGTGATGAGCGTGATCTTGGGGGTGACCGTGGGAACCACGTTCACCGTCCAGCTCTTGAGTATGAATGTTGCGGAGTATGGCCTCGCGATTTTTACCGTGGCCTTTTCGTTTTACTTCTTGGCTCGCCATCGGATGCTGAAGCAAGTGATGGCCATCGCCATGGGTTTTGGCTTGATGTTTTGGGGTCTGGAGTTGATCGGGATCGGCACCCATGCTCTCAGAGACGTCCACCTGTTTGCGGATTTTCTCAAAGAGCTCAAAGAAAATCCCTTTTACGCCATCGTAGTGACGGCGGCCTTTACGGCCTTGGTTCATAGTAGTGCGGTGACGATCGGTTTTGCCATGACCTTGGCGATGTCGGGCCAAATCACCCTGGTGGACGCTTGCTACTGGGTCTATGGCGCTAATATTGGCACCACAGCCACGCCACTCATGGCGGCTTTCGGCGCCAACTTTGTTGGCCGCCAAGTGGCCTGGGCTCATTGCATTTACAAGATTGTCAGTGCGTTGATTTTCATTCCGTTTACGCCCTATTTAGCCGAGTTGATTTCGACTTCTTCGGCGGCGCGGGACGTAGCTAACTATCATACGGCGTTTAATTTGGCGGCGGCGGCCGTCTTTTTCTCGTTTATCAATATTGGCTCTAGGCTCATCGAGAAAATCATTCCGCCCCGTGATTCGGAAAAGGAGTTTTCCGTCGAGTATTTGGAGCGTGGCAGTTACCAAAACCCGAGTGTGGTGGCAGCTCACGCCGAGCGCGAGGTCTTGCGCATGGCCGACATTGTTCTCACCATGATTCGCAATTCGGTGAAGCTCCTAAAGAATGAAAACTTGGACATGGAAGAGGGAATCAAAACGAGCGATGACAAGGTCGATATGCTCAACCGCGAAATTGATTTGTTTTTGGCCCGCCACATGGAAGAGGCCGATGCTTCAACCCAGAAGCGGATGATGCGAATTATTTCCTATGCCGCCGACCTTGAGAGTGCAGCCGATGTGATCGACAACAATATCCTGGTGCTGGCGCGCAAAAAGCATGCGCTTAAGCTCAGCTTTAGCGATCATGGCTGGGAAGAGATTCTCGAGCTCCATAAGGAAGTCGTCAAAGTGGCGGAGATGTCAGTGAGCTGCTTTCAAATTAGCGATGTCGAATTGGCTTCGAAGGTGATCTTTCATAAGCGCGAGGTGCGAAAGTTGGAAAAGCGGCTGCGGGAGTCGCACATAGAACGCCTTGTCAAAGGTCGGTCCGACACCATCAGTACGAGTTCGATTCACCTTGATGTCCTCAGTGACTATCGTCGGGTGGTGGGACTCATGTCTAATCACGTTTACGGCCTGCTCAAAGAAAGCGACCCTTACAACATTCTGCCGCGCCGCTAACACGGGCTGGTTTTTAACCTCGGGATGTTATTTGTTTTGACCCCTAGTTCCATACATATTATCAATATTACTGGAGAATACTTAAGATTTCGAGGCTTGAGGGGAACTGTGGAAGATACAATCAAGACCACCTATGAAGTTTTGATTGCCGGTCTCCCGCTGAAGCTTCGCTCTTCCCATGATGAAGAAACCGTCGCAAAACTTGTGGCACTTGTGGATGAGAAGGTGAAAGAAGCCATGGACGCCCATGCAACCGTGTCATTTCAAAATGCACTTTTGCTTGCGGCCCTACACCTAGCCGAAGACTTGATTTTACTTAAACAAGCGGCAAATCACCAACTGACTGGTCTCGAATCTCGAGCCAAAGAGCTTCTTACCAATCTTGAGTCTTCTCCATTAACCCGGACCGGGTTAGATCACTGATCGCGTGAGAGGACGGAGAAGATTGCAATGAACCTTGGCCCTTATATTTCATTTTTGTTGGTCTTGAAGCTTGACGCTTCGGCCATGGCCAGGATGTAACAGACATTGCACCGCCGCGTTTCGACTTCAGTCGACCGGCTCTTCAAAGCATTTCCGAGATCAGTTGGACCTAGCTCGGCTCGCCAAGTGCGAGGCGATGATGTTGAGTGCGACCGATTTGCAAAGAAAGCAGGCCCTGAGGAAAGAGTTTCTTACCCAGCGCCGGCAGTATGTTCAGTCTCAGCGCCAGAAGCTGAGCGAGATCTATCAGGATGTGGCGAGCCAATTGGCCCTCATCTTGGGCCAGCCTCAGGGCATGGCAGCCACTTACTCAGCCCTTCCTGACGAAATGAACCCGCGAGACCTTCCGAGCCAAAAACCGCAGTGGCGCTTTGCCTACCCTCGAGTGGAGGGCACGGACCTGCGCTTTTATGTGCCGCAAACCGCGTCGGACTTTGCCGTGGGCGGGATGGGAATTCGCGAGCCGGTTCCGGCCCGAAGCCAAGCCATTGAGTTGAACGATTGCGCAGCAGTCTTGGTTCCTGGTGTGGCTTTCGATCGTCGCGGCGGCCGCTTGGGTTACGGCAAGGGTTTTTATGATCGGGCGCTGGCGCGAACGCGGGCGCTCAAAATTGGTATTGGTTTTACTGTGCAGATTTCGACGGAAGATCTGCCCATCGCTGCCACTGACATCCGCATGGACTGGATAGTGACAGAGAATTTTACGTTTCAAACTCAGGGTTCAGCGTCGGCCTAGTACGGGTTCATCGCTGAGAAAGGAATTGAGTTCATGGGTGCGGAAAGTTTAATAACGGGATTAATCACCCTTATCCTCGGTTTGGCCGCAGGAGCTGGGGCCTTGATCCTGATTCAGCGGGTCACGGGTAAGAGCAAAATCAAGGCGTCCGAAGAAGAGGCGGATCGGATTATCAATCGGGCGAAAGGTCAGGCGTCAAAGCTTGATCGAGATGCTCAAGCCAAGGCCAAGGATTTTGAGAGTCGAGCTCGTCGCAACGTCGAGAGTGACATTAAAAAGCAAAAGCAAAAGCTGGAATCCTTGGAGCAGAAGCTCAAAGAAAAGGAAGGCCGACTCGACGGAGACTACAAAAAGAAGGAAGAACAGGTTCAGCAAAAACTCAACTCCCTTGAGCAACGTGGGGAGAAAATCAAAATCGCGGAAAATCGCATCCATGAGTTGGAGATGCAAACAGAGCGAGAAATTCAAAACCTCAAGGCGAAGCTTGAAAATGTCGCCAATATGACAGCCGAGCAGGCTCGCGAAGAATTGCGTCGGGCAATGGAAGAAGAAGTTCGCAAGAATCTCTCGGGAGAGCTTCAAACCATTGAAGATGAGGCCCGGGCTAAGGCGGACCGCACGGCCAAACGTATTTTGTCGGTGGCGATTTCCCGTTTTGCGGGTGAAGTGGCAGCCGAGCGAACGGTCGCTACCGTGCCGCTGACGAGCGACGAAATGAAAGGGAAAATCATCGGGCGTGAAGGCCGTAATATTCGCGCACTTGAAGCCGCCTGTGGGGTGGATCTGATTATCGATGAAACTCCTGAGGCGGTGGTGATCTCGAGTTTTGATGCCGTTCGCCGGGAAGTGGCTCGTCAGTCGCTGATCAAGCTCATGGAAGATGGCCGGGTGCATCCGGCGCGCATTGAAGAAGTGGTTGATAAAGTTAAGAGTGAGCTATTTGCCTCCATTAAAGAAGAAGGTGAGAAGGCCTGCTTTGACTTGGGCGTTCATGGTATCCATCCCAGTGTCATTAACCTTCTCGGCGGTCTGAAGTACCGGCACTCCGAGACCCAGAATTTGCTCAAGCACAGCATTGAAGTCGCGACCTTAGCGGGGATGATGGCGGCGGAAATTGGCTATGATGAGATGCAGGCACGTCGAGCCGGCTTGCTTCACGACATTGGCAAGGCCATCGATCACACCGTTGACGGCAGTCATGCCGTGGTGGGCGCCGAATTTGCGAAACGCCACGGAGAGCGCGATACGATTTGCCATGCCATTCGGGCCCACCATGATGAGGAAAAGCCCGAAACCATTTTGGCTCACCTCGTTCAAGCGGCCAACAGCCTTTCCAAGGCTCGTCCCGGCGCTCGTCGCGATATGATGGAGAGTTACATTCGTCGTTTGGAAGATTTGGAATCCATCGGCAATAGCTTTGATGGAGTTTCGCGGACCTTTGCAATTCAGTCAGGTAAAGAAATTCGCGTCCTAGTGGATAGCTCTAAAGTGACCGATGAGCAGTCGATTATGCTCAGCCGAGACATTGCTCGCAAAATCGAGCGCGAATTGAATTATCCGGGCCAAATCAAGGTTACAGTCGTGCGCGAGACCCGCATGGTCGAGCACGCTCGTTAAGGTAAAGGGATCAATGACGATGGTTAAGTTTGCACTCACTCCCGAGGAACAACTCCAGGAACTCTTGAAGGGAGTCGTGGATTTGGTTTCTAAGGAGGAAATGCTCGGGAAACTCAAGAAAAGCTACAGCGAAAAAAAGCCGTTGCGGATTAAAACCGGCTTTGATCCATCCCGGCCGGACCTGCATGTGGGCCACACTGTGCTCATGAACAAGATGAAGCAATTTCAAGATCTGGGTCATGAAGTGATTTTTTTGATCGGTGACTTCACGGCAATGATCGGAGATCCCACCGGAAAGAATGAAACTCGACCGGCCTTGACGGTGGAAGAAGTGCGGATCAATGCCGAAACCTATGCCCGCCAAGTGTTCAAGATCCTCGATCCAGAAAAAACCGTCGTTGATTACAATTCTCGCTGGATGAATAAATTCTCGGCCTCTGATTTTATCCGCCTGGCCAGCCAGTACACGGTGGCTCGAATGCTCGAGCGAGACGATTTTTCCAAGCGGTATAAGGCTCAAGAGAGTATTTGTATTCATGAGTTTCTTTATCCCTTGGTGCAAGGCTATGACTCAGTCGCCTTAAAATCAGACGTTGAGTTGGGTGGAACCGATCAACGATTTAACCTCTTGGTCGGACGGGATTTGCAAAAAACTTACGGTGTGAGTCCTCAGTGCATCTTAACGATGCCGATTCTTGAAGGACTCGACGGCGTACAAAAGATGTCAAAGAGCCTCGATAATTACATTGGCGTTGAAGACAGTCCTCGGGAGATGTTCGGCAAGACCATGAAGGTTTCCGATGAACTGATGCTGCGGTATTATGAGTTGCTCACGGATATGTCGGTGGCCGATCTGGCAACTCTCAAGAGTGAGCTTGCTTCGGGAAAGCGCCATCCCCGCGACACGAAGGTGCAGTTGGGTCATTTATTGGTGAACCGCTTTCACGGGTCCGCTGCGGCCGACAATGCCGTCGAAGAGTTCAATCGAATTTTTGTCGATAAGGGCCTGCCCGATGATATGCCGGAGATGGATTTGGCGCCGGCTAAGGGCGTGTGGATTTGTCAGTTGCTCAAAGACTTAGGACTCGCCAAATCCACCAGTGAGGCCCGGCGAAGCATTCAAGGGCGGGCCATTGAGTGGGCGGGCAGCAAAGTGGAAGATGAGCAGTTAAAGTTGGATCTAAGTGCCGGGCAGGAGATCATCGTCAAGTCGGGCAAGAAGAAGTTCGTCAAGTTGCGCATCAAGGGCTAACGAGGGTAGTGGAGTCGGTGTCGTGAAAGTTAAATTTGTTCCTTTGGACGTCGAATTTGAAATTGAGCCCAATCAGACAGTGTTGGATTTGGCGCAAAAAAACGGAGTCTACATCAAGACGGTGTGCAATGGTGTACCCAATTGTGCTGAGTGCCGAGTTAAGATTGTCGAGGGTGAGCACAATGTTCTACCACCATCGGCTAAGGAGTTGACCCTGATTGGTTCGGGGCATTTCATCGATCGGCGCCGGTTGTCCTGTCAGCTTTACTGCTTTGGTGACGTTACCATTGATGTTTCAGAGCAACTCAAAAAGCAAACCGAAGGTCCCCCTGGCTCGCGTCGGTTTCAGGTGGAATTGCGCAATGACGGTGTCGTCTCCAAGGCCGTGACCGGAAATCTCATCGAACAAGATCATGACCTCGTCGAGGCGGTCACCTCTGATGTCGATCAGCCTGATCGGGGTGAGCGCCAACGCCATCCCCATAACCCTCCTCGGGAAAATCCCCGACGGGCGGAGGGAGGTTCGAATCCACCGCCCCGCGAAGGGGGAGGCGATCGTTCGGGTCGACCACGCCGCCGGCGCCGCCGTCGCTAATCTCTCGACAGTGTAAAAAACCTAAGCACCCAAGTAATTTGAGTCGGCAAATCCGCTGGCACTGGTCTTGCCTCATTATGAGTCTGGTAAGGGTTTAACGCTAGTACCTCCATGGGTTGGGGATCAGCGACAAACGAATTATGCAGGTGGGATAATCAAATCGTTGGGTGATCCCCTTTTCCAATTCCGTAATGAGGAAGGGAGAAGGGAAATGCAAAGAGAGGGTTTTACTAAGAATAGCCGCCTATTGCTCCTAGGCCTAGGGGTTGGTTTGATCTTAGTCATCACCGCCCTGGCAACCTCGTGCGACAAGGTGGGCTTTACTCCTCAGGGTGAAGTCGAGTTGTTTTACAAGGAATACAGCGCGGATTCCGTGGATGTGCTTTTTGTTCTCGATGACTCTTGCTCGATGTCGAGCATTCGTGATGCCGTTAGATCCGGAGTCCTTTCGCTCTCCTCGGTTGAGTTTCCCCTCAATACGCGAATGGGAGTGACTTACACTTCTCCCGCCCAAGTTCTTGATGGGATCACTCAATTTGGCTTGCCTTACACCTTGGCTTCAACTCAAGTTCCGGGCTTTTTGAATCTGGTTAATCGCCAAGGTGTCGATCGTTACCTGGACCTTGATGTCAGTGCCTACGATCCTGAAGAGACCGGGAAGGCTAACTTTCCCATCGAGGCCTGCGAGTCTGGTTGGTTTGACTCTTCAGAGACCAACTCTCATGGCGAATCCTGTCTCGCCGGCGCCATGCAGGCCCCTTTTTACTGCACGGGGGTTGAAGAAGGCGTTTGGAGTCTCTATCAACTCGTTGAAAATTATAATCGTCAGCGCCTCGCTTTGTTTCGGCCGGGCTCACTGGCGTTGGTGCTGTTTGTGTCTGACACCCACGCACCGGGGGTTAGCAATTTCTACGGTCAAGCCAAGGCACCGGCCGCGGCCTTGGCGGTCAATGAGCTCTTGGAAAAAATGAGAGCGAACAGCCCGGGAGTCGCGTCGATTAAATTTAGTGGAATTGTACCCGTGCCCAAAGAGGGCGATCGTCTATTGGATGGGCTCAAAGTTGTGGGCGGAGCGCCCAAGACCGATGCAGAAGCCGCCATCAACGAAGAAGGCCCTCGCGGATACACTTACTTGCCCTTCATTCGAGAAACCGGTGGAGTTGCGGTGCACGCCAAACGGACCGATTGGTCGGCGGCCATGCGAGAGCTGGTGCGTGATGCGGGGTTGATTTCGAACTTTTCACTTCGCTTGTCGCGACCGGCACTCCGGGTGATGAGCGTTTGGGTCGACAATCAAGCTCTCGACGCGAGTGACTTTCGCCTCGACGACGACGGGCAGACCGTGACGATCTTGCGAGATTTGTCGCCTCGACAGTTGCACGAAATCAAAGTTGAGTTCGTCCCCCGCTAACCGCCCGATGCGACGCCAAGGATGAACTAAATGTTGGAGCTAAATCTTCAAGTGGCTATTTTAGATAACCGCCGACGACTTGTAGAGACCGCGGTCCGCGGTTTTCTTCAACCCAGGCGATCAAAGCTCTCGCGCTGGTCTTGCGGGCAGAGCTGAGTTCGTCGAATTCGGCAGAATAACTCCCCTCTTTCGCTTTTTCGCCTGGCTTATGCTTCCAAACCAGTACCAAAAAGTCATGGGTCAAATGGCTCCCGGAGTTTTCGCCTGACGTGATTTTGCTTTTTATCCCCATCCCGAGGAGGGCCAAGTTAAAATTCAGCGGGGTGGTGATTTTCCCTTTCGGAGAAAATGACACCTTCACCTTGCCGGCAACTTGCTCGATGGCGAGAACGCCCACAACTTTGTTTTCATTTGGCGGCAGGGAGTCTACACCCCGCCAAGCGGTCCACTCTTCGCCACTTAAAATAACACCCGGAGTGTAAACGTTCGGCAGGAGCCAGGTATTGGCATGCGCCTTTTGTCGTTCCGTCATTTCACGACTGGAAAAGTCATCCTTCCACGAAAGATGATTCCAGTAATCAACATGAAAGACGGCCGGAACAAAGGATCTCCAAATTTCTGGGTTTGATTTGAGACGAGAAAACCATTGGTCGGCAGGCGGGCAACTGGAACAGGACTCCGAGCTAAACAACTCGACAAACTGAACCTGACGTTCAGTCGATCGCGCGATTTCGACCGACCAGGCCTGATTGGTAAACAACCAGGCCGCCAGGATCAGTTGGCCCACAATCATCAAATGAAACCTCTCGTTGGGTTAGACGCCAAAGGAGGAGCCGCAGCCGCAAGTTTTCGTGGCATTGGGATTGGCAAAAACAAAACCTTGTCCGTTAAGCCCGCCCTCATAGTCCAGAGTCATACCGACCAAGTAAAGAAGGCTTTCGCTGTCGACGATCACTTTTTCGCTAAAGTTTTCGAAAACTTTGTCACCGGGTTTGGCTTGCTCATCAAACTTGAGATCGTATGAAAACCCAGAGCATCCGCCCTTTCGCACTGAGACTCGCAGAACAGCCTTGGTTGATGCTCCTTCTTCTTGGCGAAGTTGCGAAATTTTTCTGGCGGCGGTTTCAGTCAACGCGATCATATTGCTCTACTCCTCTTTGCACGAATTTTCCTCGTCTGTTTCGAAGGTCACTTGCTGGAAACAACTGGGACTCTTCGATTCAAATACGCTTTATTTTAGCAGAATTAACCCCGGGAGGGTAGGGGCTTTAGGAGGTTCTCATTTCGCGATTTTTGCGGTCCAAATCGAGAAGTGATTTTATTAAAATTGTTATGTCATTTTCAGTAGTTAACCTACTTAGACCAACCCGAACGGTCGACCGAGCTAAAGCGTCGCAGTGGCCAATGGCCTTGAGAACGTGGCTGGGATTAGGACTCCCCGTGGTGCAGGCCGAGCCGGTGCTGAGGGCGAGTCCCCCAAGGCCAAGCGAAAACAAATCTGTCGCGAGGTCGGAAAACGAAAAGCTCACATTGTGGCAGCTGCGCGCGGTGGGATGACCATTGAGAATCGCCGAGGGAATTTGCCGAGTCACTTCTTGGATTAAGCGATCTCGAAGTTGAGTGAGGCGCGCAATTTCCAGGTCCAAATCTTGTTGCGCCAATGCGCATGCGGCGCCGAGGCCGATGATCCCCGGAACATTTAAGGTCCCCGGTCGCAAGCCTTTTTCTTGCGAGCCACCCGCGAGCAGGGGTACGAGCTCCACAGTAGGATTTTGCTGACGCACAAAGAGTGCGCCCACTCCTTTGGGGCCGTAAAATTTGTGAGCCGAAATACTCAAGAGATCAATTTTGGCTTGGTTCACCTCAAGCGGAAGTTTGCCGCAGGCCTGAGCGGCATCTGTGTGCAGGAGGATTCCTCGTGGCTGCGTCCAAGCCCCGATTTCGGCAATCGGATTCAAGGTGCCGACTTCATTGTTTGCTGTCATCAGCGACACCAGCCGGGTATTGGGGCGAGTCGCTTGCTGAACGGCCTTCAGCGACACTTGTCCAAAGCGATCTGCGGGTATGATGGTGAGTTCAGCACCAAAAAGCGTTTCGGCTTGCCGGCAAACATCGAGCACGGCTTTGTGTTCGACATTGGAGGTAATCACGTGGGGAGTCTGCTCTCGATATCGCAAGACGGTTCCCAGAATAGCGAGGTTGTTGCTCTCGGTGGCGCCGCTGGTAAAAATGATTTCACTTGGCGTGGCTCCGATGAGTCGGGCGACCTGCGAGCGGGCCTTATCGATCGCCAGTTTGGCCGCCCATCCGTAAGAATGAGTCGCGCTGGCGGGATTGCCAAACTCTTCATTTAAGAACGGCAACATGGCGGCCGCGACTTCAGGCCACACGGGAGTCGTGGCATTTGAATCCAAATAGATCGGCCGTGATTTTGTGGGTTGAGTCAGTGTGGAAGACATGCCCCACCTTCCAGGTCCAGCCGACAAAATTCAATGGACGAAGCAATATGTCATTGAAGGAGGACTTTCCCTCGCCATACAATTGAGCAGAGGTGCAAAATGCCGGAGAAGGGCATTAAATTCCAGCGACGATGGACCCAGCCGGGCGCCGGCCCCTATGCGGGAATTTCTTGGGTCCCAAGGAAATCTCGAATTTTGAATGATCGCGGCGAGGTGTTGTTCGAACTCGACAACATCGAGGCCCCGTCATTTTGGAGTCAAGAGGCGATCGATATCGCGGCCTCTAAGTACTTTCGCCGAGAAGGCGTTCCGGGCGGCAAAGGCGGTGAGACTTCAGTGCGCCAGCTGATTGATCGAGTGGCGCTGACGATTGCCGAACAAGGCACCAAACAAGGAATCTTTCTCTCGGCAGCCGATGAGCATCATTTTTTGGATGAACTTCGTTATCTCTTGGTCCGCCAGATGGCCGCCTTTAATAGCCCGGTGTGGTTTAATTGCGGATTGTTTGCGCGTTACAAAATCAAAGGTGAGAGTCAAGCCTGGCGGTGGGATGAGTCCGCCTACCAAGTGGTGGCAACCACGAATGCTTACGAGTATCCTCAGTCGTCGGCCTGTTTTATTCTCAAAGTCGAAGACTCACTCCAGAGCATTCATGATTTGGCCGGAAAAGAAGCGCGGGTCTTTAAGTATGGTTCTGGTTCTGGCACCAACTTTTCATCGGTGAGAGGGAAACAAGAAAAAATTCCCGGCGGGGGCACGGGCTCCGGCTTAATTGCCTTTCTCGAAATGCTCGACAAGGGAGCCGCGGCAACCAAGTCCGGTGGAGTCACTCGCCGCGCCGCTAAAATGGTTTGCCTCGACATGGATCACCCTGACCTCATGGACTTTGTGCGCTGGAAACAGCGCGAAGAAGAAAAAGTCCGAGCTCTCTTGAATGCCGGATTCTCTGGCGGCCTTGACGGCGAAGCCTATCGCACGGTCTCGGGACAAAACTCCAACAACTCCTTGCGCGTGCCGGATGATTTCATGAAGGCGGTAGAAGCAAACCAATCTTGGTCAACCAGGGCGCGCACCACTGGAGCGGTGCTTGAAACCTGGCGGGCCCAAGAGGTATGGCAAGCCATTCTCGAAGCGATCTGGCAGTGTGGAGATCCGGGCTTGCAGTTTGAGTCGGCGATTCAAGCTGCCCACCTCTGTCGGGCGGAAGGTCCTATTCGAGCGAGTAATCCTTGTTCTGAGTTTATGTTCCTCGATGATACCGCCTGTAATCTGGCCTCGATTAATTTGGCCCGCTTTCTTAATGAGTCGACCGGCGAGTGGGATTTACCCTCTTTTACTCAGGCCATTCGACTCCTGATTGTCGCGCAAGAAGTGCTGGTGGATTTTTCGAGCTACCCCACCGAAGAAGTGGCCCTCAACAGTCATCGTTTTCGTCCACTGGGTCTGGGCTTTGCTAATTTGGGGGGACTCCTGCTGCGGCTGGGGCTCGCTTATGATTCCCAGGAGGGCCGCGGTTGGGCCGGCGCACTGGCCGCCTGGCTTCAGGCTGAGGCCTTGAACGTGAGTGCCGAGTTGGCCCAGGTCCGGGGAGCATTCATGGCCTTTAATGCCAACCGCGAGTCGGTTGGTGCGGTAGTGGCCAAGCAGCGCGCATCCGCGCAAATGATTGCCGAGAATTTGGCAGTGCCGGAAAAACTGCGCCTGCGTTTGGTCGAACGGTTCGAACAGGCCGAGCGTCTCATCGCCACCACGGGACTGCGCCACGCGCAGTTAACGGCAATTGCTCCCACCGGGACCATCGGGTTTTTGATGGATTGTGAAACCACCGGGATTGAACCCGAGTACTCACTCTTAAAAGCCAAGAAACTAGTGGGCGGTGGGATCATTATTCAACAGAATCTCGCCGTCGAGATGGCACTAAAAAAATTGGGATACGGACCTGATCAACGGCGGACAATTTTGGATGACCTGATGAAGTTTGGTCATCTCGAAAAAGCTTCGCTGCTCAAGCCTCATCACCTGCCGGTGTTTGATGGTGCGGTCGCCAGCCGCGACGGGCAGCGCTTTATACGAGCCGAAGCTCATTTGGAAATGATGGCCGCGGTCCAACCCTTTGTGAGCGGCGCAATTTCCAAAACTGTCAACCTACCCCATGCGGCGACCACCGCAGACATTGGTGATCTTCTCATGAAGGCTTGGCGCTTGGGCTTAAAGTCGATCGCAATTTACCGCGATGGCAGCAAGGCGGTGCAACCCTTGACCGGAAGCGACTCGCTCTCGCAAGCGGGCTCTCGCTTGCGTTGCCCCAATTGCGGCCATGAAGGTTCGGCACCGGGCGGGTGTTTTAGGTGTTTGAACTGTGGGCAAGTCGACGGCTGCCCTTAAAATGGGGCGTTAGAGTGGCGCCAGAGCTGCGGTGACGATGTGCGTAGTTAGGGGCCGCGGGGGCGATTCATTCGAGGGCCAAGGGCTATTTCAAAAGGGGGAGTTGACCCTCTTTCCCTCTCATTTTAGCATGAGCGCCGATCATAACCCGAGGAGTGCCTGTGGCGGACGTGGCGAAATTTGACCTGTTTAATCCCACCGAAGAACATAAAATGCTGCGACAAATGGTCAGAGAATTTGTTGAAGCTGAGGTTGAACCTCAAGCTCTTGAGTTTGATCGTCGCGAGCTGTTCAATTTGTCTTTGTTTCGTAAATTGGGCGAGCTGGGTTTGCTTGGAATAACCGTTCCGGAGCAGTACGGTGGGTCGGGGCAAGATGCCGTGGCTGCGGCGATTGTCCACGAAGAGCTATCAGCCAGCGATCCTGGATTTGCTTTGGCCTACCTCGCGCACGCGATGCTGTGCCTTAACAACTTGGCGCAAAATGGTTCTCACGAGCAAAAACAAAAGTACCTGCCTAAATTGTGCAGTGGTGAGTGGGTGGGTTGTATGGCCATGTCGGAGCCTCACGTTGGCACCGATGTCATGGGCATGAAGACCACCGCTGTTCGTAAAGGTGATCACTACCTGATCAACGGTCGCAAGATGTGGATCACCAACGGTACAGTTGACGAAGAGAAAACGCCGGCGGATCTTGTGTTGCTGTACGCAATTTCGGGCGAGACCAAGGGGCGTCCACAGGTTTCGACTTTCCTCGTGGATCCCTCTCACGCGGGATACTCCGTGGGCCAGAAGATCAAGGACAAAGCGGGGATGCGGGGATCAAATACCGCTGAACTGGTTTTTCAGGATTGTAAAGTGCCGGTCTCGGCCTTGGTGGGAGCCGAGGGCGAATCCATGGTTCACATGATGAAGAACTTAGAGATTGAGCGGCTGACTTTGGCGGCCATGAGCATTGGCATTGGTCGGCGCAGTTTGGAAATCATGAACAAGTACGCCCAGGAGCGGGAAGCCTTTGGCAAGCCCTTGAACTTTTTCGGCCAGATTCAAAAACACATTGGTGACTCTTACGCTGAGTACATGGCCGCTAAGACGTATGTTTACAACACCGCCCGCATGATGGACATCGGCTCTCATGGTCAGCGTCTGGACAGCGATGGGGTCAAGCTGGTCGCGACAGCGATGGGGAAAAATGTTGCCGACCGTGCAATCCAAGTTTTGGGTGGCTACGGTTATGTCGGTGAGTACGTGGTTGAGCGCTTGTGGCGTGACGCCAAGCTGCTCGAAATTGGCGGCGGCACTCTGGAAGCCCATCAAAAAAATATCACGCGGGATCTCACGCGGAATCCCTTTTGAAGTGATTGGTGGTTGCAGGTTTAGCGGGTCGGAAGGCCCTGCGGTGGGCACACCTGCGGAGCTAGACTCTGAAGGTCTTCAAGTCGCTGAATGAATTCTTCTTCAGCTTCTTTTTTGCAAAAGTAATTGATCGATTGATAGCAAATGGAGCCACCGGCACGGTTCAAGGCAAGCGACTCGCCACTGGCGAGATCAACTGTGGCCAACGGGAGCATCATCGCCATACAAACAGGCATGTCGGGCGGGATTTCATAATTCAACTGGCAAATCTCTTCAGTTGAAAAGAGTTGTTGGATGACCGAAGAAATCTCACTGGGAAGTGGTTCTGTGGCTTCTTCCGGTGAACCATCACAATTGATGTTGTAGTGGATTTGATTGGTCTTAAAATCAACTTGGAACCCGTTCACCGACTGACCCAAAGTGAGACGATCAAAAGAGAAAGCCCAGCTCTCGAGGCGGTCGATGGGACCAGCGACACCAAGAACTTCAGTATTGGTATCCGGCGGGTCTTTCGGCACGACTGACTTAGCTCCCGGGGGTTCACACCCGAAAGTGACCAACAGAATCAAAATGAGGCATAAATGCATTACCAGCCGTTTCACACCCTCATAGAATTGCAAATTGCCGACCAGATTTAGCTCAAATAGAGGAGGCTAGAGGGGGATTGGGGTGTCTAGACGGAGAACATGTCAGAAAAGCTGCAGAACCTCGCGGATTTCCGCCAGGTTTTCTCGGTTGTCGTGCCGTTCGTAGCCCTTGACCAATATCTCGCATTTTTTTTTGATGGTTTGTTTAACCAGCTGGCGTTCACCTTCAGTAAGGCGATGGCTATCAACCCAGGGCAGGAGGGCCTTCACCCGCCAATAATCCATGGCGTGGTAGCGGCGAGAAAGTTGATCGGCGTGTCCCCCAAACTTGCGTATCAGTGGGGTTTCAACAAATCCAACGTCAAACTCCGAGGTGATTCTCAGCCAAAGTTCATAGTCTTCGCACACTGGAAAGGCCTCATTGAACAACCCAACCGTCGACAACAGATCGCGACGGAGGAGAGCGGCCGAGGGAGAAATCACGCAGCGAGGAACACCTTGCGAAAAGATGCGTCCACCCCCTTTGGCGTGATGTTTACACTCATTGACCCGAACACCATTGCGAATCCAGATTTCATTGGCGTGAATAAGAGGGACCTGCAGTTGACCGGCCAGGTTGAGTTGGCAGAGGAGTTTGTCGGCGAGCCACTCATCGTCGGAATCTAAAAAGGCCAGCCACTCGCCGTGCGAGTGAAGGATGCCAAGATTTCGCGCGCGACTCACGCCAAGTTGTGGGGAGACGAGGACTCGCCCGCGAGCAGCCTCGCCGGAAAAAAGCGGATGTTGGTGAAGCCAGTCACCGGTTCCGTCGGTGGAACCGTCGTCAACCACCAGTAGTTCCCAGTCGCGAAAGCTCTGCGCCTCCACCGAAGCGATGGCCCTGGGCAGGGTGCTGAGGCGATTAAAAGTTGGAATTACGACGCTCACTCTTGGCATGAAAGGCACTCTAGCAGAGGATCACGAGGTTAAGCATTGCTTTTTTGTTGAAATGTTAATACTGGTTGTCCATGGTTGATGAAAGCGAAGTCTCCCAAGATTTAGTGGAAGTTGCGGTCCGCAGGCGAGCTTTTGTGCGCGAGCCGATTGTCATTGGCGGAAACTCGTTTACCGCGGCCCAAATTTGGGAGTTGCTAGGGAGCCGGCTGACAGAATCTCGACAAACAAAAATAACTCAGGTTTGTGCCGGTCGCTGCCAGTCCTTAGTCCCCGTACTCGAGGGGATTTATGATCGCGGGAACGTCAGTGCGGTCATGCGGTCGGCGGAAGCCTTTGGTTTTTTTCGCTTCAATATCGTCGAAAATCAAGAAAGCCGTTTTAAGGCTGCCAACCGCGTAACTCAAGGAACCGATAAGTGGCTTCAGGTGGAGCGCTTTGCTCGAGCGGCGGATTGTGTTGAGAGTTTGCGCGCGTCGGGATATCGAGTACTGGTGACGAGTTTGGAAGCGGCAGTGCCGATTCAAGAGGTGGACTTTAAGCAAAAGGTCGCCGTGGTCTTCGGCAATGAAAAAGATGGTGTCAGTCGTCAGATGCAAGATCTCGCTGATGGGGCGTTCTTTTTGCCCATGCACGGATTTGCCCAGAGTTTTAACATCTCAGTTGCGGCAGCTCTCACCTTTGGCTACGCCTACTGGGAACGGGTCAGGCACTTGGGCCAGTGCGCCGACTTGAGTCCAGGTGAGCAGGCTCTTCTTAAAGCGACCTATGCTTTTCGGAGTTTTGACAACCCCGAGCAACTGCTCAAAGAAATTTTATTACGACAGGGCTGAGTACAACTCTCCTGGTCAGTTCCTTGACGATGTCAGACATTTGAGCAAAAAACGCCAAATTTATACCCGCAAATCGCTGGTGATTCGACCGCTGATCGGAATCGCGATTTCCCTGTGAAATCACATTCAAAACTAACGACGGATGCCGATAGAGAAAGGGCAGTCGCATTGTGGGTCGCGGCACATATCTTGCCACCTTTACAATCTGACAATCTAGAGAGTGGGAAGTCTTTTAGGGGGATGGATGGATCAAGCGCTTCAAACTAAGACGGGGAAGCTTTTCCGCGTGCGGGTTATGGCTGACGGTGATATGAGGTCGGCCTTTGTCCCTCTCGACAAATTTACGATCGGGTCGATGCCCAAACTTCCGGTGGTCATTAAGGGTGAAGGGGTTGATAAGCGCCACCTCGTTGTTTCTTGCGTGCAAAACCAGATTTGGCTCACTGACCAAAAGTCTGAGGGGGGAACCAAGGTCAACGGCAAATCCATTCCCGCCGATGTTCCGTTCCACTATTGTCCAGGCGACAAGATCTCCTTAGGCGCGGCTGACTTTCAGTTGCAAATCGATTTGTTCGTTCAAGCCTTTGATGAAGACCTGGGACCGCAGAGGCTCGTACAAGAAGCCGCTGAGCGAGCCAAGGAATTTGAGACAACTAAGATTCGACAGATCAATGACAGCGTGATGGACGCCAAAAAAGAGTGCGACGCCATTAAGAGCTCGGCCTATGACAAAGCCGACGAGATCATTACCTCTGCCCAAGAACAAGCTGAAAGGATAATTGCCGAGGCTGAGTCCCAGCGACAATTGCACCTTAAAGAAGCAAGTGAGGTCATTGCGACGGCGCAAACTCAGGCGGATCAGCTGACCTCAGAGGCTCGCCGAGGACTCGACCAGGAGTTTCAAGAGCTGGAGCGAGGCAAACAAAAGATCGAGGAAGATCAGCGCAAGCTCAAAGAAAATGTCGAACGCCTCAGAGTCGAAATGGTTCGTGGGGCCGAAGCCCAAGCTGAAGCCTCGGCCGCCAAAATATTGGAAGCCGCAAAGGTGAAGGCCGAGGAGATCATCAAGCGCTCCAAAGAAACGGGTGAGCAAAATCGAGAACGACTACTCACTCAAGCTCAGCGAGATGTTGAAGCCATTCGCCAACAAGCTCATGATCAGGGGCGGGCTTTGCTTCATGAATACGAACAAAAGGCAGCGCAACTTCTGGAAACTTCGGAACGCACGGCCAACGAAAGATTGAGTCTTGCCGACCAAAAGGTATTGCAGTTGCGCAAGGATGCTGAAATCGAAGCGCAGGGCCTGATTGTAAATGCTCGCGAAAGGTCCTCGCAATTGGTTTCTGCCAGCGAGGACTCGGCGGAAAAGATAGTGCTGAATGCTCAAGATCGAGCCGCCGCGATTCGCGATCAGGCTCAGGGTGAGGCAGACACTTTGATTCGCAAAGCCCAGGCAGCATCCCTCGAAATCAAGTCCTATGCGGACGAGCAGGCCAAGAATGTCGTCGAAGAGGCCAAAGTTCATGAGAGTGAAGTACGGCAACGAGCCGCGATGGAGATTGAGTCGCTCTTGCAGGGTGCGCAAAAGGAAGCTGAGCAAGTGCGGTCGCAAGCTGACAAGCAAGTGAACGACCTTCTTCGCGATGCCCACGAGCAACTCTTGATTCGCCACCGCGATGCGCAGGCCGGGGCGGACCATTTGGTAGACCAGGCCAGAGGCCAGGCGGAAGCAATTCTGGCGGCAGCTCGGGCGGAGTCAGCGAAACTGGTTGACGAGAGTCGTGAGCGGGGACTGGTCATTGAGCGCGAAGCAATGGTCAGAGTTGAAAAGCTCTATCAGGAAGCCCAGCAAAAGACCAATGGCGAAATTGAGGAGATGCTTAAGGTAGCCGATTCTCGTGCGCTTGAAATTGTAATGAGCCACGAACAAAAAGCTCAAAGTTTGGTGGAGGTTGCTCAGGGGCAGGCGCAGAAAATGGTCGACGAAGCCCGTCGGTATGAAGCCAAGGTCGTGCAAGAGGCTAAGGTCAAGGCGGCCGAAGCTCGCAATCAAGAAACCGCCAAAATCCTAAATGAAGCTAACCGGCAGGCTGAGGCGATTAAAGAAAAAGCTCATGCCGAAGGCGAAGTGATTTTGGATCAAGCTCACCAACGCTCGCTCAAGATGCGGGCCGAAGCCGAAGATGAGCTCACCGTCATTTACAACGAGGCGCACAAAAAAGCCGACGTGATTGTGAAAGCCCGAGAAACCGAGGGAGCGCAAATCATCGCTTCGGCGCGTGACAAAGCCAATCAGATTAAGGGCAAAGCCCAGGAAGAAGCGAATGAACTTATCGGCCAGTCTCAACGACTGATCAATGAGTTGCGAGTCAAAGCGCAGGCCGACGCTAAAGACTTAATGGCGCAAACAAAAATGACCGTGGAGCAACTCATTCGCGAGCAAGAAGAACGGAATTTGCAAATTCAGGAGACCGCCCGGCATGAGGCGGCGGACTTCGTGTTGATGCAACAAAAGGAATTGCAGAGTCAAAATAACAAGGTTCATCAAGAGGTTGAGAATCTCCGGAAGGCTCAATTGGCAGAAGTTGAAAGCCTCAAGCTTGAGGCGCAAAGTGCTCTTAAGCAGGCGGTTCAGGAACGTGATCAAGCTCGTGACGATGCCAAAAAGATTTTTCTTCAGGCCAAGGAACGCGAAGAAGAGATATTGGCCAAAGCCCAGCGTGAGTACGAACTGCGCCGGGAGCAAATGGATAGTGAGCTTGAAAAGTGGCGCAAGACAGAACAAAAGCGGATCGACGAACAGTGGGAAATTCAGGCTAAGATCGCCGAGAACCGACGGCGGCACGAGGTCGGCTTGCTGATGGAGAATCTCCATTTGGGGCTGGAGGCGACCTTACGTCGATTGGGCGAAGGCAAGTTGACCGATCAAGACATGGCGCGCGTCTTTGAGGAGATGAAGAACATTGTCGAGCGCTCGCTGTCGACCAACACCGAGCAAACTCAGTCCAAGGTGAGTAAAGGCAAGCGACTCTTTTTATTTGGCCGCTCGAATGGCGCTGAAGAAAGGTCGGTGGTCGACAGTGATACCGCTAAGAAAAAGACCACTGCGATTTAGGAGCTCTTGCGATTCTTCCAGGCAGGATTTTGCATTAGAATCGAGTAAGCTTTGCGGCGGGCCTCATATTCGGTGGCTCCGGACTTGTCGACAATAAACTCAGTCATCCCCACTAGGGCATCTTCAAACGACTTCATTGACCCGTCTTTATTGGCGCAGTGAACGCAATAGTTTTTATTGCTGTCGCCAAGAGGGTAATGGGCGCGTTCCTTCAGGGGCATACCACAACTAATACAAGCTTTTTCGGTCTCCATGAGAATCTCCTTGGCTATCATTCTAACTAAATGAAACCTCCAAGGCCAGACGCCCCATCGGTTCCAAGCCTTCGGGCTGGGAGTTGCGGCACTGACTTTGGGCGGGGACCGCAATCAACTTGGTAGGTGTTAATACCAAGACCTAAATAGTCTCGGCCCTAGGTACACCCATCGGCACATTGTGTATTATAAAAAGCTGAAATGCTGTTCAATTCCCACGAGTTTATTTTCTTGTTCTTACCTCTGACGCTGGTGGGCTTTTATGCCTTTCACTGGATCGACCGGCCCCGCTGGGCTTGGAGCTATCTAACCCTAGCTTCAGTTTTCTTTTATTCTTACTGGAATTTTCTCTACGCACCGATATTTTATGTCTCCTTGGTGGCCAACCTCCTGTTGTTGACGATTTTGGTATACGGTCACTTCGGAGCCCGTGGGCGAACGCTCGCCGTCGTGTTGGGTGTCTGTTTTAATTTGGGGGGGATTGCGTACTTTAAGTATCGCGTATTTGTGGAGAACACATATCGCGCCTTGCTCGGGATGCCTTTGTCGGAAGAGATGGTCTTTATTCCTCTCGGGATTTCCTTTTTTACCTTTCAAGAACTGGCCTGTCTGATCGAAGCCTATAAAGGCGGGATCAAGGCCATGGACCGGAAGTATTTTCCACTATTCATTAGTTTCTTTCCGCAACTCATTGCCGGTCCAATCGTTTTGCACGACGAATTTTTTCCGCAAGTAAAAGACTTTCGTTGGCGTGAATACCTCACTGACAAATTTGCCGTTGGCTTGTCGGTCTTCATTGTCGGCTTGTTTAAGAAGACCGTTATTGCCGACAGTCTGGGCGACTTTGCGGATGGGTTCTTCAATAGTTTGATTGGCGAACCAGGTCTCATCGCTGCTTGGCAGGGAGTTTTAGCCTACACCTTTCAGCTGTATTTCGACTTTTCCGGATATTCAGATATGGCCGTGGGACTTGGCGCTCTCTGTGGTTTTCGGATTCCGCCGAACTTTGAATCCCCCTACAAAGCGGTTAGTATTCAAGATTTTTGGCGCCGTTGGCATATGACGCTTTCGCGATTTCTGCGCGACTACCTTTACATTCCCCTTGGGGGCAACCGCTCCAGCCGCTGGAAGGTCAATCGCAATCTGCTGGTCACCATGGCCTTGGGCGGTTTGTGGCATGGGGCCAATTGGACTTTTGTAATCTGGGGAACCTACCATGGGGTGTTGCTGATGGTACATCGAAAGGTGAGCCAATATCCGTTTCGGATAGGCAATGCCTATCTGCATTTGCGCTTGAGCCAATTGGTAACCTTTACTTTGGTGGTTTTTGGCTGGGCGATTTTTCGATCGAATAGTTGGGCTCAGGCGAAATTGGTTGTTTCTGCGATGATGGCAGGCGAAGTTGACATTTTTTCCGCCAATCCTTTGTGCTGGGTCTACCTTGCTGGCGCTTTCCTCGTAACGGCTTTTTTTCCAAATACTGGACAGGTATTTTCACGATTGGGCCGATTTCAACTGATGGATGCCGGAATTTCAGCTCCGGTGGCGATTCGCTACCCACTGCTATTAGCAATTGGGATTGGTCTTATGGGGGTGTTCGCCATCCTGAGCATCAGTGTGAATTCAAAATTTTTGTACTTCCAATTTTGATGGCAGTGATATGAAGCAATATTTGGTAGTCGTTTTGTCCATCCTCATTCTCGGTCTTGGCGTTGTGGTGATCAGCAACGCTCAATTGCTGGCGGCGGCGGGGCGGTCGTTTATTCTCGACGCCTACGATTGGCAGGTCCAGACCCGCGGGGTGGTGCAGACCGGTAATTTAACCCGCAATTACAAATACTATTTGATCCATCGGCAGCGAGACGAATTAAAAACAATCGTGCTGGGATCGTCGCGATCTTTCGGCTTTCGGGACTTCGGCCGTTTGCCCCAGCCGTTCTACAACTTGGCTTCAGAAGCAAATCCTCCGACGTGTCTGGTCGAGGAATTGCAGTATATCCTGGCACAATTTCCGCGCCTTGAGACGATTGTAGTGAGCATCGATTTATTCAAGGAGTTTTTGCATAGGTTTTCCGCCTGCGAGCAGCCAGTGGTAGACCTCCTCAACGGCCTCCCAGAGTCGGCCCTCCAGGTGGCGTCGCAATTTGATTTTCCTTCGCTATTTTCCCTGAACAATGCGCGTTTGTCCTTGAACTGGATACAATATCAACTGACCACGGCACAGGTGGGGATCGCCAAGGTTTGGGAGTCGCAACCCTATCGCTGTCCGATGGGGGAAGAAGAGGGAAGGGACTTCTTGTTGTTGTATCCCGGTCAGTGCAATGGATATCGGCCAGATGGCAGTAACACCTATGCTTATCTTCGTCGTGAGTCGGAAGTCCGACTCCATCGTTTTTTGCCGCCGTACCAAAGTAAATTTGAGTTTAAGACAGAGATCCTGGACCAAACCGCTGAATTGACCAGAGCGTTTCGGCAACGAGGGGGGCGAGTGCTGGCGTTTTTACCGCCGGTGGTTCCGGGTGTCGTCGAACAACTGAAGAACCTCAAAAATCCTAGTAATTTTATCGTTGCGCGGGATGAGTTCATCGAATATCTCAAGAAAAAGGAATTTGTTGTCCTAGACGCGACGGACTCAGGCCGATTTGGGTGTTTGGAATCGGAATTCATCGATGACCAGCACGCGGATGCTTCTTGCTACAACAAAGTGGTTCGACGCCTATTCCCTTAACTAAAGAGAGGAAATCTTTGAAAGTCACGACGTGGACACTCAGTGGAAAAGCCGGTCGACGATTTCATGCTGGCCATCCTTGGGTGTTTGCTAACGAGCTCACGGCCAGTCCGAAGGGCGTGGCACCAGGGGGGCCGGTGGAGCTGCGTGACGAGCGGGGGCAAATTCTCGCGCGAGGATATGGCAATCCCCATTCACTGATTGCCTTTCGCACACTTTCACGACGTGCCCAGGACCTTGAGCCCTGGAAACCCGAGGTCCTCGCCGAGCAAGTCGTACGGGCGGGCGCATATCGCGATCAGCTGGGGCTTAGACCCTACTCACAGCGCTTGTTATTTGGCGAAGCCGATGACCTACCCGGATTGGTCATTGACCGGTTTGTAGATCCAGAGGGTCTCAAGCAGGTTTTGGTCTTGCAAATGTTGACCGCAGGAATCGAAGCGGCGCTGGCGGATCCCAGCGAGTGGGTTCGAACTTGGTGTGAGCGGGCGACGGGAGTTCATGCCGACCACACGACGGTGGTGGTTCGGCGCGATGTCGGTAGTCGCAAACTCGAAGGACTCGAGCAGCAAGACCCACAGGTCCTCCAACTGGGAAGTCAGGCTCCTTCGGTGACCGAACCATTTGTTGCGCAGATGCGTTCAGGGGACGGCAAGGGTGGAATTCCCTTTCAAGTGGAATTGGTGGGTGGGCAAAAGACCGGTTTCTTTTTTGATCAAGCGAGCAATGTGGAACTTCTGCTGCGCTATCTGCCAGCAATCACAATTCAAGATCTTCGCGTGCTCGACTTGTTTTGTTATGTGGGGCAATGGGGAGCCCAAATCGCTCATGCTGTTAAAGCCCAAGGACGAGGATGTGAAGTTCACCTAGCAGATGCCTCAGAGTCTGCCTTGGCTCTGGCCAAGCAAAATGTTTTGCCCTGGACCTCGCAGGTGACGACTCACGAAGTTGATATCGTCGAGCGTCTCGGGTCACTTCCCGAGTGCGACGTCGTGATTTGTGATCCGCCAGCTTTCATTAAGAGCAAGAAGGATCATGGAGCGGGTCTGCGTGGATACCTCAAGGTGAACGCCGGAGCCCTAGAGAAGGTGAGTCGCGGCGGATTGTTGGTGTCTTGTTCTTGCTCCCATCATTTGAGTGATGAGGACATGATTGAAGTTTTGCAGAAGGCCGAACAGCGCAGCGGGCGTCGTGTCCGCTGGCTGGCGCGAGGATGCCAGGCCCCGGATCACCCGATCCGTCTGAATTTTCCCGAAGGACGCTATCTCAAAGCTTGGATTGGCCAGGTGGAATAAAAGCTCTCACTCGAGATCCGCTTCACTACCGAGCCCCGGCGGGCGACGTTGTACCCGATGCCGACATGGCAGATGGAGCTAAAGACTGCGCAGCAAGATGAT
The DNA here is from genome assembly GCA_020850475.1 of Bdellovibrionales bacterium. GTDB lineage: Bacteria > Bdellovibrionota > Bdellovibrionia > Bdellovibrionales > UBA1609 > JADZEO01. The sequence continues at coordinate 124 of JADZEO010000128.1, read as the reverse complement.
GTCCACAGGCTTTGGCGATTTCGCCAACCCACAGAAGCTCGGTCTGTCCAGCTTCGACCTTGGCGAGATCAACCGGGCGAAGCCGATAGCTGGAATAGCCGTTACTGAACTGCTTAAAGTAAGG